>NZ_JBFAHX010000072.1:0-23077 GCF_040654435.1 Streptomyces sp. NPDC050703
GACGCGCTGGCGGAGCGTCGTCGTGCGGTGGGGTTGCCGGCGGTGGCGGTGGCGTGGGGTCCGTGGGGTGGTGGCGGCATGGTGGCCGGTGCCGGTCAGGACGCCGCGGCGCAGTTGCGGCGCAGGGGTCTGCCGACGATGGCTCCGGAGGTGGCGATCACGGGGCTGGCGACCGCGTTGGAGCGGGGTGACGGCAATGTGGTGGTCGCCGATGTGGACTGGGAGCGGTTCGCGGGGACGTTCATGGCCAGGCGGTCGAGTCCGCTGCTGGGTGAACTGCCGCAGGTGCGGGCCGCGTTCGAGTCGGAGTCGGCTGAGAGTGGCGGCCTGTCTGCGCTGGCGCAGCGCCTGGCCGGGCTGGATGAGGTGGAGCAGGAGCGGCAGCTGACCGAGCTGGTCCGCTATGAGGCGGCCGCGGTGCTCGGTCACGTGTCGGGGGATGCGTTCTCGGCGTCCCGCGCGTTCCGGGAGCTGGGCTTCGACTCGCTGACGGCGGTGGAGCTGCGGGCCCGGCTGAGTGAGGCCACCGGTGTCGCGCTGCCCGCGACGCTGGTCTACGACTACCCCAACGCCGCCGTACTCGCCGCCTACCTCCGCACCGAACTGTCCGGCGCGGTCCCCGCCGCCTCCGCTTCGGTGGCCATGTCGAGTGCGACCGACGAGCCGATCGCGATCGTGGCGATGGCCTGCCGGTTCCCGGGCGGTGTGACGAGCCCGGAGGAGCTGTGGGACATCGTCCTGTCGGGTGAGGACGCGGTGTCGGAGTTCCCGGCCGACCGCGGCTGGGATCTGGAGGCGCTCTACGACCCCGACCCGGACTCGGTGGGCACCTCGTACTCCCGGTCCGGCGCCTTCCTCACCGACGTCGGCGCGTTCGACCCGGCGTTCTTCGGGATCTCGCCGCGCGAGGCCCTGGCGATGGACCCCCAGCAGCGGCTGCTCCTGGAAACGTCCTGGGAAGCCTTCGAACGGGCCGGCGTCGACCCGGAGTCGCTGCGCGGCGAACGCGTCGGCGTGTTCGTCGGCTCGAACATGCAGGACTACGGCTGGGTCCTCGGCGCCGCCGCCGACGACATGGGCGGATACGTGGCGACCGGCAACGCCGCCAGCGTGGCGTCCGGCCGCCTGTCGTACACCTTCGGCCTTGAGGGCCCGGCCGTCACGGTGGACACGGCGTGCTCGTCGTCGCTCGTCGCCCTGCACCTCGCGGTGCAGGCGCTGCAGCGGGGCGAGTGCGAGATGGCGCTCGCAGGTGGTGTGACGGTCATGTCGACGCCGACCTCGTTCGTCGAGTTCAGCCGGCAGCGTGGCCTCGCCATGGACGGCCGGTGCAAGGCATTCGCAGGCGCGGCTGACGGCACGGGCTGGGGCGAGGGCGTCGGCATGCTGTTCGTCGAGCGCCTTTCGGACGCCCGCCGCAACGGCCACCAGGTCCTCGCCGTCGTCCGCGGTTCGGCGGTGAACCAGGACGGCGCCTCCAACGGCCTGACCGCCCCCAACGGCCCCTCGCAGCAGCGCGTCATCCGCCAGGCCCTGGCGAGCGCCGGCCTGTCCCCGGCCGACGTGGACGTGGTCGAAGCACACGGCACGGGCACGAAGCTGGGCGACCCGATCGAGGCGCAGGCACTCCTCGCCACCTACGGCCAGGACCGCCCCGCCGACCGGCCGCTGTGGCTCGGCTCGATCAAGTCGAACCTCGGTCACACGCAGGCCGCCGCCGGTGTCGCGGGCGTGATCAAGATGGTCATGGCGATGCGGCACGGAGTGCTGCCCAAGACGCTGCACGTGGACGAGCCGTCGCCCCACGTCGACTGGTCCGCCGGTGCCGTGGAACTGCTCACCGACGTTCGTGAGTGGCCTGCCGCGGACCGGCCGTGGCGGGCCGGTGTGTCGTCGTTCGGCTTCAGCGGCACGAACGCGCACACCATCATCGAGCAGGCCCCCGCCCTAGAGGAGGACGAAGCTTCGGAGCCGGAACTCGACGGTCCCGTGCCGTGGGTACTCTCGGCACGGAACGCCGAGGCGCTGCGCGAGCAGGCCGCACGACTTGAGTCCTTCGTGTCCGAGACGCCGGATCTGGCCGTGGCGACCGTGGGCCGCGCCCTGGTGTCCTCGCGGGCGACGCTGGAACACCGCGCGGTGGTGGTCGGTACCGACCGCGCGGAGCTCCTTGCCGCGCTGGAGGCCGTGGCCGAAGGCCGGATGACCGGTGCCGTGGTCACGGGGGCGGCCGATGAGCCCGGCCGGATGGGCTTCCTCTTCTCGGGGCAGGGTTCGCAGCGGCTGGGGATGGGTCGCGAACTGGCGGACCGTTACGAGGTGTTCGCGGGCGCCCTGGACGCCGTACTGGACGAGTGCGATCCGCGGGTGCGTGAGGTGCTGTTCGGCGAGGACGCCGAGGCGCTGAACGAGACCGGGGTGACCCAGCCCGCGCTGTTCGCCGTCGAGGTGGCGCTCTTCCGGCTCCTTGAGTCGTGGGGCATCCGTCCCGACGTGCTTGCCGGTCACTCGATCGGTGAACTGGCCGCCGCGCATGTGGCCGGTGTCTGGTCGCTGGCGGACGCAGTGAAGGTGGTGTCGGCGCGGGGTGCGCTGATGCAGGCGCTGCCGGCCGGTGGAGCCATGGTTGCCGTCCAGGCGACCGAGGCCGAGATCGTGCCGGACCTGTCGGAGACGGTCGGCCTGGCCGCCGTCAACGGTCCCACCTCCATCGTCGTCTCCGGTGTCACCGCAGATGTCGAGGTGGTCGCGGAGAAGTGGCGTGCGGCGGGCCGCAAGGTGTCGCGGCTGAAGGTCAGCCACGCCTTCCACTCGCCGTTGATGGACCCGATGCTCGACGACTTCAGGCGGGTGCTGGAGGGTGTCTCCTACGAGGCGCCGACGGTCCCGGTCGTGTCGACGCTGACCGGTGTCCGTGCGAGCGCCGATGAGCTGGCCTCGCCCGAGTACTGGGTGCGGCACGTGCGCGAGGCCGTCCGGTTCGCCGACGCCGTCGGCACGCTCACGGACGAGGGCGTGGGCACGTTCGTCGAGGTCGGCCCCGGCGGCACCCTGGCCGCGCTCGGCCAGGAGACCGCGCCGGAAGCGACCTTCGTACCGACGCTGCGTGCCGACCGCCCGGAGGCCGTGGCCGCGACGACTGCCGCGGGTCACCTGCACGTGCGTGGCGTCCGGGTGGACTGGGAGGTGTTCTTCGAGGGGCACGGCGCACGGCACGTGGACCTGCCCACGTACGCCTTCCAGCGTGAACGCTTCTGGCCCGACGTGCTGCCGGTGATCGGGAACGTCGCGGCGGCCGGGCTCGGAGCCGCCGAGCACCCGCTGCTCGGTGCGACCGTCACCCTCGGCGGCACGGATGGTGTGCTGCTGACCGGGCGGCTGTCGCTCCAGACCCATCCCTGGCTGGCGGACCACGAGATCATGGGCTCGGTGCTGCTGCCCGGTACCGCGTTCGTGGAGCTGGCGGTACGCGCGGGGGACCAGGTCGGGTGCGACCTGGTCGAGGAGCTGACGCTTGAGGCCCCGCTCGTTCTGCCCGAGAGCGGCTCGGTGCGGGTCCAGGTGTGGGTCGGTGCGGCCGACGCTTCGGGCCGGCGCGAGCTGACCTTCCACTCCAGTGCCGGGGACACCGACGACGCCGGTTCCTGGACCCGCCACGCCACCGGCGTGCTGGGTGCCGGCGGGCGCTCCGGTGGGACCTCGCTGACGGAGTGGCCGCCCACGGGCGCGGAGGCCGTCGACCTGGACGGTTACTACGACCGCATGGTCGCGGGCGGCTTCGGCTACGGACCGGTGTTCCAGGGCCTGCGGTCGGCCTGGCGCGACGGTGACGAGATGTTCGCCGAGGTCGCGCTGCCGGAGGGCGCGAAGGCCGACGGCTTCGGTCTGCACCCGGCGCTGCTGGACGCGACGCTGCAGGCCATCGGCCTCATGGGAGAGGCCGACGCCCCCGGCAAGCTGCCGTTCTCGTGGTCGGGTGTGCGGCTGCACGCCTCGGGCGCGACAGCGCTGCGGGTACGGTTGGCGCCCACGGGTGCCGACGGAGTGGCGCTGACCGTCGCGGACGGCTCCGGTGCCCCCGTGGCCACGGTCGACTCGCTGGTGCTCCGCCCGGCGGCCCCCGTCCAGGGTGCCGGTGACGAGCGCGGTGACGCGCTGTTCGGCGTCGACTGGGCGCCGGTGCCCCTGGCCGCGCAGGACGATCTCCCCACCGTCCGGTGGACCGACCTGGAGGCGGCGGCGGCCTCGGCGGAACGGCCCGACTACGTCGTTCTGCCGTGCCCGGTCACCGCCGGCGCCGACCCGGCCACCGGCGCGCACGAGGCGGCGCACCAGGCGGCACACTGGGCGCTGAACACGGTCCAGACCTGGCTCGACGACGAGCGGTACGACGCGTCGCGCCTGGTCGTCGTCACCCGCGGGGCCATCGCGGCCACGGCCGACGAAGACGCCCCCAACCTCGCGCAGGCCGCGGTGTGGGGCCTGCTGCGCTCCGCCCAGTCGGAGAACCCCGACCGGATCGTGCTGGTCGACCTCGACGAGGACACGGCGTCGACGGACGTACTGCCGTCCGCGCTGGCCACGGGCGAGCCGCAGATGGCGGTCCGTGCGGGCACCGTCAGCGCGCCGCGCCTGGCCAGAGCCCGCCACGCGGTGACGGACGACCCCGGCTTCGGCGACGGCACCGTACTCCTGACCGGCGCCACGGGCACCCTCGGCGGCCTCCTGGCCCGGCACCTCGTCGCCGAACGCGGTGTGCGCGACCTGCTGCTGGTCAGCAGGCGCGGTGCCGCCGCCGAAGGCGCCGACGAACTGCGCGCGGAACTGGTCGCGCTGGGCGCCGACGTGACCTTCGCGGCGTGTGACGTGGCCGACCGCGAGGCCCTCAAGGCCCTGCTGTCCGAGCACGACGTCTCCGCCGTCGTCCACACGGCGGGCGTCCTCGACGACGGCACGATCGGTTCACTCACCCCCGAGCGCATCGACACCGTCTTCCGGCCCAAGGTCGACGCGGCCTGGCACCTGCACGAACTGACCCGCGACCTCGGTCTCGACCTCTCCGCGTTCATACTGTTCTCGTCCGCCGCCGGTGTCTTCGGTGGCGCGGGCCAGGGCAACTACGCCGCCGCCAACGCCTTCCTGGACGCCCTCGCCCAGCACCGCCACGCCACCGGCCTCGCCGCGACCTCGCTCGCCTGGGGCCTGTGGGCCTCCGGCGGCGGCATGGCGGGCAGCCTCGACGACGCCGACGTACGCCGCATCACCAGCGGCGGCGCTATCCCGATCGGCGCGGCCGAGGGCCTGGCGCTGTTCGACGCGGCGGCCTCCACCGGCCGCGCGCTCCTCGCACCGGTTCCCCTGGACCTTTCGGTGCTGCGACGGCAGGCGCGTACCCACCCCGTACCGCACCTCCTGCGCGGCCTGGTGCGGGGCACCGCACGCAGGACCGTCGATCCCGCCGCCGCGAGGACCGCGCTGGCGCAGTCACTGGCCGGCATGACCGAGGCCGAGCGGGAGAAGGCGCTGCTCGACCTCGTGCGTACCACCGCCGCCGCCGTGCTGGGCCACAGCTCGGCGCACGCCGTCGCGCCCGACCGGGCGTTCCGGGAGCTGGGCTTCGACTCGCTCAGCTCCGTCGAGCTGCGCAACCACCTCAACGCGGCCACCGAGCTGCGCCTGCCCGCCACGCTGGTCTTCGACCACCCGAACCCCGCCGCGCTCGCCGCGTTCATCGGCACCGAGATCGCGGGCGCGCCCGTCGTCGCGGCGCCCACCCGCAGGACCGCCACGGTGACCGACGAGCCGATCGCGATCGTCGGCATGAGCTGCCGCTACCCCGGCGGCGTCGCGTCGCCCGAGGACCTGTGGCGACTCGTCATCAACGGCGACGACGCCATCAGTGAGTTCCCCGTCAACCGTGGCTGGGACCTGGACGCGCTGTACGACCCGGACCCCGAGCACACGGGCACCTCGTACACCCGCGAGGGCGGCTTCCTGCACGACGCCGACCTGTTCGACCCGGCGTTCTTCGGCATCTCGCCCCGCGAGGCACTGGCCATGGACCCCCAGCAGCGACTGCTCCTCGAAGCGTCCTGGGAGGCCTTCGAGCGGGCCGGCATCGCGCCGGAGACGGCGCGGGGCAGCGCGACCGGCGTGTTCGCCGGCGTCATGTACCACGACTACGTGTCGCGACTGCGGTCCGTCCCCGAGGACGTCGAGGGCTACCTCGGCACCGGCGGCGCCGGCAGCGTCGCCTCCGGGCGCGTCGCCTACGCCCTGGGCCTCGAAGGGCCCGCCGTCACCGTCGACACCGCGTGCTCCTCGTCCCTCGTGGCCCTGCACTGGGCGATCCAGGCGCTGCGCCAGGGCGAGTGCTCGATGGCGCTCGCCGGTGGTGTCGCGGTGATGGCGACCCCCTACACGTTCGTCGACTTCAGCCGCCAGCGCGGCCTGTCCGCCGACGGCCGGTGCAAGTCCTTCTCCGACGACGCCGACGGCACCGGCTGGGGCGAGGGCGTCGGCATGCTGCTCGTCGAGCGCCTCTCCGACGCCCGCCGCAACGGCCACCCCGTCCTCGCCGTCATCCGCGGTTCCGCCGTCAACCAGGACGGCGCCTCCAACGGACTCACCGCGCCCAACGGTCCCTCGCAGCAGCGCGTCATGCGCCAGGCGCTGGCCGGCGCGGGCCTGGCCCCGTCCGACGTGGACGCGGTCGAGGCCCACGGCACGGGCACCACCCTCGGCGACCCGATCGAGGCGCAGGCGCTCCTCGCCACCTACGGCCAGGACCGCCCCGAGGACCGGCCGCTGTGGCTGGGCTCGATCAAGTCGAACATCGGTCACACCCAGGCCGCCGCGGGTGTCGCCGGTGTCATCAAGATGGTCATGGCGATGCGGCACGGAGTGCTGCCGCGGTCCCTGCACGTCGGCGAGCCCTCGTCGAAGGTCGACTGGTCGGCGGGCGACGTCGAGCTGCTGACGCGTGCGCAGCCGTGGCCGGAGACCGGCCGCCCCCGCCGGGCCGGTGTGTCGTCGTTCGGCGTGAGCGGCACGAACGCGCACACCATCATCGAACAGGTGCCGAGCGAGGAGCATGCCCCGGCCCCGGCCGAAGGGTCCCTCGCGGGCCCCCTGCCGTGGGTGCTGTCCGCCCGGAGCGCGGAGGGGCTGCGGGAGCAGGCGATCCGGCTCCGTGAGCACGTGACGGGCGAGCCGGGGGCGGGTGCGGCGGACGTCGCCTACTCCTTGGCGACGACGCGCTCGGCCTTCGACCACAGGGCCGTTGTCGTGGGCGACGACCGCGCGACGCTGATCGACGGCCTCACCGCCCTCGCCGAGGACCGGCCGTTCCCTGGCCTCACCGCCGGGTCGGTCGTCGTCGGTGGCGTGGGCCTCCTGTTCTCGGGGCAGGGTTCGCAGCGGCTGGGAATGGGCCGTGAACTGGCCGAGCGGTACGAGGTGTTCGCGGGCGCCCTGGACGCCGTACTCGACGAGTGCGATCCGCGCGTGCGTGAGGTGCTGTTCGGCGAGGATGCTGATGCACTGAACGAGACGGGTGTGACCCAGCCCGCGCTGTTCGCCGTCGAGGTGGCGCTGTTCCGGCTCCTTGAGTCGTGGGGCATCCGTCCCGACGTGCTGGCGGGTCACTCGATCGGCGAGCTGGCCGCCGCGCACGTGGCTGGTGTCTGGTCGCTTGCTGATGCGGTGAAAGTGGTGTCGGCGCGTGGTGCGCTGATGCAGGCGCTGCCGGCCGGTGGAGCGATGGTCGCGATCCAGGCGTCCGAGGCCGAGATTGTGCCGGACCTGTCGGAGACGGTCGGCCTGGCCGCCGTCAACGGTCCCACCTCCGTCGTCGTCGCCGGTGTCACCGCCGACGTCGAGGCCCTCGCGGAGAAGTGGCGTGCGGCGGGTCGCAAGGTGTCCCGGCTGAAGGTCAGCCACGCGTTCCACTCACCCCTGATGGACCCGATGCTCGACGGCTTCCGCCGGGTGCTCGACGAGGTGTCCTACGAGGCGCCCGCCCTCCCGGTCGTGTCGACGCTGACCGGTGTCCGTGCGAGCGCCGATGAGCTGGCCTCGCCGGAGTACTGGGTGCGTCACGTGCGCGAGGCCGTGCGGTTCGCCGACGCCGTGGGCACGCTCACGGACGAGGGCGTGACCACGTTCGTCGAGGTCGGCCCCGGCGGCACCCTGGCCGCGCTCGGGCAGGAGACCGCGCCGGAAGCGACCTTCGTACCCGTGCTGCGTGCCGACCGGCCGGAAGCGGTGGCCGTGACGACCGCCGTGGGCCACCTGCACGTGTGCGGCGTGCGCGTGGACTGGGAGGGCTTCTTCGCCGGTCGCGGCGCGCACCGCGTGGACCTTCCCACGTACGCGTTCCAGCACCAGCGTTACTGGCTGGACTCCGGGACGGCGGCAGGTGACCTGGATGCCGCGGGACTCGGTTCGGCCGGTCACCCGCTGCTCGGCGCGATCGTCGACACCGCCGACTCGGACGGGCAGCTCTTCACGGGCAGGCTGTCGGTGGCGACCCACCCGTGGCTGGCCGACCACGTGATCCAGGGCTCGGTCCTGCTGCCCGGCACGGCGTTCCTCGAACTGGCGGTGCGCGCGGGCGACCAGGTGGGCTGCGATCTGGTGGAGGAGCTGACGCTTGAGGCGCCGCTTGTGGTGCCCGAGCGTGGTGGCGTACGCGTCCAGGTGCAGGTCGGTGTGGCCGACGAGTCCGGTCGGCGTCCGGTGACGGTGCACGCGCGGGACGACGACAGCGACCTGTGGATGCGGCATGCGAGCGGTGTGCTCGTGAGCAGCGCCGAGGCGCCCCCGGCCGATGCCGGTGTCTGGCCGCCGGCCGGGGCGGGGCCCGTGGACCTGGACGGGCTGTACGACCGCATGGCCGACGGCGGCTTCGGCTACGGGCCGGTGTTCCAGGGTCTGCGGGCCGCCTGGCGCAAGGGCGACGAGGTGTTCGCCGAGGTCGCGCTGCCGGACGGCGCGGGCGTGGACGGCTTCGCCCTGCACCCGGCGCTGCTGGACGCCTCCCTGCACGCCATCGGACTGATGGGGGAGACCGATGGCCCCGGCAGGCTGCCGTTCTCCTGGTCGGGTGTGCGGCTGCACGCCTCGGGGGCGACGGTGCTGCGGGTGCGGTTGGCGCCCGCCGGGTCCGACGGCGTGTCGTTGGCGGTCGCCGACGGCTCCGGTGCCCCGGTGGCCACCATCGACTCGCTGGTGCTGCGCCCGGTGACGGCGACGACTCCGGCGCGGCAGGGCTGGGAGTCCCTGTTCCGTCTCGACTGGGTGCCTGCCCCCGTACCGGCCGCGCGTGCTGGTTCCGTCGCGGAGTACGCGGACTGGGCGGCGGTGCGAGCAGCGCTGGACGCGGGGGAGTCCCTGCCGGACCACGTCGTGGTGCGGTGCGCGGAGACCTCCCACGCGGACGCCGTGCGCGGCAGGACACTGGACGCCCTGGAACTGGTGCGGGGCTGGCTGAACGACGACCGGTGCGGGGCGTCGCGGCTCGTGCTCGTGACGCGCGGTGCCGTCGCCGTGGGCTCCGAGGACGACGTGGCGGACCTGGCGTCGGCCGCGGTGTGGGGCCTGGTGCGCTCCGCCCAACTGGAGGACCCCGACCGCTTCGTCCTCGTGGACATCGACATCGACGCCGACGCCGACGCCGACGCCGACGGTGACGGCGGCCTGCGGTCGGCTCTCGCGACCGGCGAGACCCAGGCCGCCGTGCGCGACGGCCGGGTGTTCGTCGCCCGCCTGGCGCGCGTGCGGCCGGAGCCGGCCGGCACGGGACCGGCGTTCGGCCCCGACAGTTCCGTCCTGGTGACCGGCGCTTCGGGAGCGCTGGGCGGTCTCATCGCCCGGCACCTCGTCGGCACCCATGGCGTCGGGCGTCTGGTCCTCGCCAGCAGGCGCGGGGCGACGGCCGAAGGCGCCGAGGACCTGCGGGCCGAACTGACCGCGCGGGGCGCCGAGGTGACGTTCGCCGCGTGTGACGTCGCGGACCGGGACGCGCTCGCCGCACTGCTCGCCGAGCACCCCGTGACCGCGGTCGTGCACACCGCCGGTGTGCTGGACGACGCCACGATCGGCTCGCTGACCGCGGACCAGGTCGACACCGTGTTCCGGCCCAAGGCCGACGCCGCGCGGCACCTGCACGAACTGACCCGCGGACTGGACCTGTCCGCCTTCGTGCTGTTCTCCTCGGTGGCGGGCACCCTGGGCGCCACCGGCCAGGGCAACTACGCGGCGGCCAACGCCTTCCTCGACGGCCTCGCCCGGCGCAGGCGAGCCCAGGGCCTGCCCGCGACGTCGCTGGCCTGGGGCCTGTGGGCCGACGGCATGGGCGCCAAGGTGGCCAAGGCCGCCGAGAACGGCCTCTCCGCGGAGGAGGGCGTCGCGCTGTTCGACGCCGCCGTCTCCGGAGCCGACCCGGTCGTCGTACCGATGCGGCTCGACCTGCGGGCCGTACGGGAACTCCCGGCCGTCCCGCCGGTGCTCAGCGGCCTGGTGCGGACCACGACCCGCAGGGCCGCGGAGAGCGGCGACCCCGCGGCGGCGCTCCGCGACCGGCTCGCCTCGCTGGCCGGGGACGAGCGCGAGCGGGTGCTCCTCGACCTCGTGCGCACCCAGGCGTCCGCGGTGCTCGGCCACGCCGGGCCCGAGGCGGTCGCGCTCGGCCAGGCCTTCACCGAGCTGGGCTTCGACTCGCTGACCGCCGTCGACCTGCGCAACCGGCTCAACCTGGCCACGGGCCTCCGTCTGCCGGCCACGCTGGTCTTCGACTACCCGACGCCCGCGGCGCTCGCCGCGTTCATCGGCACGGAGTTCGCCGACGCCCCCGCCGACGCGGCGCCCACCGGCACCGCCGTGGCCGTGGCCGTGACCGACGAACCGATCGCGATCGTCGGCATGAGCTGCCGCTACCCCGGCGGCGTCCGCTCGCCGGAGGACCTGTGGCGCCTCGTCTTCGACGGCGCCGACGGCATCACGCCGTTCCCGACCGAGCGCGGGTGGGACGTGGAGGCGCTCTACGACCCCTCGGGCGAACGGGACGGCAGTTCCTACACCCGCGAGGGCGGCTTCCTGCACGACGCCGACCTGTTCGACCCGGCGTTCTTCGGCATCTCACCGCGTGAGGCGCTGGCCATGGACCCGCAGCAGCGGCTGCTTCTTGAGACCTCCTGGGAGGCCTTCGAGCGGGCGGGCATCGACCCCAGGTCGCTGCGGGGCAGCGCGACCGGCGTGTTCGCCGGCGTGATGTACCACGACTACGCCTCCCAGCTGTACGGCGTGTCCAAGAGCAGCGAGGGCTTCCTCGGCACGGGCAACGCGGGCAGTGTGGCCTCCGGCCGCGTGTCCTACACCTTCGGCCTCGAAGGCCCCGCGATGACCGTGGACACGGCCTGCTCGTCCTCGCTCGTCGCGCTGCACCTGGCGGCCCAGGCGCTGCGGTCGGGGGAGTGCTCGCTGGCGCTCGCGGGAGGCGCCACCGTCATGGCGACGCCCGGCGCGTTCGTCGACTTCAGCCGCCAGCAGGGCCTCTCGCCCGACGGCCGGTGCAAGTCGTTCTCCGCCGACGCCGACGGCACCGGCTGGGGTGAGGGCGTCGGCATGCTCGTACTGGAACGCCTCTCGGACGCCCGCCGCAACGGCCACCCCGTCCTCGCGGTGGTCCGCGGCTCCGCGGTGAACCAGGACGGCGCGTCCAACGGTCTCACCGCGCCCAACGGGCCCTCGCAGCAGCGGGTGATCCGCCAGGCGCTGGCGAGCGCGGGCCTGTCCCCGGCCGACGTGGACGCCGTCGAGGCACACGGCACCGGCACCACCCTGGGCGACCCGATCGAGGCGCAGGCGCTGCTCGCCACCTACGGCCGGGACCGCGCGGGCGAGCCGCTGTGGCTCGGTTCGCTGAAGTCGAACATCGGCCACACCCAGGCCGCCGCCGGTGTGGGCGGCGTCATCAAGACGGTGATGTCGCTGCGGCACGGCGTACTGCCCAAGACGCTGCACGTCGGTGAGCGCTCGCCGCACATCGACTGGTCGGCGGGCGCCGTGGAACTGCTGACCGAGGCACAGCCGTGGCCCAGCACGGACCGGCCGCGCCGTGCGGGCGTCTCGTCCTTCGGCTTCAGCGGGACCAACGCACACGTCATCATCGAGGCGCCGGAGCCGGAGCCGGCCGACGGCACCGACGCTCCCCGGTCGCCCGGTGCGCCGCTCGGCCCGTGGCTGCTGTCGGGCCGCACCGAGGACGCCCTGCGCGAGCAGGCGGCACGGCTGCGCGACCACCTGGCCGCACGGCCCGAACTCGACCCCGCGGACGTCGCCGGCGCGCTGGCGGCCTCGCGGACCGCGTTCGAGCACCGGCTCGCGGTCGTCGGCAAGGACCTCGACGACTTGGTGGCCGGACTCACCGAAGCCGTCGAGGGACGGCCGGGCAGCGGCGTCGTCCAGGGCGTGACGGACGAGCACCGGCTCGGCTTCCTCTTCTCGGGGCAGGGTTCGCAGCGGCTGGGAATGGGCCGTGAACTCGCCGAGCGGTACGAGGTGTTCGCCGACGCCCTGGACGCTGTACTGGACGAGTGCGATCCGCGGGTGCGTGAGGTGCTGTTCGGCGAGGACGCCGACGCGCTGAACGAGACGGGTGTCACCCAGCCCGCGCTGTTCGCCGTGGAGGTGGCGCTGTTCCGGCTCCTTGAGTCGTGGGGCATCCGTCCTGACGTGCTGGCGGGTCACTCGATCGGCGAGCTGGCGGCGGCCCACGCGGCCGGTGTGTGGTCGCTGGCGGACGCCGTGAAGGTCGTGTCGGCGCGTGGTGCGCTGATGCAGGCGCTGCCGTCCGGTGGCGCGATGGTCGCGATCCAGGCGTCCGAGGGCGAAATCACCCCGGACCTGTCGGAGACGGTCGGCATCGCGGCGATCAACGGCCCCACCTCTCTCGTCGTCTCCGGTGTCGCCGCCGACGTCGAGGCGGTCGCGGAGAAGTGGCGTGCGGCGGGCCGCAAGGTGTCGCGTCTCAAGGTCAGCCACGCCTTCCACTCGCCGCTGATGGACCCGATGCTCGACGACTTCCGCCGGGTGCTCGAAGAGGTTTCGTACGAGGCGCCCGCCATCCCGATCGTGTCGACGCTGACCGGCGCCCCGGCGAGCGCCGAGGAGCTTGCCTCGCCCGCGTACTGGGTGCGGCACGTGCGCGAAGCGGTCCGCTTCGCCGACGCCGTGGCCGAGACGGGCGCGGACGTGCTCGTCGAGATCGGTCCCGGTGGCGTGCTGTCGGCGCTCGGGCAGGAGTCGCTGCCTGACGCGGCCTTCATACCGGTGCTGCGCGGTGACCGGGCGGAGGACGGAGCCGTCAAGTCGGCGCTCGCCGAGCTGTACGTGCGCGGCGTGCACGTCGACTGGGCCGCCTGCTTCCCCGGCAAGGGGCACGGCGTGGATCTGCCGACGTACGCCTTCCAGTACCAGCGGTTCTGGCCGGACACGAGCGCGCGGCCCGCGACCGACGCGTCCGGGCTCGGGCTCGGGTCCGCCGACCACCCGCTGCTCGGGACGGCGGTCGCGCTCGCGGACGAGGACACCGTCCTGTTCACGGGCAGGCTGTCGCTGCGGACGCACCCCTGGCTCGCCGAGCACGAGATCATGGGGTCGGTGCTGCTGCCCGGCACGGCCTTCGTCGATCTCGCGGTACGTGCCGGTGACCAGGTCGGCTGCGCCTCGGTGGAGGAGCTGACACTGGAGGCTCCGCTGGTGCTTCCCGAGCACGGCGGTGTGCAGGTCCAGGTGCGCGTCGGCGCGCCGGACGCGTCGGGCCGCCGCCCGGTCACGGTCCACGCGCGGGAGGAGAACAAGGACCTGCCGTGGTCCCGGCACGCCAGTGGCGTCCTCGCCGAAGACGCCGGCGCCCCCGCCGACCTCGGCGCCTGGCCGCCGGCGGGCGCGGAGCCCGTGGAACTGGACGGTCTCTACGACGGCATGGCCGACGGCGGCTTCGCCTACGGCCCGCTGTTCCAGGGGCTGCGCTCGGTGTGGCGCGCGGGCGACGAGGTGTTCGCCGAGGTCGCGCTGGCGGAGGACGCCTCTGTCACCGGGTTCGGTGTGCACCCGGCGCTCCTCGACGCGGTACTGCACGCGGTGGCGTTCGGTGTGCTGGCCCCGGCCGAGCACGGACGGCTGCCGTTCGCGTGGTCGGGGGTCAGGCTGCACGCCGAGGGCGCGACGGCGCTGCGGGTGCGGCTGAGCGCGGTGGGCCCTGACGCGGTGGCCCTGGCCGTCGCCGACGGTTCAGGCGCCCCGGTCGCGAGCGTGGACTCGCTGGTGCTCCGCGCGGTGTCGCCGGAATCGCTCCGGACGGCACGCGGGCGCGAGTCGCTGTTCCGCCTCGACTGGCTGGCCGCCCCGGCGGCGGCCGCGAGTGCCGGTTCGGTGGCCGAGTTCGCCGACTGGGCCGCGGTGCGGTCCGCCATCGACGCGGGCGAAGCGCTGCCGGAGAACGTCGTGGTGCGGTGCCCGCGGCCCGCGGGCGTGGACGCGGACGCGGTGCACAGGCAGGCGCACACCGCGCTGGAACTGGTGCGGGGCTGGCTGGCCGACGACCGCTGCGAGGCGTCGCGGTTGGTCCTCGTGACCAGTGGCGCCGTGGCCGTGCGCGCCGAGGACGACGTGGCGGACCTGGCGTCGGCCGCGGTGTGGGGGCTGCTGCGGACGGCGCAGGCGGAGAACCCCGGCCGCTTCGTCCTGGTGGACGTCGACGACGAGGACGGCTGGAAGCCGGCCGTGCTCGGCGCGGAACCCGAACTCGCCGTGCGCGGCGGTGAGGCGTTCGTGCCGCGGCTCGTCCGGGCCCGCCCCACGGTCGAGGAGGGCCGAGGCTTCGGCGCGGGCCCTGTCCTGGTGACGGGTGCGAGCGGGATGCTCGGCGGGCTCGTGGCCCGGCACCTGGTCGAGCGGCACGGTGTGCGGCGGCTCGTCCTCGCCAGCAGGCGCGGCCAGGTCGGCGCGCTGCACGAGGAGTTGCGGGAGCGGGGCGCCGAGGTCACCACCGTCGCCTGCGACGTGGCGGAGCGGGACGCGGTGGCGGCGCTGCTCGCCGAGCACCCCGTGACGGCCGTCGTGCACGTGGCGGGTGTCCTGGACGACGGTGTCATCGCGTCGCAGACGCCGGAGCGTATCGACACGGTGTTCCGGCCGAAGGTCGACGCGGCCTGGAACCTGCACGAGCTGACGCGTGACCTGGACCTGTCGGCGTTCGTGCTGTTCTCCTCGGCCGCGGGCACGCTGGGCAACCCCGGCCAGGCCAACTACTCGGCCGCCAACGCCTTCCTCGACGCGCTCGCCCGGCACCGCCGCGCGCGGGGCCTGCCCGCGACGTCCCTCGCGTGGGGCCTGTGGGCCGGAGAGGACGGCATGGGCGCCCGCATGGCCGAGTCCGGAGCCGCGGGCCTGTCCGCGGAGGAGGGCATGGAGCTGTTCGACGCGGCGGCGCTCGGCGACGACCCGGTCGTCGTACCGATGCGGCTCGACCTGCGGGCCGTACGGGAACTCCCGGCCGTACCGCCCGTGTTCGGCGCCCTGGTGCGGACGACGGCCCGCAGGGCGGCGGACAGCGGGAGCGGCCCCGCCGCCGCGCTGCGGGACAGGCTCGCGGCGCTGCCGCCGACCGAGCGGACGTCGGCGCTGGTGGACGTGGTGTGCACGCACGTCGCGGCCGTACTGGCGCTGCCCGGCGCCGGGGCGGTCGACGAGCGGCGCGCCTTCACCGAGCTGGGCTTCGACTCGCTGACCGCGGTCGAGCTGCGCAACCGCCTCGGTGCCGCCACCGGGCTCCGCCTGCCCGCCACCGCGATCTTCGACTACCCGACACCGCTCGACCTGGTCGGCCACATCGCGGACACGCTCGTCGTCGACGAGCCCGACGGGGTGGCGCCGCTCCTCGCGGAGCTGAGCCGCATCGAGGCGGGCCTCGCCTCGGTCAAGCCGGGCGACGACGAGGAGGACAGGGTCGGCGCCCGCCTCGCCGCGCTCCTCGCCGCGTGGCGCGAGAGCCGGGCCGACGCCGAGGCGCAGGCGTCCGACGACCTTGAGGCCGCCACGGACGACGAGGTGTTCGACCTGCTCGGCAAGGAGTTCGGCATCTCCTGACCCGCTCCCTCCGCCCCGGCCACCGCATGTGCACGAACACTCCATGGAGTTGGAAACGATGAACAACGACAACGCGGGCAACGCAGACAACGCGGGCAGCGCGGACAACGCCGACAAGCTCCGCTACTTCCTGAAGCGGGTCACCGCCGACCTGCGGGACACCCGCAGACGCCTGCGCGAGATCGAGGAGGGCGAGCAGGAGCCGGTCGCGATCATCGGCATGAGCTGCCGCTACCCCGGCGACGTACGGTCCCCCGAGGACCTGTGGGAGCTGGTCGCCGGCGGCCGCGACGGCGTCACGGCGTTCCCCGGCGACCGGGGCTGGGGCGAGGTCGAGCTGTCCGACCCCGAGGACCCCGAGCGCGAGTTCCGCACCGAGGGCGGCTTCCTCCACGACGCGGCCGAGTTCGACCCCGGCGTCTTCGGGATCTCGCCGCGCGAGGCCCTGGCGATGGACCCCCAGCAGCGGCTCCTCCTGGAAACCTCCTGGGAGGCCTTCGAGCGGGCCGGGATCGACGCCTCCACGCTGCGCGGCAGCAGGACGGGCGTGTTCGCCGGAGTGATGTACCACGACTACACCTCGCGGCTGCGCTCCGTGCCGGAGGGAGTGGAGGGCTTCCTCGGCACCGGCGGCTTCGGCAGCGTCGCCTCCGGACGCGTGTCGTACACCTTCGCCCTTGAGGGGCCCGCCGTCACGGTGGACACCGCCTGCTCGTCCTCCCTGGTCACACTGCACCTGGCGGCCCAGGCGCTGCGCTCGGGCGAGTGCACGCTCGCCCTGGCCGGCGGTGTCACCGTGATGGCGACGCCGGACACGTTCATCGGCTTCAGCAAGCAGCGCGGCCTCGCCGCCGACGGCCGGTGCAAGTCCTTCTCCGATGACGCCGACGGCACCGGCTGGGGCGAGGGCGCGGGCATGCTGCTCCTTGAGCGGCTCTCCGACGCCCGCCGCAACGGCCACACCGTCCTCGGCGTGCTGCGCGGTTCGGCGGTGAACCAGGACGGCGCGTCCAACGGCCTGACCGCGCCCAACGGCCCCTCGCAGCAGCGCGTCATCCGGCAGGCCCTGGACAGCGCGGGACTCACCGCCGACCAGGTCGACGCGGTCGAGGCGCACGGCACCGGCACCACCCTCGGCGACCCCATCGAGGCGCAGGCACTCCTCGCCACCTACGGCCGGGACCGCGCGGGCGAGCCCCTGTGGCTCGGCTCGGTGAAGTCCAACATCGGGCACACCCAGGCCGCCGCCGGTGTCGCGGGCGTCATCAAGTCGGTCATGGCGATGCGGCACGGCGTGCTGCCGCCGACCCTGCACGTCGGCGAGCCCTCCCGGCACGTCGACTGGTCGGCGGGCGCCGTGGAACTGCTCACCGAGGCGCGGCGGTGGCCCGAGACGGGACGGCCGCGCAGGACGGCGGTGTCGTCCTTCGGGATCAGCGGGACCAACGCCCACGTCATCCTCGAACAGGCCCCGGCCGACGACCCCGACGGCGGTCGGGGCGAGACCGCGGCCCCCGTCGCCCCGGTCCTCGCCGACGCCGTGCCGTGGGTCCTCTCCGGCAACGACCCCGCCGCCCTGCGCGCACGCGCCGCCGCCCTCCTGTCCCACCTGGCGGGCCGCGACGAGACACCGGCCGACATCGGCTACTCGCTCGCCGTCAGCAGGACCGCGCTCGAACACCGGGCCGCGGTCGTCGGCACGGACCGCGCGGAACTGCTGTCCGGACTCCAGGCCCTGGCGGGCGGCGACGAGGCACCCCACGTGCTGCGCGGCACGGTCGGCACACGCGGCAAGCTGGCGTTCCTGTTCAGCGGCCAGGGCAGCCAGCGGGTGGGCATGGGCCGCGAGCTGTACGCGGAGTTCCCCGTGTTCGCCCGGGCGCTCGACGAGGTCTGCGCCGGCCTGGACGCCCACCTGGACCGGCCGCTGCGGGAGGTGCTGTTCGCCGAGCCCGGCAGCGAGGCCGCCGCCCTGCTCGACAAGACCACGTACACCCAGCCCGCGCTGTTCGCGATCGAGGTGGCGCTGTACCGCCTCGTCACCGTCTGGGGCCTGACCCCGCAGTTCCTCGCGGGCCACTCCATCGGCGAACTCGCGGCGGCTCACGTGTCCGGCGTGTTCTCCCTCGCCGACGCGTGCACGCTGGTGGCCGCGCGCGGCAGGCTCATGGGCGCGCTGCCCGACGGCGGGACGATGCTGTCGCTGCGCGCGGACGAGGACACCGTCCGCGGCCTGATCGCCGAGCACGGCGGCACGGTGGACGTCGCGGCCGTCAACGGCCCCGGGTCCACGGTGATCGCGGGCGACGCCGACGCCGTGGCCGCCGTCGACGCCGCGTGGCGCGAGCGCGGCGGCAGGACCCGCTACCTGCGGGTCAGCCACGCCTTCCACTCACCGCACGTGGACGCCGTCCTCGCGGACTTCCGCGCCGTCGCCCGGACCGTCACCTACGGCACCCCGGCCATCCCGGTCGTCTCCACCCTGACCGGCGCCGTACTGACCCCGGAGCAGGCACGCGACCCCGAGCACTGGGTACGCCACGTCCGCGAGGCGGTGCGGTTCCTCGACGGGATGCGCCGCCTCGGCGAGCAGGGCGTCACCCACTTCCTGGAGCTGGGCCCCGACGCGGTGCTGAGCGCCGCGGGCCGCGACTGCGTCGACGAGGGCGCGCTGCTGGTCGCCGCGGTACGCGCCGGGCGGCCCGAGGGCACCACGCTCACCTCGGCCGTCGCGGCCCTGCACGTGCGGGGCGTCGCCCTGGACTGGCAGGCGGTGTTCGCGGGCCGCGGCGCGCACCGCACCGACCTGCCCACCTACCCCTTCCAGCGCAGCAGGTACTGGCTGGACACCGGCACCTACGCCGGAGACGTCGCCTCGGTGGGCCTGCGCCCCGCCGACCACCCGCTCCTCGGCGCCGCCGTCACCCTGGCCGACGAGGAGGGCGCCCTGCTCACCGGCAGGCTCTCCCTGGCCACCCACCCGTGGCTGGCGGACCACACCGTCGGCGGTGTCATCCTCGTACCCGGCGCGGCCCTTGTGGAGCTGGCGATCCGGGCGGGCGACCAGGTCGGCCTCGACCACGTCGAGGAACTGACCCTGGCGGCGCCGCTGGTCCTGCCCGCGGACGGCGCGGTGTCCCTCCAGGTGTCCGTCGGGGCCCCGGACGAGTCGGGGCGCCGCGCGCTGAACGTGTTCTCACGGCCCGACGAAGCGGCCGACGGTGCGGCCGACGACCAGCCGTGGACACGCCACGCCACAGGCACACTCGCGGCGGGCACGGCCCCGGCCGCCCCCGAGGCGGGCGCCGGGACCTGGCCGCCCGCCGGAGCCGAGCGGATCGACATCGAGGGCCGCTACGACGACCTCGCCGCGTCAGGACTCGGCTACGGCCCCGCCTTCCGCGGCCTGCGCGCGGCCTGGCGGCTCGGCGACGAGGTCTACGTCGACCTCGAACTGCCCGACCAGGACGGCGCGGGCTCCTTCGGACTGCACCCCGCCCTCGTCGACTCCGCGCTGCACGCCATCGGCCTCGGCGGCTTCGTCACCGACACCGAGCGGCTGCACCTGCCCTACTCCTGGCGCGGCGTGCGGCTGCACAGCAGCGGCGCCTCGGCGCTGCGGGGGCGGCTGTCCCCCGCGGGCGCCTCGGGCGTCGCGATCGACCTGACCGACGGCACGGGCGCTCCCGTCGCCTCGGTCGGCGAACTGTCGCTGCGCCCCCTGACGGCGGACGGCCTGACCGGCGACCGCGTCGACTCGCTGTTCCGCGTCGACTGGACGCGGATACGGCCCGCCGAAGCGGCCCCGGCCGGCTGGGCGGTCCTGGGGGAGGGGACGGAACCCGCCGGACCGGCCCCTGCGTACCGGGACCTCGCCGCGCTGGCGGAGGACGAGGTGCCCGGCCTCGTGTTCGCCCCCGTGCCCCCGGCCGTGAGCCCCGCGGAGGCGACGCACCGGGCGCTGGCCCTGATCCGGGCCTGGCTCGCCGACGAACGGTTCGCCTCTGCACGGCTGGTGTTCGTCACCAGCGGCGCGGTGGCGGCAGGACCCGACGAGGACGTCACCGACCTGGCCAACGCCCCCCTCTGGGGCCTCGTACGCGCGGCGCGGTCCGAACACCCCGGCCGGTTCGCGCTCATGGACACCGACCTCGCGTGGTCCGAGGTCGCCGCCGGCACCCTGCCTGCGGCCATCGCCACCGGCGAGCCGCAGCTGGCCCTCCGGGCCGGAGAACTGCTCGTGCCGCGGCTCGTCCGGGCCCGCCCCGATGCCGGGCAGGAGCCGGACTTCGGCACCGGCCCTGTCCTGGTGACCGGTGCGAGCGGGATGCTCGGCGGGCTCGTGGCCCGGCACCTGGTCGAGCGGCACGGTGTGCGGCGGCTCGTTCTCGCCAGCAGGCGCGGCCAGGTCGGCGCGCTGCACGAGGAGTTGCGGGAGCGGGGCGCCGAGGTCACCACCGTGGCCTGTGACGTGGCGGAGCGGGACGCGGTGGCGGCGCTGCTCGCCGAGCACCCCGTGACGGCCGTCGTGCACGCGGCGGGTGTCCTGGACGACGGAGTGATCGAGTCGCTGACCCCGGAGCGCGTCGACACGGTGTTCCGGCCGAAGGTCGACGCGGCCTGGAACCTGCACGAGCTGACGCGTGACCTGGACCTGTCGGCGTTCGTGCTGTTCTCCTCCGCGGCCGGCACGTTCGGCAACGCGGGACAGGCCAACTACGCCGCGGCCAACGCCTACCTCGACGCGCTCGCCCAGCACCGCCACGCTCGGGGCCTGCCCGCGACGTCCCTCGCATGGGGCCTGTGGGCCGACGCGAGCGGCATGACCGACGAACTGGCGGAGACCGACCGGGGCCGCCTCGCGCGGGCCGGCGTCACCGCGCTGTCCGCCGAGGAGGGACTGCGGCTGTTCGACGCCGCCCTCGCCCTGCCGTCGGCCGTCGCCGTACCCATGCGCCTTGACCTCGCACCCCTGCGGGCCCGCCCCGAGGCCGTCCCCGCCCTGCTGCGCGCCCTGGTGCGCGCAGCCCGCCCCGAGGCCGCCAAGGCCGAAGGGGGACTGGCCGCCCGCCTCTCCGCCCTGCCAGGGGAGGAACGCCTCCCCGCGGTCCTCGACCTCGTACGCACCTGCGTCGCCGCCGTGCTCGGCCACGCATCCGCCGCCGCGGTGGAGGCGGAGCGGGCCTTCGACGAGCTGGGCTTCGACTCGCTCACCGCCGTCGAGCTGCGCAACAAGCTCGACGCGGCCACCGGCCTGCGCCTGCCCGCCACGCTGGTCTTCGACTACCCGACCCCGCTGGCCCTGGCCAAGCACCTGCGCGCCACGCTGCTCGGCGACGACGAGACGCGTACGGCGACCGTGCGCACGGCGGCAGCCGACGACGAGCCGATCGCCATCGTCGGCATGAGCTGCCGCTACCCCGGCGGAGCCAACTCGCCCGAGGACCTGTGGCGCCTGGTCGCCGAGGGCCGCGACGCGGTGTCCGACTTCCCCGACAACCGCGGCTGGGACGTCGAGTCGCTCTACGACCCCGACCCCGAGAACACCGGCACCAGCACCGTCAGGTCGGGCGGCTTCCTCTACGACGCCGCCGACTTCGACCCGATGTTCTTCGGCATGTCACCGCGCGAGGCGCTCGCCGTCGACCCGCAGCAGCGGCTCCTGCTGGAAACCTCCTGGGAGGCGTTCGAGCGGGCGGGCATCGACCCGAAGTCGCTGCGGGGCAGCGCGACCGGCGTCTTCGCCGGCGTCATGTACAACGACTACGCCGCCCGGCTCGGCCGCTCCCCGGAAGGCTTCGAGGGCCAGCTCGGCGTCGGCAGCTCCGGCAGCGTCGCCTCCGGCCGCGTCTCGTACGTCTTCGGCCTCGAAGGCCCCGCGGTGAGCGTGGACACGGCGTGCTCGTCGTCGCTGGTGGCCATGCACCTGGCGGCCCAGGCGCTGCGCTCGGGCGAGTGCACGCTCGCCCTCGCGGGCGGCGTGACGGTGATGGCGAGTCCGGCGACGTTCGTGGAGTTCAGCAGGCAGCGCGGTCTCGCCCCCGACGGCCGCTGCAAGGCGTTCTCCGCCGACGCGGACGGCACCGGCTGGGGCGAGGGCGTCGGCATGCTGGTCCTGGAGCGCCTCTCGGACGCCCGGCGCAACGGCCACCGCGTCCTCGCCGTCATGGCGGGTTCGGCGGTCAACCAGGACGGCGCCTCCAACGGCCTCACCGCGCCCAACGGCCCCTCGCAGCAGCGCGTCATCCGGCAGGCCCTGGCGAACGCGAACCTGGCCCCGTCCGACGTGGACGCCGTCGAGGCGCACGGCACGGGCACCACCCTCGGCGACCCCATCGAGGCGCAGGCACTCCTCGCCACCTACGGCCGGGACCGCGCGGGCGAGCCCCTGTGGCTCGGCTCGCTGAAGTCCAACATCGGCCACACCCAGGCCGCCGCCGGCGTCGGCGGTGTGATCAAGATGGTGATGGCGCTGCGCCACGCCGAACTGCCCAAGACACTGCACGCCGACGAGCGTTCACCCCACGTGGACTGGTCGGCGGGCGAGGTCGACCTCCTGACGGAGACCCGCCCGTGGCCGAAGCTCGACCGCCCGCGCAGGGCGGGCGTCTCGTCCTTCGGCGTGAGCGGCACCAACGCGCACATCGTCCTGGAACAGGCCCCGGAGGACGAGGAACCGGCTCGCCCGACAGCGCCCGGGGAGACCCCGGCCGACGCGGCGACGGTGCCGGGCCCGGTACCGCTGGTGTTCTCGGCGCGTACGGAGGGCGCCCTGCGCGCCTACGCCGCCCGGCTCGCGACCGCGACGGAGGGCACAGCGCTGGTCGACGTGGCGGACGGTCTCCTTTCGCGGTCGGTGTTCGACCATCGGGCGGTGGTGGTGGCCGGTGGCGCGGACGCGCTGTCGGCGGTGGCCGCCGGTGCG
>NZ_JBFAHX010000073.1:0-22850 GCF_040654435.1 Streptomyces sp. NPDC050703
CCCCGACTCCCCGAACCAGCCGTCGTTCCCCTCGACCGTGCCGCGCCTCGTCGTGGGGTCAGCGTGCCGAGAAGCCGTGCACCGTGCTCGACCGGTAGGTCTCACCGGGGCGCAGCACCGTCGAGGGGAACGACGGCTGGTTCGGGGAGTCGGGGAAGTGCTGGGTCTCCAGGCAGAGCCCGTCGCCCTGGCGGTAGGTGCGGCCCGAGGGCCCGGTGAGGGTGCCGTCGAGGAAGTTGCCGGAGTAGAACTGCACGCCCGGCTCGGTCGTGGCGATCCTCATGGTGCGGCCGGAGTCCGCGTCCCGCAGCGTCGCGAAGTGCTCGGGGGCGCGCGTGATCCCCTTGTCGAGCACCCAGTTGTGGTCGTACCCCTTGGCGGTCACGAGCTGGGGGTGGGCGGTGCGGATGTCCCGTCCGACGGTCTTGGCCCGCCGGAAGTCGAAGGGCGTGCCGGCCACCCGCGCCAGCTCGCCCGTGGGGATCAGACCGGCGTCCGTCGGGGTGAACCGGCGGGCGGCGAGGCTCAGTTCATGGCCGTAGATGTCGCCGCTGCCCTCGCCCGCCAGGTTGTAGTACGTGTGGTTGGTGAGGTTCACGACGGTGGCCTTGTCGGTCGTCGCCGCGTAGTCGATCCGCCAGTCACCGCGGGCGGTGAGGGTGTACGTCACCTTCACGCGCAGCGTGCCCGGGTAGCCCATCTCGCCGTCGACGCTCACGTACCGCAGGACGAGGCCGACGCCGGTGGCGTCCGTGAACGGCTCCACGTCCCACACGCGCGTGTTGAAG
Source organism: Streptomyces sp. NPDC050703 (assembly GCF_040654435.1). NCBI lineage: Bacteria > Bacillati > Actinomycetota > Actinomycetes > Kitasatosporales > Streptomycetaceae > Streptomyces > Streptomyces sp. NPDC050703. Next base: position 789 of record NZ_JBFAHX010000073.1, read on the forward strand.
CCCTTCGCGCCGCCGTGCAGGCTGTTCTCCCCGTCGTTGACGGAGAGCTGGTGGGTCTTCCCGTCCAGGGTGAAGCGGCCCCGGGCCACGCGGTTGCCGTAGCGGCCGATCAGCGCGCCGAAGAACGTGGTGCCCGCGACGTACTCCTCGATCGTGTCGTAGCCGAGAGAGACGTTGGTGTGGCGGCCGTGGCGGTCGGGGATCTCCAGCGACTGCACGATGCCGCCGTAGGAGAGGACCTTCAGCCGGGTGCCGCCGTTCGCCAGCGACCAGCGGTACACCTTGGTCCCGTCGGCGAGCCTGCCGAAGAGTTCCCGTACCGGCTTCGACGACGGCGCGGTCCGCGCGCCGCCCTCCGCCGCGTACGAGGTGCCGGTGACGGCGGCGGTGAGACCCGCGGCGGCGCCGGCCAGGGCGGTGCGTCTGCTCGTTTCCATGTGCGGCTCCAGAAGTAAGGGGTGGGAGAGGAGGTGCTACCGGCCGACCTTGCGCTTGTTCCACACGTCGAAGCCGACCGCGGCGAGCAGCACGAGACCCTTGATGACCTGCTGGTAGTCCGTGCCGATGCCGACCAGGGACATGCCGTTGTTCAGGACGCCGAGCACCAGACCGCCGATGACGGCGCCCATGACGGTGCCGACGCCGCCGCTCATCGACGCGCCGCCGATGAACGACGCCGCGATGGCCTCCAGTTCGAAGTTGAGGCCCGCCTGCGGGGTGCCCGCGTTGAGCCGGGCCGCGTACACGCAGCCCGCGAGCGCCGCGAGGACGCCCATGTTGACGAAGACCAGGAAGGTGACGCGCTTGTCCTTGACGCCGGAGAGCATCGCGGCGGCCTTGTTGCCGCCGAGCGCGTACACGTGCCGGCCGACGACCGCGTTGCGCATCACGTAGCCGAGGCCGATGAGCAGCCCGCACATGATCAGCATGACGACCGGGACGCCGTGGAAGCTGGCCAGGGTCAGCGTGAACGCCACCACGGCCGCCGTCATCGCCACGCACTTCGCCACCCACAGGCCCTGCGGCAGCACGTCGAGCTCGAACGCCTGCTGCCGCCTGCGGTCCCGCACCTCGCGGAAGAGCAGGAAGGCGATGGTGGCGAGGCCGAGGAGCAGCGTGGGGTTGTGGTACTGCGTGTACGGGCCCATCTCCGGGATGAAGCCCTTGGCGATGTTCTGGAAGCCGTCGGGGAACGGCGCGAGCGACTGCCCCTCCAGGACGATCTGCGTCAGACCGCGGAAGAGCAGCATGCCGGCCAGCGTCACGATGAACGACGGGATGCCGACGTAGGCGATGAAGAAGCCCTGCCAGGCACCCGCCACGGCGCCGATGAGCAGCGAGAGGACGAGGGCGAGCACCCACGGCATGTCGTGCTTGACCATCATCACCGCGGACATGGCGCCGACGAACGCCACCAGGGAGCCGACGGACAGGTCGATGTGGCCGGCGATGATGACGATCATCATGCCGATCGCCAGGATGAGGATGTAGCCGTTCTGCTGGATCAGGTTGGAGACGTTGTTCGGCAGCAGCAGCGTGCCGTCGGTCCAGATCTGGAACAGCACGACGATGAAGGCCAGGGCGATGAGCATGCCGTACTGGCGCATGTTGGCGCGCATGCTCTCGATGAGCAGCGCGCCCGCCCGCCGGGTGACGGGCGGCGGGGCGGCGGACGAGTCCCGCGGTGGAGTGGTCGTGGTGGTCATGGCAGGCCCTCAGCTCTTGCTTCTCGTCTTGGTCATATGGCGCATCAGGACTTCCTGGGTGGCCTCCGCGCGCGTGACCTCACCGGTCAGGCGGCCTTCGGCCATCGTGTAGATCCGGTCGCACATCCCGAGCAGCTCGGGCAGCTCGGAGGAGATGAAGAGGACCGCCTTGCCCTGCGCCGCGAGCCGGTCGATCACCGTGTAGATCTCGTACTTGGCGCCCACGTCGATGCCGCGCGTCGGCTCGTCGAGGATCAGCACCTCGGGGTCGGCGTGAATCCACTTGCTCAGGACGACCTTCTGCTGGTTGCCGCCGGAGAGCCTGCCCACCTGCTCGAAGACGGTGGGCGTCTTGATGTTCATCGACTTGCGGTAGCGCTCGGAGACCTGGCGCTCGTGGTGCTCGTCGACCACGCCGCGCCGCCGCATGCCGGGCAGCGAGGCCAGGGAGACGTTGCGGTTGATGTTGTCGATGAGGTTCAGGCCGTACCGCTTGCGGTCCTCGGTGACGTAGGCGATGCCCGCGTCGACCGCCGCCGGGACCGTCTTGGTGACCACGGGGCGGCCGTTCACCGCCACCGTCCCCGCCACGTACTGCCCGTAGGACCGCCCGAAGACGGACATGGCCAGCTCCGTGCGGCCCGCGCCCATCAGGCCCGCGATGCCGACGATCTCGCCGCGCCGCACGGTCAGCGACACGTCGTCGACGACGGTGCGCTGATGGTCCACGGGGTGGCGCACGGTCCAGCTCTCGACGGACAGGGCCGGCTCGTCCGCGTCCTGGCCCGCGTACGGGGTGCGGTCGGGGAAGCGGTGGTCGAGATCGCGGCCGACCATGCCGCGGATGATGCGGTCCTCGGACAGTTCGGCCGTCGCCTCGGGGGTCTGCCGTACCGTCAGCGACTCGATGGACCGCCCGTCGCGCAGGATCGTCACCGCGTCGGTGATCTGCCGGATCTCGTTCAGCTTGTGCGAGATGATGATGCTGGCGATGCCCTGCTCGCGCAGTTCCACGATCAGGTCGAGGAGCTTCGCGCTGTCCTCGTCGTTGAGCGCCGCGGTGGGCTCGTCGAGGATCAGCAGCTTCACCTCCTTCGACAGCGCCTTCGCGATCTCCACGAGCTGCTGCTTGCCGACCCCGATGTCGGAGACCGGCGTCTGCGGCTTCTCGTGCAGGCCGACCCGCTTCAGCAGGGCGCTCGCCCGGCGCAGGGTGTCGTTCCAGTCGATGAAGCCGCGCCTGGCCTGCTCGTTGCCGAGGAAGATGTTCTCGGCGATCGACAGATAGGGGACGAGCGCCAGCTCCTGGTGGATGATCACGATGCCGCGGCGCTCGCTGGCACGGATGTCCTTGAACGCCACGGGCTCGCCCTCGAAGAGGATCTCCCCGTCGTAGCTGCCGTGCGGGTGGACCCCGCTGAGCACCTTCATCAGCGTCGACTTGCCGGCGCCGTTCTCCCCGCAGATCGCGTGGATCTCCCCGGGCCGTACGGACAGCCGAACGTCGGAGAGCGCCGTGACGCCCGGGAACGTCTTGGTGATGCCCCGCATCTCCAGCAGCGGAGCGCTCACTTCAGCTGTCCCGCCGTGAAGTACCCCTCGTCGACGAGGAGCCTGGTGTTGGACTTGTCGACGCTCACCGGTTCGAGCAGGAAGGCGGGGACGGTCTTCTTGCCGTTGTTGTAGTCGGTGGTGTTGTTGACCTGGACCTTCTTGCCGGTCAGCACGGCGTCGCCCATCTTCACGGTCTGCGCGGCCAGCTTGCGCGTGTCCTTGAAGACCGTCTGCGTCTGCTCGCCGCGGATGATCGACTTCACCGACGCCAGCTCCGCGTCCTGGCCCGTGATCACCGGCAGCGGCTCGCTCCCGGTGCCGTAGCCCGCGCTCTTCAGCGCCGAGATGATGCCGATGGAGATGCCGTCGTACGGCGAGAGCACCGCGTCGACGCGCTTGTCGCCGTAGCTCTTGCTGATCAGGTCGTCCATGCGCTTCTGCGCCGTGCCGCCGTCCCACTTCAGGGTCGTGGCCTGGTTGATCCTCGTCTGCTTGCTGCGGACGACGAGCTGACCGCTGTCGAAGTACGGCTTCAGCACCTTCATGGCGCCGTTCCAGAAGTACTTCGTGTTGTTGTCGTCCGGGTCGCCCGCGAACAGCTCGACGGACTTGGCCGCACCGCCCTTCTCGGGCTTGCCGAGCTTCAGCTCGTCGACGAGGTACTGGCCCTGGAGGCGGCCGACGCGCTCGTTGTCGAACGACGCGTAGTAGTCCACGTTCTCCGTGCCCAGGATGAGCCGGTCGTACGAGATCACGGGGATGCCCGCGTCGTGCGCCCGCTTCAGCACGTCGGTGAGCGCCGAGCCGTTGATCGCGGCGACCACGAGCAGTCGGTGCCCCTTGGTGATCATGTTCTCGATCTGGGCGACCTGGTTCTCCACCTTGTCGTCGCCGTACTGCAGGTCCGTTTCGTAGCCGGCCTTCTTGAACTGCTCCGCCATGTTCTTGCCGTCGGCTATCCACCGCTCGGAGGACTTGGTGGGCATCGCGAGACCGATCGTGCCGCCCTTGCCGTCATCCGGTTTGTAGCGGCTGCCGCCCTTGGCCTCCTGGCCGCAGGCGGCCAGGGAGAAGGTGAGCAGCGCGGCGACGGCGACGAGGCCGGGAGTGCGGGTGCGCATGGGTTCAGTCCCCTTCCGGGACGGGGAAACGGCACAGCTCACCGGGGTGCCGCGAGCCGAGCGGCGACATGCCGCCGTCCGCGCCGTGCCGGGCGAGCAGATCCAGGACGAGCCGGCCCCGCCTGACCCGCTCCCGGGCCGTGGCGAGGGCGTGCTCGCGCAGGTGGGCGCCGTACGGGTAGATGCCGGCGGCCTTGGAGAGGCCGAACTTCACATACAGCGGGGCGCCGCGCCTGATCAGCTCGGCGACCTCGTACATCCGGACGTAGCCGCCGAGGTCGTCGGGCGCCTCGACGTACATGTCCATGGGGGCCCGGCTGGCCCGGCGGATCTCGGTGAGGTGCGCCAGGGGCAGATCGGACGGCACGTTGAGCGAGTCGGCGCCGAGCCGTTCGTACACGGCGTACGAGGCCGGGTTCACCGGACCGGTCAGCGCGGACAGCTTGAAGGTGGTGCCGGCGGGCAGCACACCGGCGGCGCGCAGCCTGTGCAGCGTCCACAGCACGCCCTCGTCCGCGACGAGCAGGCACCGCACGCCGAGTTCCGTGGCGCGTACGGCGTCCTCGACGCAGCCGGCGAGCGCGTCGTGGCCGCGGGCGCGCAGCCCCGCGCCACCGGAGTCGGTCCGCGTGGAGCCGCCGATGTCCCAGGTGCCGCGCGGCCCGGTGAACAGGCACAGTTCGATGTCGCGCTCGGCGCAGGCGTCCACCATCTCGGTGATCTCGACGTCACGGAGCATCCAGACGCCGCTGCCCTGGCTGATCCGGTGCACCGGCACGTCGAGCCGCGCGCTCTCCTTCAGTACGGCGGCGAGCGCCTCGGGCCCCTCGACGGAGGGGATCTCGGTGCGCCACGTCCCGCCGTCGGGGAACGTGTGCGGGGAGGCGTCGGCCGCCTCGACGGGCGGCACGGGGTGCCCGATGCGGGCGAGGGCGTCGGCGCCGGGGCGCCGGGGTACGGACGGGGCAGACACGGTACTCCAATGGTTCGAGATCACGAACAGAGTTCGGCGTAAACGCGCCGAGGGGGCGCGGGGCTGTGTCATCGGCGGCTCCGCCGCGGGGCGCGACCGGCCCGCGGCGGAACACGGCGGAACGTCAGGGCACCAGCAGCACCTTCCCGACCTTCGGGTCGCCCGAGCCGACCAGGGCGACGGCTTCCCCGAACCGTTCGAGCGGCAGTTCGTGCGTGATCAGCGGGGCGGGGTCGAGCAGCCCGAGGCCGAAGGCCCGCACCGCGTCGGACCACGCGGCGGACGGCGCCCCGAAGACCGAGCGCACCTCCAGCTGGCTGAGGGACAGATGCACGGGGTCGATGCCCACCGCCCCCGGCGCGAACATCCCGGTGAGCACGACCCGCCCGCCCCTGCGTGCGAGGAGGCAGGACGAGGCGGCCGTGGTCGGCGCCCCCGCGGTCTCGACGACCAGGTCGAAGCCGCCGGGGCCCGAGGCCGCCTCCTCGGGCGACAGGGCGTCCGTGGCCCCGAACACCCTGGCCCGCTCGCCCCGGGCGGCCCGGGGGTCGACGGCCACCAGCTCGGCGGGGCTGGACGCCGCGAGCAGCTGCACGGCGAGCAGCCCCAGCGTTCCCGCGCCGACGACGGCGACGCGCTCACCGGGCCGCGGCCGCCCCGCGCGCACGGCGGCGGCGATCACCGCCGAGGGTTCGAGCAGGGCGGCGGCCCGCAGGTCCGCGTCGTCCCGCAGCGGATGCAGCAGCCGGGCCGGCACCGTGAGGTGGTCCGCGAAGGCGCCCGGCTCGGTGAACCCGGTCTCCGCGTAGCCGCCCTCGCACAGGCTGGTCTCCCCGCACCGGCAGCGCTCGCAGCCGCCGCACGCGCGGAACCCCTCGGCGACGGTTCCGCGGCCGACGAGTGCGGGGTCGACGCCCGCGCCCACCGCCGCCACGGTCCCGGACCACTCGTGGCCGGGGACCACCGGGTAGCGCACGTAGGCCGCGTCGCGGTGGCCGTCGTACACCTCGCGGTCGCTCATGCAGATCCCGGCCGCCGCCACCTTCACGAGGACCTCGCCGGGGCCGGGCTCCGGGACGTCCCCGGTGACCAGGCGGTGCGCGCCGGGGCGCTCGACGACGACCGCGCGGCTGCCCGCCGTCCCCTCGCTCACCCCTCGGCCCCGCCCGGCGCCCGCTTCTCCCAGCCCTCGGCCCACAGGTCGAACCGGGCCTGCTGCTGGGGGAACTCCGCGGCGGCGTCGGTGTCGAGCTCGACGCCGAGGCCCGGCGCGTGGGACAGCTCGAAGCAGCCGGTCTCCGGGTCGACCCGCGGCGCGCCCTTGACGACCTTCTTGATGTCCGCGTCGGCGAAGTCGTTGAAGTGTTCGAGGATCTTGAAGTTCGGCGCGGTGAAGCCGACCTGGAGCGAGGCCGCGGTCAGGACGGGGCCGCCGACGTTGTGCGGGGCCACGAGCATGTAGTGCGTCTCGGCGGTGGCCGCCAGCTTGCGGGTCTCCCAGATGCCGCCGATGTGGCCGACGTCGGGCTGGATGATGTCGGCCGCCTGGCTCTCGAACAGCTCGCGGAACTCGATGCGGTCGTGGATGCGCTCACCCGTGGCGACCGGCATGTCGACCTTCGCGGCGACCTTCTCCAGGGCCTTGAGGTTCTCCGGCGGCACCGGCTCCTCCAGCCACGCGGGGCGGAACGGCGCGAGGTCGCGGGCGAGGCGGATCGCGGTGCTCGGCGCGAACCGGCCGTGCATCTCCAGCATCAGCTCGGCCTCGGGGCCGATCGCGTCCCGGACGGCCTCGATCAGGGAGACCGCGTAGAGGCTCTGCTCGTGGTCGAGTTCGTAGTGCCCGGTGCCGAAGGGGTCGATCTTCAGGGCGCGGTAGCCGCGCTCCATGACGCCCTTGGCCGCCTTGTGGTACGCCTCCGGGGTCCGCTCGGTGGTGTACCAGCCGTTGGCGTACGCCTTGACGCGGTCGGTGACCTTGCCGCCGAGGAGCTGCCAGACGGGGACGCCGAGCGCCTTGCCCTTGATGTCCCAGCAGGCCATCTCGACGACCGCGATGCCGGACATCACGATCTCGCCCGCCCGGCCGTAGTCGCCGTACTTCATCCTGCGGACCAGGTCCTCGACCGCGAACGGGTCGGAGCCCTTGATGTGGTTCGCCTCCGCCTCGCGGAGGTAGCCGATGAGCGCGTCGGTGTGCCCGAGCATGCGGGTCTCGCCGATTCCGGTCAGGCCCTCGTCGGTGTGCACCTGGACGTAGGTGAGGTTACGCCAGGGCGTTCCGACGACATGCGTGCTGATTCCCGTGATACGCAAGGCAGTTGCCCCTTGAATTGTTCGGTATTTCGTCACACGTTCGAAATGTTGGCGTGACGGTAATCACGGTGGCCGGAACGTGTCAATGGGTATGGCTGAACGGTCTTGAGGGGGCGGCCCGTCGCCCCTCACGGCGACCGCCACCTCGCGACCGGACGGCCATTGCGCCGCGAACGGCACCGTGCCTACCCTGTGTTCGTCATATCGATCAGCGACCGAAGTCTCGGACGCGCAGGGGTGGAAGGCCGATTCATGGGACGACTGGTACCCGCGGTGACCAGGTCGCTGGACATACTGGAACTCTTCCTTGAGGGCGACGGGACGTTCTCCGCGCCCGAGGTGACCCGCAGGCTCCAGCTGCCGCGCACCACCGTGCACGAACTGCTCACCACTCTGGCCGCCCGCTCCTACCTCGTCCAGGTACCGGACCAGCCGGGCCGCTACCGCCTCGGTGTGCGCACCTACCAGCTCGGCAGCAGGTACGCGGAGCAGCTCGACCTCGCGGCCGAGGGGCAGCAGATGGCCCGCGAGGTAGCCGAGACCTGCGACGAGACCGTCCACGTCGCCGTCCTGGAGGACACGGACGTCATCTACATCGCCAAGGTCGACTCCACGCACGCCGTGCGCATGGTCTCCGCGGCGGGCCGCCGCCTGCCCGCGCACTGCACCTCGGTCGGCAAGATGCTCCTCGCCTCGCTGCCGGAACCGGAGCTCGAAGCGCGGCTGCGCGGCCGTGAGTTCGCCGCGATGACGCCGGACAGCATCACCGACCCCGACGAGCTGCTCGCCGCGCTCGCCGAGATCCGCGAGCGGGGTGTCGCGGTCGAGCACCGGGAGTCCAACCCGGACGTGAGCTGCGTGGCGGCGCCGGTGCGGGACAGCGCGGGCCGGGTCGTGGCGGCGCTCTCCATCTCCGTGCCGATGATCCGCTGGAGCGAGGAGCGCGAGCGGGAACTGGCCGAGCTGGCCGCCAAGGGCGCGGGCGATCTGTCCATCCGCCTCGGCCACCGGGAGGCGCGGTGAGCACCACCGCGTACGAGGTCGCCGTGCGCGCGGAGGCGCAGCTCGGCGAGGGCCCCACCTGGGACGCGGACACCGGGCGGCTGATCTGGGTCGACATCCTCGGCTCGCGCGTGCACACCTACGACCCCGGCGACGGCCGCCGCACGGTCATGGCCACCGGGCAGCACGTCGGCGCCGCGAAGCCCCGCGCGGGCGGCGGCCTCGTGGTGAACCTCCGCGACGGCATCGGGCTCTACGGGCCCGGCGGCGCCGCCTTCTCCTGGCTGGTGCGCGACCCGGTGCCGGGACGGCGCGGCAACGACGCGGCGGTGGCGCCCGACGGCTCGCTCTGGGCGGGCACCATGCGCTACGACGAGGCACCGGGCGGCGGCGGCCTCACCCGCGTCGCCCCGGACGGGACCACCGCCGACCAGGGCGCCGGCGTCGGCGACGTGGCGGTCAGCAACGGCACGGGCTGGAGCCCCGACGGGCGGCTCATGTACTACGTGGACAGCCCCACGCGGCGCGTCGACGTCCTCGACTTCGACGGCCGGACCGCCCGCGGCCGGCGCCCGTTCGCGGTGATCGGGGAGGACGGGGCGGGCGACCCCGACGGGCTCACCGTCGACGCGGAGGGCTGCGTCTGGGTGGCCCTGTGGAACGGCGGGGCCGTCCGCAGGTACACCCCGGACGGGCGGCTCGACCTGACCGTGGACCTGCCGGTGCCCCGCCCCACCGCCTGCGCCTTCGGCGGCCCCGGCCTGCGCGACCTCTACATCACCACGGCCCGCGTCGGCCAGGAGCACCCGCACCCGCTGGCGGGCTCGGTGCTCGTGCTGCCGGACGCGGGCCAGGGGATGCCGGGCACGGCCTTCGCGGGCTGAGGCGGGAGTCCGGGGGCCGGGGAGGTCAGCGCTTCAGCTCCCGCAGGTACTTCCCGAACTTCTCCAGGCCGTCGATGTTGCGCGGCCCGCTGATGCCCTCGTTGTAGTCGAGCACGAAGAAGTTGTTCTTCTTCACGGCCGGCAGCTCCTTGGTGTGCGGGGACTTCCTCAGGAACTCGATCTTCTTCTCGGCGGGCTGGTCGCCGTAGTCGAAGATGATGACGACCTCGGGCTCGGCCTCGGTGACCGCCTCCCAGTTCACCTGGGTCCAGCGCTCGTCGAGCCCGTCGAAGATGTTCCTGCCGCCCGCCGTCTTGATGATGTCGTTCGGGGGCACCTGGCTGCCCGCGGTGAACGGCTGGTCGGTGCCGGAGTCGTAGAGGAAGACCGGCACCGGGTCGCCGCCCTTCGGCGCCTTCTCCTTGACGGCCGCCACGCGCTTCTTCAGCCCGCCGACCACCCGCTCGGCCTTCTCCTCGACCCGGAAGATCTTGCCGAGCCGCTCCAGATCGCTGTAGAGCGCGTCGAACGGCGTGACCTTCTGCGGGTACTTCGGGTAGTTGAAGCAGCTCTCGGTGTGCATGAAGCTCTGGATGCCGAGCTTGTCCAGGATCTTCGGGGTGATGCCGCGCTGGTCGCTGAAGCCGGAGTTCCAGCCGGCGACGACGAAGTCGGACTTGGCCTCGACGACGAGTTCCTTGTTGAGCAGGTCGTCGCTGAGCATCTTCACCTCGGCGTACTCCGACGCCCAGGGCGACTCGCTCACCGGCGGATTGGCGGGCGGCATCACGTAGCCCGCCACGTGCTCGGTCAGGCCGAGGCTGAACAGCTTGTCGGCGCTGCCGCCCTCGTAGGCCACGGCACGCTCCGGCACGCGGTAGGAGACGGGCTCACCGCATCTCTTCACGGTGACCTTCTCGGCGGCCTCGGCGCCGCCGCCCGATTCGACCTCGGCGCCGCAGCCGCTCAGGAGCAGTGTGGCCGCGAGGGCGGACCCCAGGGCGATGGTCCGGGTGTGGGACATGTGGGACATGGGACGTCGGTGCCTTTCACAGGACAGGTGGTGCGGGTCGGTGGGTCTCAGGAGCGGAGGGCGTACAGGAGCTGCGGGTCGCCGGTCAGGGGGTGCGGCACGACGGTCGCCCGTACGCCGAAGACGTCCGCGACCAGCGCTTCGGTCAGGACGTCCTTGGGGGTCCCGGAGGCCACCAGACGCCCCTGGTGGAGCACGCCGAGCCGGTCGCAGGCGGCGGCGGCGAGGTTCAGGTCGTGCAGGACGACGAGGACGGTCAGGCCCGCGCCCCGCAGATGGGAGAGGATCTCCACCTGGTGGCGGACGTCGAGGTGGTTGGTCGGCTCGTCGAGCACGAGGACGCGCGGCTCCTGGACGAGGGCGCGGGCCAGCAGCACGCGCTGGCGCTCGCCGCCGGACAGCGTGAGGATGCCGCGCCGGGCCAGGTGGGTGATGTCGAGCCGCTCCATCGCCGCCGCGCACAGCTCCCGCTCACGCCCGGTCAGCGCCTGGTTGCCCCGCTGGTGGGGGGCCCGGCCGAGCGCCACGACCTCCTCCACGGTGAAGTCGAGGTCGACGGCGCCGTCCTGGGTCATGGCGGCGAGCAGTCGCGCGCTGCGGCGCATCGGCAGCCGGGTGATGTCGTCGCCGCCGACGCGGACGGTGCCCGCCGCGGGGCGCAGGGCGCGGTAGACGCAGCGCAGGGCCGTCGACTTGCCGCTGCCGTTCGGGCCGACCAGGCCGACGACCTCGCCGTCGGCCACGTCGAGCGACAGGTCGCGGACCAGGCTCCTGCCGTCGATGGTGACGCCGAGTCCGTCGATGTGCAGATCCATCTCAGCGCCCTCCGAAGACATGGCCCCTGCGGCGCATCAGCGTGATGAACACCGGCACGCCGACGAGCGCGGTGATGACACCGAGCGGCAGTTCGCGCGGGGCGACCACCGTCCGGGAGAGCAGGTCGACCCAGACCATGAAGACCGCGCCGACCAGCGGGGCGACCGCCAGGACCCGGGCGTGGCCCGCGCCGACGACCATGCGCACCAGGTGCGGCATGACGAGCCCCACGAAGCTGATCGCCCCGCTGACCGCCACCATCACGCCGGTGATCAGCGAGACCACCACGAGCAGGGACCTGCGGTGCCGGTCGGCGCTCACGCCGAGGCTCGCCGCGGTCTCGTCGCCGAGCGCGAGGACGTCGAGGGCGCGCCCGTACCGGTACAGCACGGCGAGGCCGAGCAGGACGACGGCGGCGACGACGGGCAGGGCGCCCCAACCGGCGGCGCCGAAGCTGCCCATGGTCCAGTACAGGACCATCCCGGTGGCCTCGCTGTCCGGCGCGAAGTAGATGATGACGCTCATCAGGGCCTGGAAGCCGAGCGACATGGCCACGCCCGTCAGGACGAGCCGCAGCGGCGAGAGCACGCCCCGGCTCGACGAGGCCGCGTACACGAGGAACGAGGCGACGAGCGCGCCGATGAACGCCCCGGCGGAGACGGCGTAGACGCCGAGCGCGGCCAGGCCCCCGGTCACCGTCACACCGACGGCGCCCACCGAGGCGCCCGAGGAGACGCCGAGGACGAACGGGTCGGCCAGGGCGTTGCGCACCATCGCCTGGATGGCGACGCCGACCGCGCTGAGACCGGCCCCCACCAGCGCGGCGAGCAGCACGCGCGGTGTCCGGATCTGCCAGATGATCTGGTACGTGGTGATCTCGTCGGCGGCGATGCGGCCGCCGCTGAGCGCCGCCCACAGATAGCGGGCGGTCTCGGCGGGCGTCACCAGGGCCGCGCCGAGGCCGATGGCGACCACGACGGACGCGACGAGGACGAGGAAGAGCGCGACGCAGGTCAGCGCGAGCACCTTCGGCGAGGCGAGCCGCTCCCGCAGCGTGGTCCTCGGCGTCGCGGGCAGGGCCTCCGCGACGGTGCTCACGCGCTCTCCGCTTCCGTCACGTCGTCGCCCCCGCGCCCGCGCGGCACCAGGACGGCCGCGCCGAGCGCCGCGACGACCAGGGCGCCGAACACGGCGGCGGTGCCGGGGTAGCCGGCGAGGCCGAGGCCCGCCCCGCCGAGCGCCGCGCCGGCGAAGACGCCGAGGCTCTGGCCCGCGGCGTTCAGGCTCAGCGCGGAGCCGCGCAGCGCCGTGCCGCAGCGCCGCACGAGGAGGCTGACCACGCAGGCGGCGACGATCGCGTGGCTCGCCGCGTGCAGCGCGGTCATGGCGAGGGCGAGCGGCAGCCAGTGCGTGAAGTAGAAGCCCACGACGGAGACCAGGGCCGCGACCAGGCCGATGGCGAGCATGCGCTCGGTGCTGACGCGCGGCGCGGCGGAGTTGGTGACCCGCCCGGTGAGCAGGTTGCTGACGAAGAACGCCGCGCCGCTGAGCGTCCACACGAGGGTGAAGAGCCCGGCGCCGAGGTCGAACCGCTCCTCGTAGAAGGCCGCGAGGTACGCCAGGTAGCCCATGAAGACGGCGGTGCGCAGGAAGCCGATCAGGAGCAGCGGCACCACGCCGCGTACCGCGGCGAGCGCCCTGAACGAGGCGAGGTAGCCGACGCTCGGCGCGCTCGACGGAGCGGGTGTCTCCTGCCCCTTGCCGCGCCGGGCCACGAACACCGCGGCAAGCAGCAGCGAGAGCGCCGTCACGGCGAGCAGGTCGCCCCGCCAGCCCCAGAACAGCGCGGGCAGCGCGATGACCGGCGCCGCGAGCATGGCGGTCATGGACGTCGTCGCGGTCACCAGGGTGGCCGCGCGGCCGGCCGCCTTGCCGGAGCCGAAGCGGTCGGCCGCGGCGGCGGTGAGCGCCGGGTTCAGGACGGCGGTGCTCGCGCCGACGAGGAGGCAGAACACGGCGAACGGGGCGAAGCCGCCGGCGGCGCCGAGGGCGGTGGAGACGCCGAGTGCGACGAGCGCGCCCGCCGCGGCCCGCTCCTTGGGGACGCGGTCGATGAACGGGGCCAGGGCGGTGCCCACGAGCAGGGCGGCCAGACCGCCGAGTCCGCGCAGGCCGCCCATCGCGGCGACGCCGCTGCCCGCGTCGTCGGCGATGGGCACGAGGTAGGTGCTGAACACGGTGAACGGCAGCAGGCCCACGGCGGAGGCGAGCAGCACGGGCCACAGGGCGCGGGCCATCCGCAGGTCGCCGGGGACCGCCTCGTCGGCGCCGCCGCCGGGCGCCGGGTCCCGCACGGCTTCGACGCTCACGCTGCCGCTCCGTCCCCGGCCGTGGCGCGGTAGCGGTACATCGGCGTGGCGTCGGCGCTGAACTGGGAGAAGGTGAACGGCTCGGCGTTCAGCGCGGTCACGCCGGAGCCGACGAAGGCGCGGGCGACGGCGCTGCCGCTCTGGGCGTACACGGTCAGCGGCGTCCCGTGCTCGACGCAGTGCCGCAGGATCAGGTCGAAGGTGCCGTTGCTGAGCGTCATGCCGGTGGCGACGACGGCGTCGGCCTCGGCGAGGACCTCGGTCATGTCGTCGGTGACCGGGTCGCCCCAGGCGGTGGTGCGGAGGTTGAGGTCGCAGGGCAGCGGGACGCCGCCCCGCTCGCGTATCGCCGCTACCAGGGGGTTGACGACGCCGATGAGGGCGACCTTGGCGCCGGGCGCGATGTCGAGCAGCCCGGCGACGGCGGCGTCACGGGCCTCGGCGCGCACCTCGGGCGTGCCGGTCGGCAGCATCACGCGCTCGGCGCCGGGGGCGTCGCGGTGCGGGCGCACGCGGGCCAGGTAGGCGTCGAGCGCGGCCGTGCGCACGGGTGCCGACTCGTGGCGCAGCAGCTTGGCGAGGGACTGCCCGGAGGCGTTCTCACAGAACTCGGGGGCGAGTTCGCCGGCCTCGAAGGAGCAGGCGCCGAAGGCGTCGCCGACACGGAACAGCAGGTAGTGGTTGTGGTAGGTGACGTCGCCGCCCGCGAGGCGGGTGGTGTTGTACAGCCAGAACGCGCTGGTGACGGTCAGGTCGGCCGGGTCGGGCCCATGGGCGCCTGCGAGGACGGCGTCCGTCAGCTCGGCGACGGTCTGGGGAGCGGGGTGTGCCATGTGTGTTCTCTCTGAGGGATTGCCTGAGGGACTGCTTGAGGGACTGCCTGAGGGGGGTGGCCGGAAGGGCGGCTTCAGGGGGCCGCGGTGGGCCAGTCCGCGGTGGACCAGGGAAGGCGCAGCTCGTCGAGCGAGGTGATCTCGTGCGGCTTCAACGTGTCGATGTCCGGCACCTGTTCGTGCCGGGCGTAGGCGCTGTCGACGTAGCGGTGGCCGGTGTCGGCGGCGATGAAGACGTAGGTGCGCGAGTCGTCCCGGCGCCGCTCCCAGAGCGCGCCGAGGTACGCGGCGCCCGCCGAGAGCCCCGCGAAGATGCCGCTGGTGCGCAGCAGGGCGACCGCGCCGGAGACCGCGCAGTCGAAGTTGACCCAGTGCACGCGGTCGTACAGCTTGTGCCGGACGTTCTCGAACGCGATGGCGCTGCCGATCCCGGCGATGATCATGTCCGGGTCGGCGACGTGCTCGGAGCCGAAGGTGACGCTGCCGAAGGGCTGCACGCCGACCAGCGTCACGTCCCGCCCCGACTCCCGCAGGTAGCTGACGATGCCGCCGGTGGAGGCCCCGGAGCCGACGCCGCCGACCAGCGCGAGGGGGCCGGTGGGGATCTCCCGGCAGATCGACTCGGCCACCTCGCGGTAGCCGTGGTAGTGGATGGCGTCGTGGTACTGCCGCATCCAGTGGTACGAGGGGTTGGCGGCCAGGATCTCGGCGATGCGCCGCACCCGTGCCTCCTGGTCGAGCCGGAGGTCCGTGGAGGGGGCGACCTGTTCCAGGGTGGCGCCGAGGATGTCGAGCTGGACACGGGTGGAGCGGTCCACGGTCGTGGAGCCCACGATGTGGCACTTCATCCCGTAGCGGTGGCAGGCGAGCGCCAGGGCCTGGGCGTAGATGCCGCTGGAGCTGTCGATGAGCGTGTCGCCCGGCCGCACCGCCCCGGTGTCGAGCAGGTGCCGGACGGCGCCGAGGGCCGAGTAGATCTTCATGGTCTCGAACCGCAGGCAGGCAAGGCCGGGTTCGAGGGATATGAGGTCGGGTTTCTTCACCGCTTCTGCGATGTGCGCGTGCATGGCTGGGACCCCCCGGAGGACTGGGACAGGACTGGGACAGGGCTGAGATCGGGCTGAGCGCCGAAGAGGTCGAGAGCATCACACTAGATGAAAATGATTGTCAAGACCGGGTAAGGTCGGCACACTGGCCCCCGCGGGACGGCGAGCCGTACGCCCCGCGCAGTCGAGAGGAGACGTGTGAAGCTGCCCCAGAAGGCCGCGGTCCTGCCCCGCCCGCCCCGCCGCGAGCCGCCGGCGAGGACGGGGACGGGCACCGCCTTCGGCACCTTCGGCGAGCTGCTGCAAGGCGTACTCCCGGAAGAGGACGGGGACTTCCTCGTGACGCTGCCGGTCGCCCGCTGGACGATGGCCGCCTTCCGCGAGGGCTCCGCTTCCGGCGACATCGAGGTGTGGCCGCCGCACAAGACCAAGGCGCTGCGCCTCGCGCGGATGATCGCCGCGTCGGCGCCCCGCGGCCCCGCCCGCGGCGGGGTGCTCACCGTCAGCAGCGTGATCCCCGAGGGCAAGGGCCTCGCCAGCTCCTCCGCCGACCTGGTGGCCACCGCGCGGGCGGTCGGCAGGGCCCTGGACGTCGCGATGCCGCCCACCCGCGTCGAACGGCTCCTGGCCCGCATCGAGCCCACCGACGGCGTGCTCTACCCCGCGATCGTCGCCTTCCACCACCGCAGCGTCCGGCTCCGCTCGGTCCTCGGCTCGCTGCCCGCCATGGCCGTGGTCGGGGTCGACGAGGGCGGCGCCGTCGACACCGTGGACTTCAACCGCATCCCCAAGCCGTTCACCGCCGCCGACCGGCGCGCCTACGCCGGCCTGCTCGGCAGGCTCACCGACGCGGTGCGCGCCAGGGACCTCGCCGAGGTCGGCAGGGTCGCCACACGCAGCGCCCTGATGAACCAGGCCCTGCGCCACAAGCACGCCCTCGAACCGATGCGGGCCATCTGTCGCGAGGTCGGCGGCCTCGGCGTCGCCGTGGGCCACAGCGGTACGACGCTCGGGATACTGCTCGACGCCACCGACCCCTCGTACACCCGGCGGGTGACGGCGGCGGCCCGGGCCTGCGCGGAACTCACCGGCGGGGTGGCGGTCTACCGGACCCTGAGCTTCGACACGGGCGCGAACACCGTCTCGGGCTGGAACGGCGGCCGTCCCCACGCGTAACGTGACGCAGCATGAAGATCCTCATCAGCGCCGACATGGAGGGCGCCACCGGAGTGACCTGGCCGGCCGACGTGCTGCCGGGCACCGCCCAGTGGGAACGGTGCAGATCGATGTTCACCTCGGACGTGAACGCGGCCGTGCTCGGCTTCTTCGACGGCGGGGCCGACGAGGTGCTCGTCAATGAGGCGCACTGGACCATGCGGAACCTCCTGTTGGAGCAGCTGGACGAGCGGGCCGAGATGCTGACGGGACGGCACAAGTCGCTGTCCATGGTCGAGGGCGTCCAGCACGGCGACGTCGACGGCATCGCGTTCGTCGGCTACCACGCGGGCGCGGGCATGGAGGGCGTCCTCGCCCACACCTACCTCGCCAACCAGATCACCGGCGTCTGGGTCAACGGCGTCCGCGCCAGCGAGGGGCTGCTGAACTCGCACGTCGTCGCCGAGTTCGGCGTCCCCGTGGTGCTCGTCACCGGCGACGACCTGGCCTGCGAGGACGCACTCGGCTACGCGCCCGGCGCGCTCAAGGTCGCCGTCAAGGACCACGTCTCGCGCTACGCGGCCGTCTGCCGCACCCCGGCCCGCACCGCCGCCGACATCCGCGCCGCCGCCAAGGAGGCCGCCGGGCTCGCCGGCCGCCGGGAGCCGGTGGCGGCGGGACCGTTCACCGTCGAGGTCGAGTTCGACGCCGAACACCTGTCCATGGCGTCGACCGTCGTACCCGGGGTGCGCCGGACGGGGGAGCGCAGGGTCGCCTACGACAGCGAGACCATGTACGAGGGAATCCGTACCTTCAAGGCGGTTACGACGATCGCCTCTGCCGCCGTGGAGGAGCAGTATGGCTGAGCACGACGAGGAGCACGGTCAGGGCTCGGGGGGCGGCGACCGGGTGGACGCGCGGGCGCTCGACGAGGTCGTGGCGTTCACCTCCGAGCTGATCCGCATCGACACCACCAACCGCGGCGGCGGCGACTGCCGCGAGCGGCCCGCCGCCGAATACGCGGCCGAGCGGCTCTCCGAGGCCGGTCTGACGCCCACGCTCCTCGAACGCAGCCCCGGGCGGACGAACGTCGTCACCCGCATCGAGGGCACGGACCCGGGTGCCGACGCGCTCCTCGTCCACGGCCACCTCGACGTCGTGCCCGCCGAGGCCGCCGACTGGAGCGTGGACCCCTTCTCCGGGGAGATCCGCGACGGCGTCGTCTGGGGCCGCGGCGCGATCGACATGAAGAACATGGACGCGATGATCCTGGCCGTCGTCCGGCACTGGGCCCGCGCCGGGGTGCGGCCGAGGCGCGACATCGTGGTCGCCTTCACCGCCGACGAGGAGGCCAGCGCCGAGGACGGCTCCGGATTCCTCGCCGACAAGCACGCCCCGCTCTTCGAGGGGTGCACCGAGGGCGTCAGCGAGTCCGGGGCCTTCACCTTCCACGACGGGCGCGGCAACCAGCTCTACCCGATCGCCGCGGGCGAGCGCGGAACGGGCTGGCTCAAGCTCACCGCGCGCGGCAAGGCGGGCCACGGCTCCAAGGTCAACCGCGCCAACGCGGTGAGCAGGCTCGCCGCCGCCATCGCCCGCATCGGCGAGCACCGGTGGCCGGTGCGGCTCACCCCGACCGTGCGGGCCGCGCTCGCCGAACTCGGCGCGCTCTACGGCCTCCAGGGCGACCCCGAGGCACCGGGCTTCGACGTGGACGACTTCCTGGAGAAGCTCGGCCCGACCGCCGCGCTCGTCGAGCCCACGGTCCGCAACAGCGCCAACCCCACGATGCTGCGGTCGGGTTACAAGGTCAATGTGATCCCCGGGGAGGCCGTGGCCTACGTCGACGGCCGCTTTCTGCCCGGCGGCGAGGAAGAGTTCCGTAGCACGCTTGACCGGCTCACGGGGCCTGACGTCGACTGGGAGTTCCACCACCGCGAGGTGGCGCTGCAGGCGCCGGTCGGCTCGCCGACGTACGCGCGCATGCGCGCCGCCGTCGAGGAGTTCGCGCCCGAGGGGCACGTCGTGCCGTACTGCATGTCGGGAGGCACGGACGCCAAGCAGTTCTCGCGCCTCGGCATCACCGGCTACGGCTTCTCGCCGCTCAGGACACCGGAGGGCTTCGACTACCAGGCGCTCTTCCACGGGGTCGACGAATGCGTGCCGATCGAGGCACTGCACTTCGGGGTCCGTGTCCTCGACCGCTTTCTGCGTACGGCCTAGGAACGACATTGGGGGACGAGAGGGACATGAAGCAGACCCGGGCGTACGGATCATGGCCGTCACCGATCGACGCCGGTCTCGCCGCCGCACACGACGGCGCCCCGGCGTACGTCGGCTACGTCGGCGCGGAGGCGTGGTGGACCGAGCCGCGGCCCGCCGAGGCCGGCCGCCGCGCGCTGGTGCGGCGCCTGCCCGACGGCGAGGAGCGCACGGTGCTGCCCGCGCCGTGGAACGCGCGCAGCCGCGTCGTGGAGTACGGCGGCCGGCCCTGGGCCGGTGCCGACCGGCCCGAGGGACCGCTGCTCGTCTTCGTCGACTTCGCCGACCAGCGCCTGTACGCGTACGAGCCCGACACGCCCGGCGCCGAGCCGCGTCCCCTGACCCCGCTCTCCGGCGTGGGCGGCGGCCTGCGGTGGGCCGACCCGGTGGTCCTCGTCGACCGGGGCGAGGTCTGGTGCGTGGGCGAGGAGTTCACCGGGCAGTCGTCCACCGACGTGCGGCGGGTGATCGCCGCGGTGCCGCTCGACGGCTCGGCGGCCGACGACCGGACCGCCGTGCGGGAACTGTCCGACGGCGCCCACCGCTTCGTCACCGGGCCCCGGCTCTCGCCCGACGGCGGCCGGGTCGCCTGGGTCGCCTGGGACCATCCGCGGATGCCGTGGGACGGCACGGAGCTGATCGTCGCCGACGTCCGCGCGGACGGCGCCTTCGGCCCCGCCCGCGCCTTCGCCGGCGGCCCCGACGAGTCCATCGCCCAGGTGGAGTGGGCGCCGGACGGGCGGCTGCTGTTCTCCAGCGACCGCAGCGGCTGGTGGAACCTGTACCGCGCCACCCCGGACGCCCCGGCGAGCGTACGTCCGCTCTGCCCGCGCGAGGAGGAGTTCGCCGGCCCGCTCTGGCAGATCGGCCTGAACTGGTTCGCGCCCCTCGACAGCGGCCTCGTCGCCGTCGTGCACGGCACGGGCTCCTCCTGCCTCGGCATACTCGACCCCGAGACCGGCGAGGTCGTCGACGCCGCGGGCCCCTGGACGGAGTTCGCGGCGAGCGTCGCCGCGCACGGCCCCCGGGTGCTCGGCGTCGCCGCGAGCCCCCGCAGCGGGTACGAGGTCGTGGAACTGGACACCGGCACCGGCCACGCCCGGGTCGTCGGCGCCGCCCACGACGACCCCGTGGACCCCACGTACTACCCGGAACCGCAGATCCGCACCTTCCTCGGCCCCGCCGGGCGCGACATCCACGCGCACGTCTACCCGCCCCACCACCCCGGCCACACCGCGCCCGACGACGAGCTGCCGCCCTACGTGGTGTGGGCGCACGGCGGCCCCACCACCCGCTCGCCCCTCGTGCTCGACCTCGACATCGCCTACTTCACCTCGCGCGGCATCGGCGTCGTCGAGGTCAACTACGGCGGCTCCACCGGCTACGGCCGCGCCTACCGCGAGCGGCTGCGCGAGCAGTGGGGCATCGTCGACGTCGACGACTGCGCGGCGGTCGCCCTCGCGCTCGCCGACGAGGGCACCGCCGACCGGGACCGGCTCGCGATCAGGGGCGGCAGCGCGGGCGGCTGGACCGCGGCCGCGTCGCTCGCCACCACGGACGTCTACGCCTGCGGCACCCTCCTGTACCCGGTGCTCGACCTCGCCGCGTTCGCATCCGGCGGCACCCACGACCTCGAATCGTGCTACCTGGAGTCGCTCGTCGGCCCGTTCGCCGAGGTCACCGGGCGGTACGCGGAGCGCTCGCCCCTCGAACACGCCGACCGGATCACCGCGCCGTTCCTGCTCCTCCAGGGGCTCGACGACGTGGTCTGCCCGCCCGCCCAGTCCGAGGAGTTCCTCGCCAGATCGCAGCGGCGCGACCTGCCGCACGCCGCCATCGCCTTCGAGGGCGAGGGGCACGGCTTCCGCCGCGCCGACACGATGGTCCGCGCCCTGGAGGCCGAGCTCTCCCTGTACGCGCAGGTCTTCGGCATCGGCCTCGCCGGCCGCGTCCCCACCCTGGAGCTGGACAAGTGAGACCCCTCGTACGTCCTCCGCGGCTGGCGCCCGGCGCCCGGGTCGCCGTCGTCGCGCCCAGCGGGCCCGTACCCGAGGACGGGCTCCAGGCGGGCCTGGACATCCTGCGCGGCTGGGACCTGGACTCCTTCGCCATGCCCCACGTCCTCGACACAGGACAGGACCTCGGCCACCTCGCCGGCACGGACGCGAGCCGGGCCCGCGACCTGGAGCGGGCATGGTGCGACCCGTCCGTGGCCGCCGTCTTCTGCGCCAGGGGCGGGTACGGCGCGCAGCGCATGGTGGACCTCGTCGACTGGGACGCGATGCGCGGGGCCGCGCCCAAGGTGTTCCTCGGCTACAGCGACATCACCGCCCTGCACGAGGCGTTCGCCACGCGGCTCGGCGTCGCCACGCTGCACGGCCCGATGACCGCGACCGAGGACTTCCTGAAGAACGCGCGGGCCCAGGACCACCTGCGCACGACCCTGTTCACCCCGGAGGACGCCCGGGTGATCACGGCCGCGGAGGGCGCGGGCGCGCTGGTCGGCGGCCGGGCCGAGGGCGTCACGCTCGGCGGCTGCGTGTCGCTGCTCGCCGCCGACCTCGGCACACCGGGCGCACGGCCCTCCGCGCGCGGCGGCCTGCTCCTCCTGGAGGACATGGGAGAGGAGGCGTACCGCCTGGACCGCATCCTCACCCAGCTGCTGCGCGCGGACTGGCTGACGGGGGTCGCGGGCGTCGCGCTCGGCTCCTGGCAGGCGTGCGGGCCCTACGACGAGGTGCGCGCCGTCCTCGCCGACCGGCTCGGCGGACTCGGCGTGCCGGTGGCCGAGGAGTTCGGCTTCGGGCACTGCGCGGGGGCGCTCACCATGCCGTTCGGGGCGGCGGCCGAACTGGACGCGGACGCGGGCACGTTGACGCTCCGGACGCCCGCGCTCGGCTAGGTGTATTGATCACGAGCGTTGTTGACACGGGGGTCTTGATCAAAGGCGAAGACCTCCGGTGTGGTGGAGCTGTCTAGGACTGCACCACAC
>NZ_JBFAHX010000074.1:0-21564 GCF_040654435.1 Streptomyces sp. NPDC050703
AGGGGGCTCGCGGGCCGGAACCGGTGGCCCGGCGGGGACTGGTGACCGGGGGCGGGGACCGGTGTCCGGGGGCTGGGAGGGGCGGTCCGCGGCTGCGCGGGTGCCGCCCCTCCGTACTTCAGGAGCGTTCAGTCGTCCGGGGAATCGTCCGGGGAATCGCCGGGGGAGCCGGGCGGCCCGGAGGAGTCGCCGCCGCCGTCGCCCTCGCCCTCCGCGCCCTGGTCCGGGCGCTGGGTCGGCTTCGGCTTCGGCGGTCGGGTGCGGTCGCCGGGGGCGTCGCGCAGATAGGCCGCGCCCTCACCGTCCGTCGCGTGCGTGCCGCCCTGCCCGGGCCCGCCGTCGCGGCGCCGCAGATAGCGCTCGAACTCGCGGGCGATGGCCTCGCCCGACGCCTCGGGAAGCTCGGCGGTGTCCCGCGCCTCCTCCAGGGACTGCACGTACTCCGCGACCTCGTTGTCCTCGGCGGCGAGCTGGTCCACACCGAGCTGCCAGGCGCGGGCGTCCTCGGTCAGCTCGCCCAGCGGGATGCGCAGGCCGATCAGGTCTTCGAGGCGGTTGAGCAGCGCGAGCGTGGCCTTGGGGTTGGGCGGCTGCGAGACGTAGTGCGGGACGGCGGCCCAGAGGCTGACGGCCGGGACGCCCGCGTGCGTGCACGCCTCCTGGAGGATGCCGACGATGCCCGTCGGGCCCTCGTACTTCGTCTCCTCCAGGGCCATGGTGCGCGCCAGGTCGGGGTCGGACGTCACGCCGCTGACCGGGACGGGCCGGGTGTGCGGGGTGTCGCCGAGCAGCGCACCCATGATCACCACGAGCTCCACGCCCAGTTCGTGCGCGAAGCCGAGGATCTCGTTGCAGAACGAGCGCCAGCGCATCGACGGTTCGATGCCCCGGACCAGGACGAGGTCGCGGGGCTTGTCGCCGCCCACGCGGACCACGGAGAGCCGGGTCGTCGGCCACGTGATCTTGCGGACGCCGTCGTCCAGCCAGACGGTCGGGCGGTTGACCTGGAAGTCGTAGTAGTCCTCGGCGTCCAGCGCCGCGAACACCTCGCCCTTCCACTCCTTGTCGAGATGCGCGACCGCGGCGGAGGCGGCGTCGCCGGCGTCGTTCCAGCCCTCGAACGCGGCCACCATGACCGGGTCGACCAGCTCGGGAACCCCCTCGAGCTCGATCACCCAGGCCTCCTTCCGATGTTCCCTTGCGTACGCCCCAACCTTACGGCTTCGGCAGGGGCCCGACGCAGCCCCCTTGCGTGGGGGAGTGCGTGATCACTGCCCACGCTCGGCGCCGGGAAACAGCCGTTTCGTACGGGCCGGAACGGGCACCGTCACCCAGTGCGGCTGACGGCGTCCTCCTGGGTCGGGCCGCGCCGGACGCGGGCCCGGGGCGGCGACTGTGGCCCGCTCGACCGCCGCGGCGCACGGGGCGTTCAGCCGAAGCGCTCGATCCTGATCCGGTCCACCGGCTGGCCGCCCTCCACCAGGAGCCGCGAGGCGTGCTCGGCGAACCCGTTGGAGCCGCAGACGTACGCCTCCCAGCCGCCCGCGGGCCGCCCCGGCCCCAGGAACGGCGCCAGATGGCCCGCGTT
Source organism: Streptomyces sp. NPDC050703 (assembly GCF_040654435.1). NCBI lineage: Bacteria > Bacillati > Actinomycetota > Actinomycetes > Kitasatosporales > Streptomycetaceae > Streptomyces > Streptomyces sp. NPDC050703. Next base: position 1,589 of record NZ_JBFAHX010000074.1, read on the forward strand.
CAGGCGCCCTTCGGCGCGGGTCAGGACGACGGTGGTCTCCTCGCCGTACTCGTCCGCGTAGATCAGGTCCTCGCGTGTGCGGGCCGAGACGACGAGGCGCAGCGGCAGGGCGAGGCCCGCGCGGCGGTGGTGGCGCACCATCGACATCAGCGGCACGACACCGGAGCCGGCCCCGAGCAGCAGCGCGGGCCGGTCGCCCGGCCAGGCGAAGAAGCCGGACAGCGGACCGCGCACCTCCACGGTGTCACCGACCCGGGCGACCTCGTGCAGGTGACCCGACACCTCGCCGTCGACCACGTGGTCGAGGGTCAGTTCGATCTCGCCGCTTCCGTCCGGGGCGGAGGCGATGGAGTAGTGCCGCTGGGCGACGTAGCCGTCCGCGGCCGTGAGACGCAGCATCAGGTGCTGCCCCGGCAGGTGCCCCTCCCAGTCGGGCACCTTGAGCCGGAACGTCGACGCGCGCGGGGTCTCCTTGCGGACGCCCGTGATCAGCGCCCGCTGCCACAGGCTCGCGGCACGCTCGCTCACGGCGATCCGGCCGGGCACGGCGAAGCGCGTCGGCGGCACGAAGCCCGCCGCTCCCCGCGCGGAACCGTTCTCGTCGTACGGGATGTCAGTCACCTGCGTAACGCTCCTCGGCCCACGGGTCGCCCCGGTGGTGATAGCCGTTCTGCTCCCAGAAGCCCGGCTCGTCGTGGTCGAGGAGCCGCAGCCCCGCGATCCACTTGGCGCTCTTCCAGAAGTACAGGTGCGGGACGATCAGCCGGGCCGGGCCACCGTGCTCCGGGGGCAGCGGCTCGTCCCCGTACTCCCAGACGATCCACGCCTTGCCGCCGGTGACGTCGGCGAGCGGCAGGTTGCTGGTGTAGCCGGTGTGGGAGTACGCCACGACGTGGGACGCCTCGGGCAGCGGGCGGGCGGCGGCGAGGAAGCTGTCCAGGCTCACCCCGCCGAAGCGCACCCCGAACTTCGACCAGCTCGTCACGCAGTGGATGTCGCCCCGGTACTCCGCCGCCGGCAGCGCGTGCGCCTCGTCCCAGTCCCAGGTGCGCGGGCGCGCCACGAGGCCGTCCACGCGGAACGTCCAGTCGGCGGCGGCCAGGTGCGGCGTCACCTCGGCGGAGAGGACGGGCCAGCCGTCGCGGGCGTCGTACTGGCCGGGCGGCAGGCGCGGATCGCGGTCGGCGGCGCGGGCGCGGCCGGTGAAGCCGCGCGTGGGTTCGTACTCGGTACCCGGGGTCATGCCGTGCTCGTCTCCCGGTGGGCGCCGGCGGCGGCGGTCAGCTCCCGCAGGACGGCGCTCTCGTCGAGCGTGCGCAGAACGCGGTCCCGCATCAGCACGCGCCCGTCCACCACGGTGTCCCGCACGTCGCCGGCCGCCGCGGCGTACGCCAGCGTCGACCACGGGTCGTGCGGGGGCGCGAGGTGCGGGCGGCCGAGGTCGAGGACGATCAGGTCGGCCCGCTTGCCCGCCTCCAGGGAGCCCAGCTCGTCGCCGAGGCCCAGCGCCCGCGCCGACTCAATGGTCGCCATCCGCACGGCCTGCTCGGCGCCGACCGCCGTGGGGTCGCCGCCCGCCTTGTGCACCAGGGCGGCCATCTTCACCGCGCCGAGCACGTCGAGGGTGTTGGAGCTCACGGCGCCGTCCGTGCCGAGGCCGACCGTGACGCCCGCCGCGAGCAGGTCGGGCACCCGCGCGATGCCGCAGCCCAGCTTCAGGTTCGACACCGGGCAGTGCGCGACGGCCGTGCCCGTGCGGGCCAGCGTCGCGATCTCCGCGTCGGTGAGGTCGACGGCGTGCGCGAGGAGCGTGTCGGGGCCGAGCACGCCGAGGGAGTCGAGCAGCTCCACCGGGCGCATCCCGTGCCGCTCGACGACCGTGGCCACCTCGCCCGCGTTCTCGGCCGCGTGCAGGTGCAGCAGCGCGCCGTGCTCCCGGGCCAGCGCGGCGATCTCCTTGAGCTGTTCGGGGCCCAGCGTGTAGGCGGAGTGCGCGAAGACCACGGGGCGCGTGCCAGGGACCGGGGCGCGGCCCTTCAGGTACGCGCTCGCCCAGCCCATCCGCTCCGCGTAGGGGCGCCCGTCGGGCGGCCCCGGCACGTCCATGAACGTGGGCCCGCTCAGCAGCCGCCACCCGGCCTCCCGCGCCACGGCGTCGGCCGCCTCGTGGAACCAGTACATGTCGAGCGCCGCCGTGACCCCGCCGCGCACCGACTCGGCGATGGCGCCCCGCAGCGCGGTCGCCACCGTCTCGGGGGAGAGGACCGCGGCCTCGCGCGGGATGACGCGGGCCAGGAAGCCCTGGAGGGTGAGGTCGTCGGCGATGCCGCGCAGCAGGTTCATCGCGAGGTGCGTGTGCGTGTTGATCAGGCCGGGAAGCACCAGGCAGCCCCGGGCGTCGATCTCCCGCGCGGCGGGGTGGGCGGCGCGCAGCCGCTCGGCGGGGCCGACCTCCACGATCCGTCCGGCGCGCACGGCCACCGCGCCGTCCGGCACGACGGTGCCCGCCGCGTCGACGGTCAGGACGTCGCCGCCGTGCACCAGCAGGTCGAGGTCGCCGGAGCCGCCGCGGTCCTGGGCCGGCAGGTCAGTGTGGGGCATCGGTTCCGCTCTCCCTGGTCGCTACGGTCGCTGTGCTCGTTCGGTGCCCTGGGCCGGGACCAGGAGGCGCAGCGCGTCCAAGGCTACGCGGGCGCCCCGGTCGACCCCGGCGGCGACCACGTCGCGGTCCGGGTCGTAGCCGCCGGAGGAGAGCGGTGCCTCGTCGTCGACCAGCTCGTCCGCGTTCGCGCCGTCCACCACCAGGGCGCCGCCCGCGGTCAGGCCGTGCGTGGAGGCGAAGACGTACAGCGCCGACAGCTCCATCTCGATGGCCGCGACGCCGGCGCGCGCGTACGCCTCGCCGGGCAGCGGCAGGAACCCGGGCTGGAACGCGGCCCGCGTCCACACCACCCCCCGGTGGTACGGGGCGTCGGCCGCCCGCGCGGCCCGCTGGAGCGCGATGACGGCCTCCGGCGCGGCGAACGCCGGGTACTCCGCGGGGATGAGCTGCGGGCTCACCCCGTCGTCGCGTACCGCCGCGTCCGCGATGACCAGGTCGCCGTCGCGGATGCCGGCCCTGATCGCGCCGGCGGTGCCGAGCCGCACGAAGGTGCGCACGCCGGCCGCGGCCAGCTCCTGGAAGAGCAGCAGGGCGCCGGGCGCGCCGACGCCGTGCGAGGAGACGACGACAGGGGTGCCGTGCCAGTCGCCGGTGAAGGTGCGGTACTCGCGGTGGTACGACACCTCCTTCGCGTCGGCGAGGAGCGCGGCGACGCGCTCGGCGCGGCCGGGGTCGCCGACCACGACCGCCCGGGCGGGCAGCCCGGTGCGCGGCACACGGGTGATGGGCTGGGTTCCGGAGGGCGACGGCACGGTAGAGGTCACGCCGGCGATCGTACGCAGCCCCGGGCACGGGTGAGGGGCGGCCCCCGGGGGAACCGCCCCTCACCCGGCCACGCGCGGGCGAACCCTCGCGGTTCAGTCCTTCTTGCCCAGCAGATCCTCGACCTTGCCGCGCACGTCGTCCGTGGCCAGGCCCCGGATCGTCAGCGTGGTGCGGCGGCGCAGCACGTCGTCCGCCGTCTCGGCCCACTCGTTGTCGCGGGCGTAGACGACCTGCGCCCAGATCTCCGGGGCGTCCGGGTGGACGCGCTCGGCGAGCTCCGGGTTCTCGTTCGCCAGGCGGGCGATGTCGAAGGAGAGCGAGCCGTAGTGCGTCGCCAGGTGCTTGGCGGTGTCGGCGGCCATGCGCGGGCCGGGCGCCGGACCGTCCACGAGGAGGCGGTGGGCGACGGCACGCGGGTTGGCGATGCCGGGCAGCGGCAGCTTCTTCGGCAGCTCGGAGATCGGCTCGTAGTCGTCGCCGAGCGGGTGCCCCGGCAGCGACTCCAGCTTCTTCATCACCGTACGGCCGATGTGGCGGAACGTCGTCCACTTGCCGCCGGCCACCGACAGCATGCCGCCGCGGCCCTCGGTGACGACCGTCTCGCGCTTGGCCTTGGAGGTGTCACCGGGGCCGCCGGGCAGCACCCGCAGACCCGCGAACGAGTACGTGATCAGGTCGCGCGACAGCTGCTGGTCGCGGATGGAGAACGCGGCCTCGTCCAGGATCTGCGCGGTGTCGGCCTCGGTGACGCGCACGTCCGCCGGGTCGCCCTCGAACTCCTCGTCCGTGGTGCCGAGCAGCAGCATGTCCTCCCAGGGGAGGGCGAACGTGATGCGGTACTTGTCGATCGGCGTGGCCAGCGCGGCCTTCCAGGGGGCGGTGCGCTTGAGCACCAGGTGCGCGCCCTTGGAGAGGCGGATGGAGGGCGCCGCGTCCGGGTTCTCCATCTTGCGCAGGTGGTCGACCCACGGCCCGGTCGCGTTCAGCACGAGACGGGCGTCGACGCCGAACTCGTCGCCGCTCATGCGGTCCTTCAGCTCCGCGCCCGTGACCCGGCCCTTGGTGAAGCGCAGCCCGGTGACCTCGGCGTGGTTGAGGACGGCGGCACCGGCCTCGACGGCCGCGCGGACCGTCATCAGGGCCATGCGGGAGTCGTTCATCTGGTCGTCGCCGTAGACCGCGACGGCCTTCAAATTGTCCGTGCGCAGCTCCGGCACGTCCTGCGCGGCCTTCGACGGCGAGAGCAGGTGCCCGACGCCGTCGCCGAACGCGGAGAGCGCGCTGTACGCGAACACGCCCGCGCCGAGCTTGGCGGCGCCGTGCGGGCCGCCCTTGTACACCGGCAGGTAGAAGGTGAGCGGGTTCGCCAGGTGGGGGGCCACCTGACGGGAGACCGCACGGCGCTCGAAGTGGTTCTCCGCGACCAGCTTCACCGCACCGGTCTGCAGGTAGCGCAGACCGCCGTGGAGCAGCTTGGAGGAGGCGGAGGAGGTGGCGCCGGCGAAGTCACCGGCGTCCACCAGGGCCACCCGCAGTCCCGACTGCGCGGCATGCCAGGCGGTGGAGATGCCCAGGATTCCGCCGCCGATCACCAGGAGGTCGTACGTCGCCTTGGAAAGCTGCTCCCGGGTCTCGGCGCGGCTCGGGTTGAGGCCGCCAGCCGGATGCGTCCCGAGGGCAGGGACGCTCTGCAGGGTGGTCATTGTCTTACTCCTCGCCACTCTCGTCGAGCCAGCCCATCGACCGCTCGACGGCCTTGAGCCAGCTCTTGTACTCACGGTCGCGGGTGTCCGCGTCCATGTGGGGGGTCCACTCCGCGGCCCGCCGCCAGTTGGCGCGCAGCTCGTCGGTCGAGGACCAGAAGCCGACGGCGAGACCGGCGGCGTAGGCGGCACCGAGGCAGGTCGTCTCGGCCACCATCGGGCGCACCACGGGCGCGTCGAGGAAGTCCGAGATGGTCTGCATCAGCAGGTTGTTGGAGGTCATGCCGCCGTCGACCTTGAGGGCCGCGAGCTCGACGCCGGAGTCCTTCGTCATGGCGTCGGTGATCTCACGGGTCTGCCAGGCCGTGGCCTCCAGGACGGCGCGCGCGATGTGCGCCTTGGTGACGTACCGCGTCAGACCGGCGATCACACCGCGGGCGTCGGAGCGCCAGTACGGGGCGAACAGGCCGGAGAAGGCCGGTACGAAGTAGGCGCCGCCGTTGTCCTCGACCGACGACGCGAGCGTCTCGATCTCGGCGGCGGAGTTGATCAGGCCCATCTGGTCCCGCATCCACTGCACCAGCGAACCGGTGACGGCGATGGACCCCTCCAGGGCGTAGACCGGCTTCTGGTCGCCGATCTGGTAGCCGACCGTGGTCAGCAGGCCCGAGTAGGAGTTGATGGCCTTGCCCCCGGTGTTCAGGAGCATGAAGGTGCCGGTGCCGTAGGTGGACTTGGCCTCGCCCTCCTCGAAGCAGGTCTGGCCGAAGAGGGCCGCCTGCTGGTCGCCGAGCGCGGAGGCGACGGGGATGCCGCCGAGCAGGTCGCCTAGCTTGCCGCCGGTGACCTCGCCGTAGACCTCGGCGGAAGAGCGGATCTCGGGGAGCATCGCCGTGGGGACGCCGATGGACTCGCAGATCCGCGCGTCCCACTCCATCTTGTGGAGGTTCATCAGCATGGTGCGGGAGGCGTTGGTGACGTCGGTGACGTGCTTGCCGCCGTTCACACCGCCCGTGAGGTTCCAGATGACCCAGGAGTCCATGGTGCCGAAGAGGATGTCGCCGGCCTCGGCGCGCTCGCGCAGGCCCTCGACGTTGTCGAGCAGCCAGCGGGCCTTCGGCCCCGCGAAGTAGGAGGCGAGCGGCAGGCCGGTCTCGCGGCGGAAGCGGTCCTGGCCGACGTTGCGCCCGAGTTCCTTGCAGAGCGCGTCGGTGCGGGTGTCCTGCCAGACGATGGCGTTGTGGACCGGCTCGCCGGTGTTCTTGTCCCACAGCAGCGTGGTCTCACGCTGGTTGGTGATGCCGATCGCCTTGATGTCGTCGCGGGTGATGCCGGCCTTGGCGACGGCCCCGGCGACGACCTCCTCGACGTTCGTCCAGATCTCGGTCGCGTCGTGCTCGACCCAGCCCGGCTTCGGGAAGATCTGCTCGTGCTCCTTCTGGTCGACGGAGACGATCCGGCCGTCCTTGTCGAAGACGATGCAGCGGCTGGATGTGGTGCCCTGGTCGATGGCGGCGATGAAGGGGCCTGCGGTGTGTGCGTCGGTCACGGTGTGCTCCAGAAGTTCTTTGCTGTCGGTCTCAGGCGTCTGTGCCGTCATCGGTCGCTGTCGCGGGTCTACTTGAACGCGACGTTGTAGAGACCGCCGGCGATGGCGCCGCCGATCAGCGGGCCGACGATCGGCACCCAGGCGTACGACCAGTCCGAGCTGCCCTTGTTCGGCAGCGGGAGCAGGGAGTGCACGATGCGCGGACCGAGGTCGCGGACGGGGTTGATCGCGTAGCCCGTGGGGCCGCCGAGCGAGAGGCCGATGCCGACCACCACGAAGGCGGTGATCAGGCCGCCGAGGACACCGAGGCCGTTGCCGCCGTCGTTGAGGCCCTGCGTCAGGATGGCGAGGACCAGGACGACGGTGGCGATGACCTCCGTGATCACGTTCTGGACGTAGTTGCGGATCTCGGGGCCGGTCGAGAAGATCCCGAGCACGGGTCCGGCCGCGGGAGCCGCCTTCTGGTCGACCATGCCCTCCTCGACGGGCTGCGCCGCCAGGACCTCGGGGTCGGTCAGGTGGGCCGTGAACTGGCCCATGTACGTGACCCACACCAGTACGGCACCGATCATGGCGCCGAGGAGCTGCGAGGCCAGGTAGAGCGGAACGTCGCTCCACTTGGTGCCGCCCTCGACCGCGAGGCCGAGCGTGACCGCCGGGTTCAGGTGCGCGCCGGAGACGCCGCCCGCGAGGTAGGCGCCGGTCAGTACGGCGAAGCCCCACCCGAAGGTGATGGCGACCCAGCCGGCGTCCTTGGCCTTCGAGCGCTTGAGCGTGACGGCGGCGCACACGCCGCCGCCCAGCAGGATGAGCACGGCGGTACCGATGGTCTCGCCGATGAAGATGTCGGAGCTGGACACCCGCGACTCCTTTGTCCTTCGTCCAGGGGAAGGCGAACCCCGGGTCCCTCCGGTGGTCCGCGACCTCATGTGAGGTCGTTGCCGGCCCTTGGCCTTGTCTACTCTAACGCGTAATGCCGGTAGGTGTTCGACAATGCCGACCGATGGACGCGAGTCTCGCCCCGGGGTTACTCGCTCGTCAAGAGTTCTGTTATTGAAAACACGATCGTTATTGATCGCTTCGACCTATCGGTCCAGGCAGGTCGGGGCAGGGGCAGGACGGTCCATCGATGGTCGCGCCCGGCGGGGCCGCCCGCACGTCGGCGCGACGGGGCGGACGCCGCTCAGAAGCGCCCGGCGCCCAGGTCCCTGGAGACGGCGCGCGCGCAGTCGCGCACGGCGGCGATCAGCTCGGGGCGCAGCTCGCCGTCCCGGCAGACCCGCTCCACGGCGCCCGTCACGCCGACCGCGCCGACCGGCATGCGGCGCCGGTCGTGGATGGGGGCCGCGACGGACGCGATGCCCTCCCAGGTCTCCTCGACGTCGGCCGCGTACCCGCGCGCGCGGGTGAGGTCGAGGATGCCCTCGAACCCCTCGGCGTCGGTGACGGTACGGGCCGTGAGCGTGTGGCGTTCGGCTTCGAGGGCTTCGTTGTGCGCGACCGGGTCGTAGGCCGAGAGCACCTTGCCGAGAGCGGTGGAGTGCAGCGGCTGCATGGCCCCCACCTCAAGGACCTGGCGGCTGTCGTCGGGCCGGAAGACGTGGTGGACGATGAGCACGCCCTGCTGGTGCAGCACGCCGAGGTGCACGCTCTCGCCGCTGGAGCGGGCCAGGTCGTCGGTCCACACCAGGGCGCGGGCCCGCAGTTCGTGCACGTCCAGGTAGCTGTTGCCGAGGCGCAGCAGCTCGGCGCCGAGCTGGTAGCGGCCCGAGGCGGAGTCCTGCTCGACGAAGCCCTCGGCCTGGAGGGTGCGCAGGATGCCGTGTGCCGTGCCCTTGGCGAGGTCGAGCGAGGAGGCGATCTCCGAGAGACCGAGCCGTCGCTCGCCGCCCGCGAGCAGCCGCAGCATCGCCGCGGCCCGTTCGAGCGACTGGATGTTGCGTGCCATCGCAGCCTCTACCTCCGATCCCCAACACCACTACCCGACGTTCGACAATGCTGAACACTATCGGTCGTTGTCGACCTCTCGCTAATGCCCGGACAGCCTGTGTTGCCCCCTTTCTCCCCTCAGGGGCCACTTCACGCCGCGGCATCGCCACCCGTCCGCCCCGTGGACGCCTTCCCCGCGGAGCGGATGTCCCGGCTACCCTGGCCGGGTGCGCCTTCCAGCAGAAGGCGCAAAGCCGACAGCCGTCGCACTCCAGGGAGCTCCTCAATGGCCTCGTCGCCTACCCCGTCGTCACACCCCACCACCGTTCCGCCCGAGAGCAGGACCCGGTCCGACGCCCTCCGCGAGGCCCTCGCCACCCGCGTGGTCGTGGCCGACGGCGCGATGGGCACGATGCTCCAGGCGCAGGACCCCACGCTGGAAGACTTCCAGAACCTTGAGGGCTGCAACGAAGTCCTGAACGTCACCCGGCCCGACATCGTGCGCGCCGTGCACGAGGAGTACTTCGCCGTCGGCGTCGACTGCGTGGAGACCAACACGTTCGGCGCGAACTTCGCCGCCCTGAGCGAGTACGACATCCCCGAGCGCAACTTCGAGCTCTCCGAGGCCGGGGCCCGCATCGCCCGCGAGGTCGCCGACGAGTTCACGGCCGCCACGGGACAGCAGCGCTGGGTCCTCGGCTCGATGGGCCCCGGCACCAAGCTGCCCACCCTCGGCCACGCCCCCTACGGCGTCCTGCGCGACGCCTACCAGACCAACGCCGAGGGCATGATCGACGGCGGCGCCGACGCGCTCCTGGTGGAGACCACCCAGGACCTGCTGCAGACCAAGGCGGCCATCCTCGGCGCCCGCCGCGCCCTGGACGCCACCGGCGCGACCCTGCCGCTGATCTGCTCGGTCACCGTCGAGACCACCGGCACGATGCTCCTCGGATCGGAGATCGGCGCCGCCCTGACGGCCCTTGAGCCGCTCGGCATCGACATGATCGGCCTGAACTGCGCGACCGGTCCCGCCGAGATGAGCGAGCACCTGCGCTACCTCGCCCGCCACTCGCGCGTGCCGATCTCCTGCATGCCCAACGCGGGCCTGCCCGTCCTCGGCAAGGACGGCGCCCACTACCCCCTGACGGCCGCCGAGCTGGCCGACGCCCAGGAGACCTTCGTACGCGACTACGGCCTCTCCCTGGTCGGCGGCTGCTGCGGCACCACGCCCGAGCACCTGCGCCAGGTCGTCGAGCGCGTCCGCGGCGTCGAGACGGCCCGCCGCGAGCCGCGCCCCGAGCCCGGCGCCGCCTCGCTGTACCAGAGCGTGCCGTTCCGCCAGGACACCTCGTACCTGGCGATCGGCGAGCGCACGAACGCCAACGGCAGCAAGAAGTTCCGCGAGGCCATGCTGGAGGGCCGCTGGGACGACTGCGTGGAGATGGCGCGCGACCAGATCCGCGAGGGCGCGCACATGCTCGACCTGTGCGTGGACTACGTGGGCCGCGACGGCGTGAAGGACATGGAGGAGCTGGCGGGCCGCTTCGCGACCGCCTCCACCCTGCCCATCGTCCTCGACTCCACCGAGCTGCCCGTCCTCCGCGCCGGCCTGGAGAAGCTGGGCGGGCGCGCCGTCATCAACTCCGTCAACTACGAGGACGGCGACGGCCCCGAGTCCCGCTTCACCAAGGTCACCGCGCTGGCCAAGGAGCACGGCGCCGCCCTGATCGCGCTGACCATCGACGAGGAGGGCCAGGCCCGCACCGCCGAGCACAAGGTCGCCATCGCCGAGCGCATCATCGACGACCTCACCGGCAACTGGGGCATCCACGAGTCGGACATCCTCATCGACACCCTGACCTTCACCATCTGCACCGGTCAGGAGGAGTCCCGCAAGGACGGCATCGCGACCATCGAGGCGATCCGCGAGCTGAAGAAGCGCCACCCGGACGTGCAGACCACGCTGGGCCTCTCCAACATCTCCTTCGGCCTCAACCCGGCCGCCCGCGTCCTGCTCAACTCCGTCTTCCTCGACGAGTGCGTCAAGGCGGGCCTCGACTCCGCGATCGTGCACGCCTCCAAGATCCTGCCCATCGCGCGCTTCGACGACGAGCAGGTCACCGTCGCCCGCGACCTCATCTACGACCGCCGGCGCCCCCAGCAGGGGGACGAACCGGCGTACGACCCGCTCCAGAGGCTCATGGAGCTCTTCGAGGGCGTCTCCACCAAGTCGATGAAGGCGGGCAAGGCCGAGGAACTCCTCGCCCTGCCGCTCGACGAGCGCCTCCAGCGCCGCATCATCGACGGCGAGAAGAACGGCCTGGAGGCCGACCTCGACGAGGCCCTGCGGGACACCCCGGCCCTGGACATCGTCAACAACACCCTCCTGGAGGGCATGAAGGTCGTCGGCGAGCTGTTCGGCTCCGGGCAGATGCAGCTGCCCTTCGTGCTCCAGTCCGCCGAGGTCATGAAGACGGCCGTGGCCCACCTGGAGCCGCACATGGAGAAGGTCGAGGGCGCCGAGGGCAAGGGCACCATCGTCCTGGCCACCGTCCGCGGCGACGTCCACGACATCGGCAAGAACCTCGTCGACATCATCCTGTCCAACAACGGCTACAACGTCGTCAACCTCGGCATCAAGCAGCCCGTCGCCGCGATCCTGGAGGCCGCCGAGGAGCACCGCGCCGACGTGATCGGCATGTCGGGCCTCCTGGTCAAGTCCACCGTCATCATGAAGGAGAACCTGGAGGAGCTGAACCAGCGCGGCATGTCCGCCGACTTCCCGGTGATCCTGGGCGGCGCCGCCCTCACCCGTGCCTACGTCGAGCAGGACCTGCACGAGATCTACGAGGGCGAGGTCCGCTACGCCCGCGACGCCTTCGAGGGGCTGCGCCTGATGGACGCCCTCATCGCCGTCAAGCGGGGCGTGCCCGGCGCGACCCTGCCCGAGCTCAAGCAGCGCCGCGTGCCCACCGGAGCGACGGCCGCGGTCCTCGACGCCGAGGCGGAGGAGGGGCCCGCCCGCTCCGACGTCGCCACCGACAACCCCGTGCCCACCCCGCCGTTCTGGGGCACCCGCGTCGTCAAGGGCATCCAGCTCAAGGAGTACGCCTCCTGGCTCGACGAGGGCGCCCTCTTCAAGGGCCAGTGGGGCCTGAAGCAGGCCCGGACCGGTGACGGACCCTCGTACGAGGAGCTGGTCGAGAGCGAGGGGCGGCCCCGGCTGCGCGGCTGGCTGGACGAGCTGCACACCAAGAACATGCTGGAGGCGGCCGTCGTGCACGGCTACTTCCCGTGCGTCTCCAAGGGCGACGACCTGATCATCCTCAACGACGACGGCTCGGAGCGCACGCGCTTCACCTTCCCGCGCCAGCGCCGCGGCCGCCGGCTCTGCCTCGCGGACTTCTTCCGTCCCGAGGAGTCCGGCGAGACCGACGTCGTCGGCCTGCAGGTCGTCACCGTCGGCTCCCGGATCGGCGAGGCGACCGCCGAGCTGTTCGCCGCCGACTCCTACCGCGACTACCTCGAACTGCACGGCCTGTCCGTGCAGTTGGCCGAGGCGCTCGCCGAGTACTGGCACGCGCGCGTGCGCGCCGAGCTGGGCTTCGGCGGCGAGGACCCGGCCGACGTCGAGGACATGTTCGCCCTGAAGTACCGCGGCGCCCGCTTCTCCCTCGGCTACGGCGCCTGCCCCGACCTGGAGGACCGCGCGAAGATCGCCGACCTGCTGCGCCCCGAGCGGATCGGCGTCCACCTCTCCGAGGAGTTCCAGCTCCACCCGGAGCAGTCCACGGACGCCATCGTCATCCACCACCCCGAGGCGAAGTACTTCAACGCGCGCTGATCGAGGTCAGTCGTACACTGGTCGGTCCAGTGCAGGCCGGTTGCCTTGCCGTCTAGGCGGGCGACCGGCCTTCTCGTCCCTCATGGAAGGTGTGGTCGCATGACCAGTACGGTTCCCGCGCTCGGCACCCGAACGGCCGAAGGGTCGGCGTTGCAGGCCGTCCTCCTCGACATGGACGGAACGCTCGTCGACACCGAGGGCTTCTGGTGGGACACCGAGGTCGAGGTCTTCGCCCGCCTCGGGCACAGGCTCGACGAGGCCTGGCGCGACATCGTCGTCGGCGGGCCCATGACGCGCAGCGCGGCCTTCCTCATCGAGTCCACCGGTGCCGACGTCACCGTGGAGGAACTCACCGTGCTGCTCAACGACGGCTTCGAGGACCGCATCAGCCGTTCGCTGCCGCTGATGCCGGGCGCCGCCCGGCTGCTCGGCGAACTCGCCGCGCACGACGTGCCGATGGCGCTCGTGTCCGCCTCGCACCGGCGCATCATCGACCGCGTCCTCGACTCGATCGGCGCCCACCACTTCTCGCTGACCGTCGCGGGCGACGAGGTCTCCCGCACCAAGCCCCACCCCGACCCCTATCTGCTCGCGGCCTCGGGGCTCGGCGCCGACCCCGCCCGATGCGCCGTCATCGAGGACACCGCGACCGGGGTGGCCGCCGCGGAGGCCGCCGGCTGCCGCGTCGTGGCGGTGCCGTCGGTCGCGCCGATCCCCGCCGTCACGGGACGCACGGTCGTGCCGTCCCTGGAACACGTCAACCTGCCTTTCCTGCAAGGTCTCATGACCCTCTGACAGTTCCGTTCCTGAATCCGATCCGGCGTGTGACGTTTCCCACTCGTGCGGGGGTCGACAGTGGGTTCCGCGTGTGCAGGACCCCCTTCCGGTGCCCCCGGGGGCGTGACGTTGTGTCCTGATTGGTGAGAGCGTGCACGAAACCTTCCGGTGTCGGGACATCAATGCGTCCACGCCCGGTTTCGCTCCGTGATGAGCGCCCGGCCGCCGCCCCTCACCGGCGCCCGGGCGCCGCGGACTAATGTCTTCGCGAGAACATCGCCCCACCCCCCGTGCCCCATCAACCCTCACCCCGCGTTGCGGGATTCACGGGATCCAAGAGCTCTGGAGAACGTCGAGCATGAACCGCAAGACTTTGGTGCTGCCGGCTGTCATAGGTCTGCTCGCCCCCGCTCTCGCCGCCTGTGGCGGCTCGGGCAGCGGAGACGGTGACGACGCGATCGCTGTCGGCACCACGGACGCGTTCGCCATCTCGAAGGAGGTGCCGGCGCCCTTCGACCCCGCGTACGCCTACGACTCCGGTTCCTGGAACCTGCTGCGGCAGACCATCCAGACGCTGATGGCCGCGCCCCGCGGCGGCGGCGAGCCGCAGCCCGAGGCCGCCGAGCAGTGCGGCTTCACCGACACGGGCAACGAGCGCTACGCCTGCACCCTGCGCAAGGGGCTGACGTTCTCCGACGGCGATCCGCTGACCGCGGCCGACGTGAAGTTCTCCATCGAGCGCGTGCGCGACATCAAGATCAAGAACCCCAGCGGTGCCGACGGTCTGGTGTCGAACGTCGAGGAGATCGAGACGCAGGGCGACCGCGAGGTCGTCTTCCACCTCAAGACCCCGGACGCGACGTTCCCGTACAAGCTGGCCACGCCCATCGCGGGGATCATCAGCAAGGAGAACTACCCCAAGGACAAGCTGCGCGAGGGCTTCGAGATCTCCGGTTCGGGTCCGTACACCGCGAAGCAGGAGGTCGAGGGCGACCACCTGGTCAAGACGGTGTTCACCAAGAACCCCAAGTACAAGGGTGAGTTCGCGCCGGAGAGCGACAAGGTGGAGATGCGCAACTTCGCCGACACCGAGGCCATGGGGAAGGCGCTGAAGGACGGGGACATCGACCTGATGACCCGCACCATGTCGCCCGAGCAGGTCAAGGAGCTCGGCGGCGGTTCCGACGAGAAGATCGACCTCGTCGAGATGCAGGGTCTGGAGATCCGCTACCTCGCCTTCAACACCGACGCCCCGACGGTCAAGAACAAGGCCGTCCGCCAGGCCATGGCGCAGGTCATCGACCGCGGCGCGCTGGCCTCCTCGGTGTACGGCGCGACGGCCGACCCGCTGTTCTCGCTGGTGCCGACCACCATCACCGGTCACACCAACTCGTTCTTCAACAAGTACGGCAACCCGAGCCCGGCCAAGGCCCGCTCGCTGCTGAACAAGGCGAACATCACCACCCCGGTGAAGCTGACGCTGCACTACACCATCGACCACTACGGTCCGGCCACGAAGAAGGAGTTCGAGCTGCTGCAGAAGCAGCTGAACGACTCCGGTCTGTTCGACGTCTCGATCAAGGGCGTGAAGTGGAACACCTTCCGCGCCGCCGAGCGTGACGGCGAGTACGCCGTGTACGGCATGGGCTGGTTCCCCGACTTCCCCGACGCCGACAACTTCCTCGCGCCCTTCCTCCTGAAGGACAACTTCCTCGGCTCGCCGTACGAGAACAGCGACATCAACGACCAGCTGCTCCCGACCTCGCGCCGCGAGGCCGACCGCCTGGCCGCGTCGAAGAGCATCCGCAAGATCCAGGACATCGTCGCCGACGAGGTTCCGATCCTCCCGCTCTGGCAGGGCAAGCAGTACATCGCCGCGCGCGACGACATCACCGGCGTGGAGTGGGCCCTGGACGCCTCGTCGAACCTCCAGCTCTGGCACCTGAGCCGCGGCGTCAGCGACTGACGCCGGGCGGGTCGGCGAAGGCCGACGCGCCGATGCGCTGATGCGCTGATGCGACCAAGAAGGTGGCCGCCCCCTCGGGGGACGGCCACCTTCGGCGTTCACGCGTGAAGCGGGGCGTGGTGCGGTCGTGCGGGGAGGCCGGGGCTCCTACTGCGCTCCGGGGCGCACCAGACCGCTCTCGTACGCGTACACCGCGGCCTGCACCCGGTCGCGCAGGCCCAGCTTGGTGAGCACATGGCCGACGTGCGTCTTCACCGTCGTCTCGCTCACGAAGAGGTCCGCCGCGATCTCCGCGTTCGACAGGCCGCGCGCCACCAGCTTCAGCACCTCGACCTCACGCTCGGTGAGGGTGTGCAGGGTGTCGGGCACCGGCTCCTCGCCGGAGGGCAGGTGCGCGGAGTACTTGTCGAGCAGGCGGCGCGTGATGCTCGGCGCGAGCATCGCCTCGCCCGCGGCGACCACGCGGATCGCCTGCACCAGCTCGTTCGCCGGGGCGTCCTTGAGCAGGAAGCCGCTGGCGCCGGCGCGGAGCGCCTCCACCACGTACTCGTCGAGGTCGAAGGTGGTCAGGACCAGGACCTTCGCCGGGCCGTCCCGGCCGGGGCCGGTGATCTGCCGGGTCGCCTCGACGCCGTCCATCCGCGGCATGCGGATGTCCATGAGCACCACGTCGGGCTGGAGAGCCCGCACCTGGTCAAGAGCCTGCAGGCCGTCTCCGGCCTCGCCGACGACCGCGATGTCCTGCTCGGCCTCCAGGATCATCCGGAAACCGGTGCGCAACAGCGGCTGGTCATCGACCAGTAGGACGCGGATGGCCACGTAACTCTCCTTAGCTAGCCCGGCCCCATTCTGCCCTGCGCGTCCTCCGCCGACCCGGGCGCCCTGAGAGGAAGCGGATACGGCGGGGGAGTCCCCCCGAATTCGGGACAAACGGCCTGATGGTCGCACCAGCCGCAGAGCTTCGTCGGCCGGGGGCGCCACTCGCCCGTCGCGGTGGCCAGCTCGATCGCCTCCCAGAGCGCGAGCAGCTTCCGCTCCACCCGCTCCAGGTCCGCCGTCACCGGGTCGTACGTGATGACGTCGCCGCTGCCCAGATAGACGAGCTGGAGGCGGCGCGGGACCACGCCCTTCAGACGCCACACCACCAGGGCGTAGAACTTCATCTGGAAGAGCGCGCCCTCCGCGTACTCCGGGCGCGGGGCCTTGCCCGTCTTGTAGTCCACGATCCGGACGTCGCCGGAAGGCGCCACGTCGACGCGGTCGATGATGCCGCGCAGCCGCAGTCCCGAGGCCAGCTCGGCCTGCACGAACAGCTCCCGCTCGGCGGGCTCCAGGCGCGTCGGGTCCTCCAGGGTGAACCAGCGCTCGACCAGCTTCTCCGCGTCCGACAGCCAGCGCGCCATCCGCTCGCCCCGCGGATCGTCGGCGAACAGCTCGGTCAGCTCCGGCCTGCTCTCGCGCAGCTTGTCCCACTGGCCGGGGATCAGCGACTTGGCGCGCGGCGCCGTCCGCTCGCTCGCCGGCGCGTCGAAGAGGCGCTCCAGGACCGCGTGCACCAGGGTGCCCCGCGTCGCCGCCTCGCTGGGCTTCTCGGGGAGCTTGTCGATCACCCGGAAGCGATACAGCAGGGGGCACTGCATGAAGTCGCCCGCGCGCGAGGGCGACAGGGACGCCGGGCGCACGGCGGCCGTGGCGTCTTCGGAGCTGGTTTCCATGGGGACAGACCCTACGACCCACCACTGACAACGGCCGCATACCATCGACGACGAACCCTCTCGCCCTGCATGATCGTGTGGGTGACCACGCCATACCGGGGCGAGGGACGCTTCCGAACGAGGGGACATCGTGGACGAACGCGGCGAGAGCGGCAGGCCGCAGTCCGACGGCACCGGGGGCCCGCGCCCGAGCGGCACGGCGGGCTCCTCCGAGTCGCCGCGCCCGCTCGACGTGGCCGAGGAGCCCACACGTCCCCCGCGGGGTGCGGCGGACGCGCCCCCGGCCGCGGACCGGCGCCCGGCCCCCGATGCCACGGAGCGGCAGCCGGAACCCTGGCCGACCACCCCGCGCACCGAGCCACCGGGGGCACAGCACCCGCCCGGCGACGCGACACCCGGGCCGAGCGCCGCGGACCGGGGCACACAGGACCCCCCGGCCACGGAGCCGGGAGCCCCTGGACAGGGAGCCGCGAAGCCCCCGGTCACGGAGCCGCCGACTGCGGTGCCGGAAGCCGCGACGCCTCCGGTCACGGAGTCTGCGGCCAGCGAGCCGCGAGCCGTGCGGCCCGGAGCCGCTGAGCCGGGCGTCGGCGAGCCGGGAGCCGCCGGGCCGCCGGCCGTGGCGCCGGAAGCCGCGCCCCGCCCCGAGGACCGCCCCGCCGACCAGCCGCGCCCCCCTGGCGTCGCGCCCGACGCCCCCGGCCACGAAGCCGGGCGCGGTCCGGTGCGGGCCGAGCGTGGGGCGCGGGGCCGGCGGGCCGGGGGCGCCAAGGCGCGGAAGGGGCCCGGCGGCGGCCTGCTCATGGGCAGGCCGTTCGGCGTGCCCGTGTACGTGGCGCCCAGCTGGTTCCTCGTCGCCGCCCTCATCACCTGGGTCTTCGGCGGCCAGCTCGACCGCGTCCTGCCGGAGCTGGGCGGCGCCCGCTACCTGGTGTCACTCTTCTTCGCCGTCGCGTTCTACGCCTCCGTACTCGTCCACGAACTGGCCCACACCGTCGCGGCCCTCCGCTTCAAGCTGCCGGTGCGCCGCATCCAGCTCCAGTTCTTCGGCGGCGTCTCGGAGATCGAGAAGGAGTCGGAGACCCCCGGCAGGGAGTTCGTCCTCGCCTTCGTGGGACCGCTGCTCTCCCTCGTGCTCGCCGGCGTCTTCTACGCCGGCATGCGCGCCGTCGAGCCCGGCACCGTCCCCGGCGTCCTGCTCGCCGGCCTGATGATCTCCAACCTCATCGTCGCCGTCTTCAACCTCCTGCCCGGCCTGCCCCTGGACGGCGGCCGCATGCTCCGCGCCGTCGTCTGGAAGATCACCGGCAAGCCGATGAGCGGCACCATCGCCGCCGCCTGGGTGGGCCGCGCGCTCGCCGTCTCCGTACTGATCGGCCTGCCCCTGCTCAACCAGTCAGGGGCGCTGGGCGGCGACCCCCAGGAGATCGGCGGCATGGACACCGTCACCGACGCCCTGCTCGCCGCGATCCTCGCCGCCATCATCTGGACCGGCGCGGGGAACAGCCTGCGCATGGCCCGCCTGCGCGAACACCTGCCCGAGCTGCGCGCCCGCACCCTCACCCGCCGCGCGGTGCCCGTCGAGTCCGGCACACCCCTCTCCGAAGCGCTGCGCCGCGCCAACGACGCGGGCGCCCGCGCCCTCGTGGTGGTCGACCCCGACGGCGACCCCACGGCCGTGGTGCGCGAGGCGGCCATCGTCTCCGTGCCCCAGCACCGCCGCCCCTGGGTCACGGTCAGCGGCCTCGCCCAGGACATCACCGAGGGCATGCGCGTCTCCGCGGAGCTGGCGGGGGAGGAGCTGCTCGACACGCTGAGGGCCACGCCCGCCACCGAGTACCTGGTGGTCGAGGACTCCGGCGAGATCTACGGAGTGCTCTCCGCGGCCGACGTCGAGCGTGCCTTCGTCAGGGCGATGGCCCGGCCCTCCTAGAGACCTCGCCCTCCGGGGCCCGGCGGCCACGGTGGTCGGCGGCCACGGTGGTCGGCGGCGTCCGCCGCGGCCGGTAGGCTGGTCACATGTCCGAACCGACCGGTGCCGCCCGCCGTCGCGGGCCCTTCAAGGTCGGGGACCAGGTCCAGCTCACCGACCCCAAGGGACGCCACTACACGTTCACGCTCGAAGCCGGGAAGAATTTCCACACCCACAAGGGTTCCTTCCCCCACGACGAGCTGATCGGCGCTCCCGAGGGCAGTGTTGTCCGTACCACGGGGAACGTCGCCTACCTGGCGCTGCGCCCCCTGCTCCCCGACTACGTCCTGTCCATGCCCCGCGGCGCCGCCGTGGTCTACCCCAAGGACGCGGGGCAGATCCTGGCCTTCGCCGACATCTTCCCCGGGGCGCGCGTCGTCGAGGCGGGCGTGGGCTCGGGCTCGCTGAGCAGCTTCCTGCTCCGGGCCATCGGCGACCAGGGGATGCTGCACTCGTACGAGCGCCGCGAGGACTTCGCCGACATCGCCCGGCAGAACGTGGAGCGCTACTTCGGCGCCCCCCACCCCGCCTGGCAGCTCACCGTGGGCGACCTCCAGGACAATCTCAGCGACACCGAGGTCGACCGGGTCATCCTCGACATGCTCGCCCCCTGGGAGTGCCTGGAGGCCGTCTCCAAGGCGCTCGTCCCCGGCGGCATCCTCTGCTGCTACGTGGCGACCACCACCCAGCTCGCGCGGACCGTGGAGTCCATCCGCGAGATCGGCGGCTTCAACGAGCCGACCGCCTGGGAGTCGATGATCCGCAACTGGCACATCGAGGGCCTGGCCGTCCGCCCCGACCACCGCATGATCGGGCACACCGGCTTCCTGCTCACCGCCCGCCGCCTCGCGGACGGCGTCGAGCCCCCCATGCGCCGCCGCCGCCCCGCCAAGGGCGCGTACGGCGAGGACTACTCCGGACCCAACGCGGACGGCGGCACCCCGCGCTGACCCGCGCGACGCACCCCGCCCAATGAGCAGGCGCCGCCGCCGAGTTCCCTGACCGACCAGGGAACTGACGACTACGGGAGAATCGTTCCGGGCCGCACCCCCCTCGGCAACGGCGTGCCGGGGCGCGACGGCGGGCGCGGCGCC
>NZ_JBFAHX010000075.1:0-21191 GCF_040654435.1 Streptomyces sp. NPDC050703
GTCGGGCAGACGAAGACGACGCGGAAACGGGGCTTCCCGTCCGCGAGATCACGGCCATGGACGTGGTCGAACTGGGGCCGGTTGTGAATCCGGCGCGCACGGGTCGGCCCCGGCCCACTCGTACCTCCGCACCGGCGAGGACCGCCGTGCCGGCGGCCGCTTCCCGGCACGCCCTAGTTCCGGCAGGTCACGTCCCGCTTCGGCAGTCGGCCGTCGGCCAGGTAGGAGTTGACCTGCCGGTCCACGCAGGTGTTGCCGTAATCGCCGAAGACGCCGTGCTGCGCGGAACCGGGGACGGTGACCAGGCGGGAGCGCGACCACCGCTCGCGCACCTGGCGCGCGCCGGAGTAGACGGTGCGGGGGTCACCCGTGGTGTTGACCAGCAGGGCCGGTACGTCGTTGTCGACCACGGTCGGCCGCTCGGCCGGCGCGTCCCAGAACTCGCACGCGTTGGCGTTGAACGCCAGGGGAGCGGCGAAGGGTGCCTTGCCGCGGTGGGCCCGGATGTCGCGCCAGTAGCTCTCGACGCCGCGCTTCTCCGCCACGTCACCGCAGAGGATGGCGGCCTGCACGCTGCCCTGGTGCGAACCGGCCCCCGTCGTCATCGTCGTCAGCACCTCGGTCAGCACCGCGCTCGGCTCGGGGTGTCCTCCCGCGGCGGCGCGCAGGAGGACGCGGGTCGCGGTGGCCAGCTCGGCCCGTGTGCCGTCGCCGTCGCTGCCGAGCAGACTGAAGTAGACGAGGGGTGCGAAGTGTTCGTCGACGCGGAACTCTCCGACCCGCAGCGGCTTCTCGGCCGCGGCGCGCTGGATGCGGCGCACGGTGGAGAGGACCGCTTCGGTGGTGCGGCCGAGCGCGTAGGTGTCGTGCCGGGCGGAGGTCCAGGCGGCCCAGGAGCGCAGGGCCCGCTCGTTGGCCCCGGCCGCGTCGGCGAGCAGCGTCTGGTTGTACCGGGCGGGGTCGATGACGCCGTCGAGGACCATGCGGTCGGTGCGGCCGGGGAACAGCTCGGTGTAGACCTGGCCGAGGTAACTCCCGTAGGAGTAGCCGAGGTAGGAGATCCGCTCGGCCCCGAGCGCGGCCCGTACGACGTCCATGTCGCGGGCGGTGTTGCGGGTGCTGATGTGCGGCAGGACATCGCCGTTCGTCCGGCGGCACCGCTCGGCAAGGTCCCGCTGGAGGGCGACCGAGCGCTTGAACGACGCGCGGCTCTCACCGGCGGAGACGACCGTGGAACCGACGTCCCAGCCGCAGTCGAGCGGCGTCGACCGGCCGACGAACCTCGGGTCCACGCCGATGAGGTCGTACTTCCCCGCGACCTCTCCCATCGCCGCGCCGACGGTCAGCGGCATGTCCAGGCTCGGTCCGCCGGGTCCGCCGTTGTTCAGCAGGAGAGGTCGCGCGCGGTGCGCGGTGCCGGTGGCGCGGAGCCGGGAGACGGCGATGGTGATGGTCCGGCCGCCGGGGTCGGTGTAGTCGAGGGGGACGGTGAGGTCCGCGCACCTGGCCCCCGCGTCGTCGAGTCTCTTGCCCGTGTCGTCGTCGGGGCCCAGCACGCAGCCGTGCCAGTCGATGTCCTGGTCGTGGAACCGCCCGAGTCCCGTCGGCTTCTCGGTCGCGTCCGCCGCCGCGGCGGCGGGCATCGTGCCCGCCCCGATGGTCAGCAGCGCGGCCCCGGCTATGGCGGCTCGCCCGCAGATGGTCATTCGCATGCACGGCACGCTAGGCCGCGGACCCGGTCCGTTTCGCTGAGGCCGGCCCCCGGTTCCTGCCGGGGGACAGCCCCACCCCGACCGTACGGCCGGCCGTACGGTCAGAGGAGCAGCCGCGCGGTGACCCGCTTGCCGACGGACTCCCGCCGGACGCTCAGGTGCTCGGCGATCCGCGTGACGATCTCCAGGCCGTGCTGGCCGATCCGGCCGGGGTCGGCCTCGCGGGCCGCGGGGACGGTGGGGTCGCTGTCCCACACCGCGACCTCCACCGAGCCGTCGCTCACGCGCAGATCCATGAGCACCGGGCCGGGAGCGTATTTGAGCGCGTTGGTGACCAGTTCGCTGACCACGAGCTGGGTCAGGTCCATGGCACGGGAGGAGACGGGCACGTCGTGGACGGCGCCGGCCTCTCGCAGGAAGTCCGTGGCGAAGTGGCGTGCCTCGGCGATGCACCCGGCGTCACCGGCCATCGCGTGACTGGCGTGCAGCCGGACGTCGTGCCCGGCACGGTTCTCGTCGTCGGTCCTGACTCCCATGCGTATCCCCGTTCCCAGCTGATCCTCCGGACTCCGCGTACCCGCCGGGCAGCCACTCATGCGCGATGTGTGTTTCGGCACAGCCGGTGGATTACGTCCGGCAGGGCCGGTGGTGCAGAATCGTCCGGACAAGACGAGTCAGCACACACGTTCGGGGAGACGGTGACCAGCATCCAGGGGATGGGGCGGCCCGCGCGGCTGT
The DNA here is from genome assembly GCF_040654435.1 of Streptomyces sp. NPDC050703. Taxonomy (NCBI): domain Bacteria; kingdom Bacillati; phylum Actinomycetota; class Actinomycetes; order Kitasatosporales; family Streptomycetaceae; genus Streptomyces; species Streptomyces sp. NPDC050703. Next base: position 2,451 of record NZ_JBFAHX010000075.1, read on the forward strand.
CCATCGAAGAGCGCACCGTCGACGGCGTCCGTGTCCTGTCGGTGAGCGGCGAGATCGACCACGACACCATGGGCCCGGTCCGGGACGCCCTGCTGCCGCGGGACGCCGCCACGCCGCAGCGCCTCGTGGCCGACCTCGGCGCCGTGACCTTCATGGACTCCAGCGGTATCAACCTCTTCCTCGCCGCCCACCAGACCATCAGCGGCGACGGCGGCTGGCTGCGCATCGCCGGGGCCGGGAGCGCCGTGCGGCGGGTCATCGAGATCGTCGGCCTCGACCTGATCGTCGCCTGCCACCCGACCGTCGAAGAGGCCCTGACCGGCTGAGGTCCGGCCGCGACGCCCGCCCTCACCTCTGATCCTCGGACGGCTCCTTCCCGGACCGGACAATTTGCCGGTCCTCCCCGGTCGGCCCAGACTTGCCGCGACACGGCTTTCTCTCGCAGGCAGGATCGGCAGGCACGAGGAGAAAAAGCTCCATGGTGAAAGGCCAACCGCGCGGCACACCCCGGAAGCCCCGCGGCACGGACGGCGAATCGCGCGCGTCGCGTTCGGCGACCGACCGCATGGCGCGTACGCTGCTGCGCCGCAGGAAGAAGGCCCTCAGCGCCGAGGACGTGATGGTCTCGGACCGGCCGAAGGTGCGGCGCGCGGTGACGGCCGCCGCTCTCGGCAACACCATGGAGTGGTTCGACTTCGGTGTCTACGCCTATTTGGCGGGCACCATCGGCAAAGTCTTCTTCCCGTCCAGCTCCCCCGGCGCGCAGCTCGTCTCCACCTTCGCCACCTTCGCCGCGGCGTTCCTGGTGCGCCCCCTCGGCGGCCTCGTCTTCGGGCCCCTCGGCGACCGGATCGGCCGGCAGCGCGTGCTCGCCGCCACCATGATCATGATGGCGGTCAGCACGTTCGCGGTCGGCCTGCTGCCCACCTACGCCTCGATCGGCTTCGCCGCCCCGCTCCTGCTGCTGCTCTGCCGCCTCGTCCAGGGCTTCTCCACCGGCGGCGAGTACGCGGGCGCCACCACCTACATCGCCGAGTACGCCCCCGACCAGCGGCGCGGCTTCCTCGGCAGCTGGCTCGACTTCGGCACCTTCGTGGGCTACTCCCTGGGCTCCGGTCTGGTCACGGTGCTCACCCTGACCCTCGGCACCGACGGCCTGGAGAGCTGGGGCTGGCGCATCCCGTTCTTCGTCGCGGGACCGCTCGGGCTCATCGGCCTCTACATGCGGATGAAGCTGGAGGAGACCCCCGCCTTCCAGCAGGAGGCCGCCACATCGGCCGCCACACGCGAGGCCGACTCCGAGCGCGGCGACGGCGACCCGGTCGAGCAGGCCCGCCAGTCCGGCAAGGGGCGCCTCAAGGAGATCTTCACCCGGCACTGGCAGGCCGTGCTGATCTGCATGGGCCTCGTCCTGCTCTACAACGTCACCAACTACATGGTCACCTCGTACCTGCCGACGTTCATGTCGGTCACCCTGGGCGAGAGCGAGACCATCGCCCAGCTCCTCGTGCTCGGCACCATGCTGCTGGTGGTCCTCGCGATCACCACGGTCGGCCGCAGCTCCGACCGGTGGGGCAGACGGCCGATGTTCATGGGCGGCAGCATCGCCATGATCCTGCTGTCCGTGCCCGCCTTTCTGCTGATCCGGGAGGGCGGCATCCTCCTCCCGGCGTTCGGCTGCGCCATCCTCGGCCTGCTCCTCGTCTGCTTCGCCGGCACGGCGGCGGCCACGCTGCCCGCCCTGTTCCCCACCCGGCTGCGGTACGGCGCGCTGTCGATCTCCTTCAACATCTCCGTCTCGCTGTTCGGCGGCACCACTCCACTGGTCGCCTCGTACCTGGTCGACACGACCGGCAACACCCTGGTCCCCGCCTACTACCTGATGGTGGCCGGGGTGATCGGTCTGGTGTCGACGTTCTTCCTGCACGAGACGGCGGGCCGCCCGCTGCGCGGTTCGGGACCCATGGTCGAGACCGAGGGCGAGGCCCGCGCCGTCGTGGCACGGAGCCGCACGGAGGCGGGCCGCCACGCGCGCGACCTGTGGCTGCGCCTGTGGCATCCCAGGGGCGGGGGCCGCGGCGGCAGCAGGGACGGCAGACCGGGCAGACGCGGCGAGTGACCCGGCGGATGCCAACCGCCGCCCGTGCCCCTGGCGTTGGGGGCGCGAGGAGGGTGATTCGCCCTCCCGGCTCGGGGCATCCGGTCAGGCATGACGACACGAGACGAACACACCGCGGGATCGCAGCCGCTGGGCGAGATGGAACGAGGCACTCCCCACCGGCTCGCCGCGCGGAACGAGATGTGGACCCTGGCCTGGACCGCCCTCTGCGTCCTGCTCGCCGTCTGGTCCGTCGCCTGGGCCGTCGGCGCGGCCAGGGGCGCCACGAACGCGTGGGCGTACAGCCTGGGCGGACTCGTCCTGCTCGGCTGCGCCCTGTGGGCCCGCCGCTCCGCCATCCGCAACAACCCGCCGCGCCACCTGTGACACCCGTGACCGGCACGCCACGACGGGCGGCCGTGCCGGGCACCGGCCTACGCTGACCCCATGCGCCTGCTGCTGACCTCCGACACGCACGTACCGGTCCGCGCCAAGCGCCTGCCGGACGCCCTGCTTGCCGAGCTGGACCGGGCCGATGTGGTGGTCCACGCCGGGGACTGGATCGACGAGGCCACGCTCGACCTGTTCGCCTCCCGCTCGCGCCGCCTGATCGCGGTGTACGGGAACAACGACGGCCCGCCGCTGCGCCGCAGGCTCGCCGAGGTCGAGCGGGCGGAGCTCGCGGGGCTGCGGTTCGGGGTCGTCCACGAGACCGGGGCGGCCACCGGGCGCGAGCGCCGGTGCGCCGCACGCTTCCCCGACCTGGACGTCCTCGTCTTCGGGCACAGCCACATCCCCTGGGACACCGAGGCCCCCGGCGGCCTGCGCCTGCTCAACCCCGGCTCGCCCACGGACCGCAGGCGCCAGCCGCACTGCACCTACCTCACCCTGACGGCCGAGGACGGCGCGCTGCGGGACGTGACCCTGCACCGGCTGCCGCCCAGGCGCTGACCCCGTCAGCGGGGTGGCTGACGGGGCCGGAGCGGGAGCCGGTCAGAACTGCAGGGCCCAGGCGTCGACGGTGCCCGTGTCATTGGTCCAGTTGTCGGTGACGCGGAGCTTCCATGTGCCGTCGGCGGTCTCGGCGGAGGCGTCGACCCGGTAGGTGGCCCGGACGTTGTCGGCGCCGTCGTTGCTGTTGTAGTCCTTCAGGCGGTAGGCGGTGCCGTCGGGCGCGACGAGTTCGACCCGGAGGTCACCGCGGAAGGTGTGGCGGATGTCCACGGTGACGGACAGGCCGGCGGGGGCCCTGCCGGTGACACCGGTGACCGGGAGGGGCGATTCGACGGTGGCGTTGTCGCGGATCGGGTAGTCGTCGGTGTTCTCGAACTTCTTGCCGGTGGGCGGTGTGCTGTCGCCGCCGGTGTACAGGAGCTTGTTCGGGGAGCCGGTGCGCGCGTCGGTGACCTTGCCGGACGTGGCGTCGGCGACCAGTTGGTCGCGGACCTGGGCCGGGGTCCACGTCGGGTGGGCGGCGAGCAGCAGGGCGGCGGCGCCCGCGACGTGCGGGGCGGCCATGGAGGTCCCGCTCATCGACTGCGACGAGCCGTCACCGGAGTTGGACGTGGAGACGATGCTGTCGCCGGGCGCGAAGACGTCCAGGCAGGAGCCGTAGTTGGAGCCCTGGCCGTTGGACCAGCCGGTGGCGCGGGCGTCCCGGCTGTTGGTGGCGCCGACCGTGATGGCCGCGGGGGTGGACGAGGGGGAGTAGGAGCACGAGTCGGCGTTGTTGTTGCCGGCCGCCACCACCCAGGTCACCCCGGAGGATATGGAGGCCGCCACGGCGTCGTTGATGGACTGGGTCCTGCCGCCGCCGATGCTCATGTTGGCCACGGCGGGCTTCACCGCGTTCTTGGTGACCCAGTCGATGCCGGCGAGGACCGGCGCCCAGGTGTCGCCCGAGGTGCCCTGGCAGTTGAGCACGCGGACGCCGACCAGCTCGACGCCCTTGGCGACGCCGTAGGAGCCGCCGCCGACCGTTCCGGCGACGTGCGTGCCGTGGCCCTGGCAGTCGGAGGCGTTGGAGTCGCCGTCGATGAAGTCGTAGCCGCTGACCGCGCGGCCGCCGAAGTCGCGGTGGCTCATGCGGATGCCCGTGTCGAGGATGTACGCGTTCACGTTCGCCGCGGTGGTGCCGTAGGTGTAGCTCCGGTCCACCGGCAGGTCGCGCTGGTCGACGCGGTCGAGGCCCCAGGAGGGCGGGTCGGTCTGGGTGTCCACGGCGTACGCCGCGGCGTCGGCCTCCACGCGCGCCACCGAGGGGTCGGCGGCGAGCTTTTCGGCCTCGCGCTCCGACATCCGCACGGCGAAGCCGCGCAGGGCGGTGGTGTAGGTGTAGCGCAGGCTGCCCTTGTGCTCCTTGGCGAGCGCCTTCGCGGAGGCGGGAACCTCGGTGCGGGCGACCGAGTTCTCGAAGGTGACGATGTACGAGCCCTCGACGGCGCCGGGGCGGTCCGCGCCGACGACGCGGCCCTCGCCGTCGCCCGGCGGCGCGGGAGCGGCCGCGGCCCCGGTGGTCGCGGCGGCCCCGGCGAGCAGGGCGGTACTGGCGCCGACGGCGAGCACGCGCCGCAGGGCGCGAGCGTCGATCTTCATGGTTTCTCCCTCGAAAGCTGTCCGGGCCCCGGTTCAGGGCCCGGCGGAGGCACCCGTCGCCCCGGCCGCCGGAAAGCGGCTATCTTGTCGCGAGCATGACATGTGGGGTGGGGTGTGTGCCGCACGGAGTGGGGCTCCGTGCGGCACGGGTCCGACCACGTCACGCGGCCGTTGGGGACGGCCGCCCCCGTGCGCCCGGTCCTGCCGGCCAGGGACCGAGGCATACGAGGATGACGTCGTCGGACGGGCCAGAGCCTCGGCCACGGCGGTGGAGCACAGCAATCCGTACGCGCTACCCAAAGAGTGGTGGCGGGGGCCGGGGCGCCGCTGAGGGGACGCCGAAGCCGTTCCGCCGCCGGGCGCCGCCATTCCGTAGGTGGTGGACCCCTATTGCGAGACCGGGGGGTGGACGAGTAGACCACCGTTCAACGAACACCGTGCCGCGGCAGGGGAACGGGCCCATGACGCGCGGTGAGCGTTTCCGGGGTTCTTCGGAGCTTCCGCGGACGACGGCAGGCGAGAGGCGGAGCCGTGGACAGACGTTCCTTCGGCAAGGGATGGGCCGGGGCGACGACCGCAGGGGGCGGCTTCGTCGGACGCGGCGAGCAGACGCGGCGCCTGCGGCAAGCGCTGCGCGACGGTCCCGCCCTCACGGTGGTACGGGCGGAGGCGGGGACGGGCGTCTCCCGGCTGCTCGACGAGGTGCTCGGCGAGGCGGAGTTCGCGGAGTGGACCCACCTGCGCGGCACCTGCCCCGCCGCCGCGGCCCCCTCGGCCCTCGCCCCCGTGTGCGAGGCCCTGGCCGCACTCCCGTACCGGCCCGGCGCCGTCGAACAGCCCCTTCCGCCCATCACCGGGGCGGTCGGGCTCCTCGTACCGGAACTGGCCGACCGGCTGCCGGAACCGCCCGCGGGCGCCGCCGACCCCGACGTGCGGTGCGGGCTGCTGCCGCGGTCCTTCGCGGCGCTGCTCGCGGCGCTCGGGGACACCGTCCTCGTCGTCGAGGACGTCCACCGCGCCGACCCCGGCACGCTCGCCCTGCTGCACCACCTGCTGGACGCGATGCCGCCCCGACTGCGGCTCGTCGTCACCGAGGACGCCGCGCAGGGACGGCCGCTCCTCGGCGTCGGGCTCGCGACGCGGACCCGCGTCGAGGAGATCGGCGTGCGGCCGTGGACGTACGAGGAGACGGAGGAGTTCGTCCGCCGGTGGCTGCACACCCACCGGCTGCACCGGGTGGCGGAACTGCACGACCTGGTCGTCCTGGTGCAGGAGAGCACCGGTGGCTACCCGGGCGTGGTCGAGGCGCTGCTGCACTCGGCCGAAGAAGGGCTGACGGCACGGCAGGAGAGCGGGCCGCGGGCGCCCGTCGGCATCCGCGCGGCCCGGGACACCGGCACGGCGGCCGCACGGGACAGCGGCGGCACGGGAGCGGTCCGCGGCGGCGGGCCGCCCGCGGCGGACTCCATGCTCGCCGCCGTACGAGAGGCCGGCGTCCCGTCGCGGCTGCGGCGCGACGCCGCCCTGCGCCACGGACGCCTCGACGAGGACGCGCTCGCCGTCGCGGAGGCCGCGGCGGTGCTCGGCCGGCCCGTGCCCGCAGCCGTACTCGCCGAGGTCGCCGACGTCGCGCCCGGGCGGGCCGAGGCCGCAGTGGCGGCGTGCGTACGCCACGCCGTGCTCCGCGCCGACGGCCCGCACCCCGCGTTCCGCAGCCCGCTCGACCGCCGCGCCGCGCTGGAGCGGGTACCGGCGCCGCGCCTGGCCCGGCTGAGCCTGCGCGCCGCCCGCGCCCTGCACCGGGGCGGCCGAGGACCACTGCCGCTGACCGACCTGGCCCGGCTGTACGGAGCCGCGGGGCGGGTGCGCGACAGCGTGCGCTGCCTCGTCGCGGCGGCCGACAGGGCGGCCACGGCCGGTGACTACGCCACCGCCACCAGCCTCTACACCCGTGCCGTCGCCGACGACCCGCGCGCCGCCGGCCGCGTCCGCACCGCCGCGAAACTGGTCCGCACCGCGCAACTGGCCCGCGCCGGGGCCGAGGTGGTCGCCGCCGTGCGCCGGGTCCTCGACGAGGACGCCCCGCCGCCCCGGCTGCGCGGCGACATCCGGCTGCAGCTGAGCGTCGTGCTCCGCAACCAGAGCGGAGGGGCGCTCGACAGCCTGAACGAGGTCGCCCGCGCCATCCCCGACCTGGAAACCGCCGACCCGCAGACCGCCGCCCGCGCCATGGCGGTCGCCGCCATCCCCTCCATCAAGGGCTGGCCCGTCGAACGCCACCTGCACTGGCTCGACCGCATCGAGGCGCTCACCGACCAGGTCACGGACCCGGTGGCCCGCGCCGCCATCGCGGCCAACCGCGCCACCGCGCTGATGCTGCTCGGCGACGACCGGGCCTGGGCCGCCGCCGAAGCCCTGCGCGGCCCGGCCGCCGACGCCATGGAGGCCGCACACCACACCCGGGGCTGGACCAACCTGGCGCACGCCGCCACCGCCCTCGGCTACGACGCGCGGGCCCGCGAGTTCCTCCAGCGGGCCGCGGACGGCCTCGCCGACACCAGCAGCCCGTACCTCGAAGGGCTCACGCAGACCGCCCACCTGGTGCTCGCCTGGCACGAGGGCCGCTGGCAGGGGCTGCACGCCACCGCCGACCACACCACCCGGCTCTACGCGGAGATACCCGACCTCACCGCCGAGGCCATGCTGGTCCGCGGCCTGACCGCGCTGCACGTGCTCGGTGACGTCCCCCGCGCCCGCCGCGACCTCGCGGAGGCGGCCCGCATCACCCGCTACGACACCGGCGTCATCCTCACCGCGTCCGCCGCGGCCACCGCCCGCGTCCACCTGGAGGCCGGGCGTCCCGGCCAGGCGTGCGAGGCCGTCGAGGAGACCCTGCACCGCCTTGAGCGGACGGGCGGCTGGGTGTGGGCGGCGGAGGTGGCACCCACCGCGGTGGAGGCCCTGCACGGCAGCGGGCAGACGGCGCGGGCCCAGCGGCTCGTCGCCGACCTCGCCGACGGCACCGAGTACCGGGACGCGCCCGCCGCCCACGCGGCCCTGACCGTATGCCGCGCGCTGCTCGCCGAGGCCGACGACCGGCCGGACGCGGCCGTCGGCCTGCTGGCGGAGGCGGAGACGCGGTGGCGGGAGCTCGGCCGCCCCTTCGACGCCGCGCGGGCGGCGGAGACCCGGGGGCGCTGCCTGCTCGACCGGCGCGGCGAGACGGCGGCCGACGTCATCCAGGACGTGGTCGAGGCCTACCGCGAGCTGGGCGCACGCTGGGACGTGGCCCGCTGCCAGCGGCTGCTGCGCCGCCACGACATCGTCACCACCCACCGCAGGGGCCGCCTCGGCTACGGCGACCAACTCTCGCCGCGCGAGAGGGAGGTGGCACACCTGGTCGTCCAGGGCCGGGCGAACCGGGACATCGCCGAGAGCCTGGTCCTTTCCACCCGGACCGTGGAGCACCACGTGGCGCGCATCATGCGGAAGCTGAACGTCGCCTCCAGGAACGACATCGCCCTGGCGGGACACGCCGACGCCTGACGGCCGTTGCGGCGGCCGGTGCGTCCCGGCCACGCGTCATGGCGACCGCCACGGGGTCACGCGCCGATGGCCTCCTTCGGTCCGCCGAGGCCGTGCAGCAGCGTGGTGACCACGCGGGTGGCCTGCGCGTCGACGGCGGCGTCGGTGGAGGGCTCCTGGGCCGCGGCCTCGTGGATGAGGGCGTAGTACACGCGCCGGGCCCAGTCCAGGTCGGTGTCGGGCCCGAGCAGCCCGGTGTCCCGCGCACGGGCGAACAGCCGCTCGCAGGAGGCGAGTATCCCGGCGTGCACGCGCGCGACCTCGGGGTCCGCCCGGGTGGCGGTGGCATCCATGGCGAAGCGCCAACTGACCTTCACGCGCAGCACGTTGACCGTGGCCTGGTGGAGGGCGACGGCGGGCGGCGCGGTGTCGGGGCGCGCGGCTTCGACGGCCTCGCGGAACCGCTGCGTGGCCCATGCGGCGAGCGCCGCGATCAGGGCGTCGCGGGAGGCGAAACGCCGGTGGACGGTGGTGCGCGCGACGCCGGCGGCCTCGGCGATCTGCTCCACCGTCGCGGCCGGGTTCGCGGACAGGACGCGTTCGGCGGCTTCGAGGATCGCGCGCACCGTCCGCTCGGTGTCGGCGCGCATCGGTTTGGGGGAGGCGGGGTTCGCCATGGGTGCTGAGGCTCCTTCCGGTGCTGAGTTCCCCGTAGAGAGTACGTCGATGTAGCAGCTCACGTAGGTCTTGCAACACGCATGACGCATGTCGTACGTTCAGTGCGTCGGGAGTGACGCGGCTTCTCACTCTTTCCACTCTGCGGAGGATCGCCATGGACCTGCACATGAACGGCAGAACCGCCCTGGTCACGGGTGCGGGTCGCGGTATCGGCCTGAGTGTCGTACGGAGCCTTGCGGCCGAAGGCGTCCGTGTGGTCGGCGCGGCCCGCAGGCCCACGCCGGAGCTGCGCGCGACCGGTGCGACCGCCGTGGCCGTGGACCTGGCCGACCCCGAGGGCGCCGGACACCTCGTCCGCGAAGCCGTGGCCGAGCTGGGCGGGATCGACATCCTGGTCAACAACGTGGGCGGCGGGGACGGGGGACTGACGGGCGGTTTCCTGGACACGACCGAGGCCCAGTGGGCCGAGGTGGTCGGCCTCAACTTCTTCGCCGCCGTCCGCGTCACGCGCGAAGCCCTGCCCGCCCTGCTGGAGAGCCGTGGCGCCATCGTCAACGTCTCCTCGACCGGGGCCCGCGTCCCGCACGGCGGACCCATCGCCTACACCACGGCCAAGGCCGCGCTGACCGCGTTCGGCAAGGCGCTGGCCGACGAGTTCGGCCCTCGCGGCGTACGCGTGAACACCGTCTCGCCGGGGCCGGTCCGCACCGCGATGTGGGAGGGCGAGGGCGGGCACGGCGCGGAACTCGCGGCCTCCATGGGGATCTCCCACGCCGATCTCGTGGCCGGGCTTCCCGCGGCGATGGGCATGGTCATCGACCGGCTCGTCGAACCGGACGAGGTCGCGTCGCTCGCCACCTACCTCGTGTCACCCCTCGCCGCCGCGACGACCGGAACGGACCACCTCATCGACGGCGGGGCGGTCAAGACCGCGTAGGCCGCGTCCGGTGAAAGTGGCTGTTTCGAACAAGTAGACGCGGTCAGACGGAGGGTATGAGTGAATCCAGAAAGAACGTGAGCAGCCACGAAGGTGACACCTCGACCGCGGACAAGACCGGTCAGGCGGCCTCCGGCCGGACCAACTCCGGTCAGGACAAGTCCGGTCAGGGCAAGTCCGATACGGCCAAGAGCGGTCAGGCCAAGGCGAGTGAGGGCACATCCGGTCAGTCCAAGACCGACCAGTCCAGCGCCGACGGGTCCAAGACGGGTCAGTCCAAGACGGGTCAGTCCAAGACCGGTCGGTCGGAGACCGGCCAGTCCAAGGCCGGAGCCGCCGGGGCGGTCGCGGCCAAGGCCACCTCGGGCGCGGCGTCCCAGGCCGGTGCGGCGGCGCGCGGCGCCAAGTCCACCGTCTCCGGCGCCGCGGAGTCCACGGCGGCCCTCGGTGCCACGCTCGGCGAGAAGGCCAAGGCGGGCGGCGAGGTGCTGTCCACGGTGCCGGGCAAGGCACTTCAGGCCGCGTCCACGACCTGGACGGTGCTCAAGAACCGCAAGGCCATCGCGGTCGGCGTGGGTGGCGGGGCCATCGCCGCGCTGGCCGGCGCCTACGCGCTGGGCGGGGCCAACGTCCGCCGCGGCCACGGCCCGCTGACCCGGGCGACCGGCGGTGTCCTCTGACCTCCGTGCCGCCACGGCCGGTGACGGTAGCCGTGACAGCGACGGCAGGCCGAGGATGAAGGGAAGCAGGCGGTGGCCGAGAGCGGCCGCCGCCTGCCGGCCCTACCCGGCTCCGGTGACCGGCGCTCCCCCGCTCCGATCTCTTCCGGTCGGCCCGCGAACGCTTTGGCGTCGCGAATCTCCAAAGCAGAACACACTGTTGCCACAACTGCGGCACCCGCATCGCCGACCCACCCGGAACGCTACCCTCACACCTGTTTTGTCGTCGGGGGAGCCCGCCAAGGACGAGGTGAGCGATGCCTGCCGCCGGCCCGGCACCTGCCGGTACGATCCCGGTCCAGCGACTTCGGGCGGGCGATCACGCCTTCGTCAGCTACGACGGCGACGACGCGGGCCGTGACCTCGTCTCCGCCTTCGCGTGGGCGGGCCTCGCCGAGCACGAGAAAGTCATCGTCTTCGCCGCCCCGAAGCTCCACGAGGACGAGGTGTGGGCACGCCTTGACGCGCCCGGCGCCCTCCTGGGAGCCGCCCGCGAGCGCGGTCAACTGGTGGTCAGCAGCATGCGCGCGCTCATCCACCCCGAGAAGGCGTTCACTCCCCGGCGGCAGTGGCAGCGCATCTCGGAAGAGACCGACCAGGCCCTCGCGGAGGGGTACAGAGGGCTGCGCACCTACATCGACATGCACTGGGTCTCGGACCTGAACGCCGACGTCGGCATGGTGCAGTGGCGCGAATCGCACGCCCACCACCTCTTCGCCGACCGGCCCTACACCGAGATCTGCGCCTACGACAGCCGCTGGTTCACCCCCGACGTGCTGACGGCCATGCACGAGGCCCACCCGCGCAGACTGCTGCCCGTCCTCGGCGCCCTGCACGTGGAACACGCCCCCGGCGCGGTGCGGCTGGCCGGTGAGGCGGACCTGGCCACACGGCAGGAGTTCATCGGCGCGCTGCACGACGCTCTGAGACGCCTCGACGACGGCGCGGAGCTGACCGTGGACCTCTCCGACCTCATCTTCCTCAGCGCCGCCTGCGCCGTCGATCTGCTGCGCCTCGTGCACGCCGACGGGCAGGGCCACATCCGCGTGCGCTGTGGGCCGGTCCCCGCCCGGCTGCTGAAGCAAGCAGGTGCCGACGACATGCCACAGTTGCCGCTCAGCGAGGTGGAGCGTTGATGACGACGCCAGGGCCCGGGGGGGAACCCGCTGTCACCCTGCTGGAATCCCGCTTCACCCAGGACGACATGCCCAGACTGCGGCTGCTGGTCGAGCGGTACGCGGGACACGAGGGGCTGACCGATCCGCGCAGGGGCGAGTTCGTGGTGGCCATGGACGCCGTGGCCGTCAGCGCGGTCGACCGGCCGGGCGACGCCGGCACACTCGTCCTGCAGAGGAGCGGGAGCCACCTGCTCTGCCGTATCCAGAACCTGGGCCGCGACCGCCGCGACCGCCGCGACCTCACCGCGGCGCCCGATCCGGGCCCCCGCGGGCGCCAGGACGGGCACGGACTGTGGCTGGCGCGGCGGCTCACCGACGACATCACCATCGACTCCGGCCCCCGCGGAGTGAGGGTGACCCTGGCCGTGCGTCTGCCCCGTACGACGTGAGACGCGCGGCCCGGCGCGTACGGAGCGGGCGGCCGGTCGCTCAAGAAGTCGATCGCCGTGACGTCCGATCGACGCCCGAGCACCAAAAGGGTTCTTTTCCCCTCGCGAATCCTCCCGAAGGGAAAGGAGGTACCCCTTATGGGCGGGGGACCGCTTGCATCGACGGGCTCACGGACCATACTGGTCGGGCCCCGATCACCGCACAGAACGACTCCATGGCCAGAAACAGCACCCCCCCGACGACCGTCCCCGACACCGCGTGGCTGGGACGCGGGCGCCACCTCGGGCCCGAGCCCGAGCAGGACGTCCGGCGCAACCTGATCGCCCTCAAGGCGGCCGGGGTGCTCGACGACTTCCTCGACCTCGACCCCGCGGAGGCGGCCCGCTCAACCGTCCTGCACCCGAGGGACGAGTCGGCCGACCCCGGCCCCTCGGCCCGCCGCTGCTTCGAGGCCCGCTGGCGCGTGGGTGACGACGTCACGGTGCGCGCGCAGCTGACCACGTACGACCCCGAGGTGCGCCGCAAGGACGGCGAGGGCGTCATCTGGATTCTCGCCGCGGAGGCGGATCAGGCGTGGGACGCGCACTGGCCCTCGCCCGCCACCATGTTCTGGCCCGACAGCGAGCGGGTGCCGTGGGACCACGACACGGTGCCCGGCGTGCGCCTGCGTACCACGAACCACCTGCCCAAGGACGATGACGAACTGCGCCACCGGCTGCGGGACTGCACCCGGCAGAGCTGGTTCGTCCACGTCGTCGTGCACGAGGCGATGACTCCCGACGCGGTGGGGGAGCAGCCGCTGACGACGTTCCTGCCGCCGAGCCTGCGCCACCGGGTGGTCGAGCACCGGGGCACGCCGGACCAGGCGCAGATCGCCGACTTCGCGATGAAGCGGGAGCTGAGTGTGCGGATGCCGCGCGGCGGCGCCGTCATCCTGCCCACGGTGCCGCAGGCCGCGGAGTACGACGCGGACCACTTCACGGTGCGCAGCGTCTTCCTCGACGGGTCGCGGCCGTCCGAACTCCTGGAGAAGATCGGCGAGTTCGCCGCGCTGCCGCGTGAGATGCCGGCCGAGGCGGAGCGGGCCCTGACGCGGCTGCGCCAGGGCTGGCACCTGCTCACCCAGGACGAGGAACTGGTCCACGCCCAGGCGATGGTCACCAAGTACGCCGAGGCCCTCGAAGCGATGACGAACGCCTGCGACCTCTACCGCGAGGCGGCCGAGGCGGCGCAGGCCGCGCTGGCCGAGGCGACCGGCGGCGACGGTGTGGCCCGACCCTCCGCGCCCGGGCACACCAAGGCGGACCACTCACCGCTGAGCGCCCTCACGAAGGCTTTCGGCCGCTTCAGGGACCCGAACAAGTAGGGGGTCCCGGCGGCGGCCTCAGCCGCGGATCATCGACATCAGCAGCCGGTGGGTGTCGTCGTCGGCTGCCGCCACCAGCCCGCGGCCCGCGCCGTCCGCAGGGCCGCCGTCGATCCCGGTGACCACGCACCCGGCGGCCCGGCACAGCGCGATCCCGGCCGCGAAGTGCACGCTCCCCGCCAGGCCGTCCCCGTCCGTGACGTACGCGGCACGCTTCCCCGCGGCGACCCAGGCCAGCGCCAGGGTGGTGGACACGACGCGGGGCCGGAACCGCTCCCCGAACTCCCGCCTCGCCAGCAGGTCCACGGCCCGGAAGCCGGGCGCGTTGGGGAAGGGCGGATCGAGGTTGACGTCCACGAGCCGGGTGGCGGACGCGGGCGCGAGCGGTGTGTCGGCGTCGCCGTGCCGCACCCACGCCGCCGCACCGTCCGTGAAGAAGACCTCGCCGCTGAACGGATCGGCCACGGCGGCCGCACCACCCGGCAGCGCCACGTTGACCGCCACGAGCATGTTGCCGACGGCGTAGTTGAGCGTCCCGCACAGCGGATCGACCAGCCACCGCCGTCCGCCCTCCGCGGCGGCGCCCCGCTGCCCGCCCTCCTCGCCGAGCACGGCGTCGGCGGGCCGGGCGCCGCGGATGACATCGAGGATCGCCTCCTCGGCCTCGACGTCGGCGGCGGTCGCGAAGTCACCGTCCCCCTTGTCGGTCCGGGCGAGCCGCCGGCCGTACAGCCGGCGCACGACGCCGGCACCGGCACGCACGGCGGCCACCGCCACTTCCTCATCGGTGAGGGCGGCGAGGGCGGCAGGGACGGAGCGGTCGGCGGGGACGGAGCGATCGGCAGGATCGGTGAGGCCGGCGGGGGAGTTGGTCACGCGCCGGAGGATACCGGCACCACACCCTGGGCGGGCTCTCCGACCGCACGCCACCCGGGCCGGTCCGCAGGGCTCTCAGTGGTGACCCGTCATATGGGCCAGGGCCTGGGCCGCGCTGTCCGGGGCGAAGGCGCCGGCGATTCCCTCGGCCGCGCCTTCGGCGGCTTCGGCCGAGCGGGGCAGGACGGTCTTCTCGTAGGAGGTGACCGCTTGGTCGACGGTGGGGTGGTCGATGAGGGCCCGCGCGAGGTCGGCGCCGTCGAGCATGGCGAGGTTGGCGCCCATCCCGGAGAAGGGTGACATGAGGTGGGCGGCGTCGCCGATGAGCGTGACGCCGGGTGTGCGGGGCCAGGTGTGGGGGACCGGCAGGGCGTACAAGGGGCGGTTGGTGTAGCCGGTGTTGGTGGCGGTGATGTAGCCGAGCAGGTCGGGTGACCAGCCGCTGAAGCGCGCCAGCAGCGCGTCGCGCACCGCGCTCTCGTCGGCGAGGTCGATCCCGGCCCGCTGATGCCAGTCCTCGGCGGTGCGCATGCCGACGTAGACGCGGATGTGCCCGCCGCTGTTGCGCTGGGCGACGAAGCCCAGGTTGTCGTCGAGGGCCATCATCGTGCCGTCGCCGGTGAGTGCGGCGAGGGCGGGGTGGCGGGTGTCGGCGTCGTCGAGGCCCGTCTCGACGAAGGTGACGCCGGTGTAGCCGGGTCGCGCGTCGGACACCAGGCGGCGGACCGTGGACCAGGCGCCGTCGGCCCCGACGACGAGGTCGGCGTCGACCGTGGTCGCGTCGGCGAAGTGCAGGCGGTGGACTCCGCCGCCGAGGGGTTCGGCACGGGTCAGCCGGCGGCCCCACTGAACGGTGCCGGGTGCCAGGGAACGCAGGAGGAGATCGCGCAGTTGGCCGCGGTCGATCTCGGGGTTGCCGTCGGCGGGGCCGGCCTCCGGCGGTGCGGTGTCGACGAGGATGCGGCCGTCACGGCCGACCAGGCGCATCTGCTGGCCCTCGGGGCGTGCCAGAGCAAGGAAATCCGCCAGCAGGCCCGCCTCGCGCAGGGCGAGTTGGCCCGTGCCGGGGTGCATGTCGAGGCTGCCGCCCTGGTCGCGGGCGAGGGGAGAGGCGTCCAGGTCGTAGATGGTGGCCGCGACGCCGTGCCGTTGCAGCACGCGGGCGCAGACCAGACCGCCGGGACCGGCGCCCACGACGGCGATGCGGGGCGTGGTGGTGGTGCTGTGGGTGGTCATGGGGCCTCCGGTCGGGTGGGTCGGTAGGGGCGCTGATCGCCCCGTCCAAAAAAAGCACACCTGCTCAATAAGTGCAACGGGTCAACTTTTTGAGTCGGGCAACCGAAGGGTATGGTGCTCCACATGACCAACACCGGCACCGGTACGGACTCCGGCGCGGCCGCCCCGGCGGCGCCGCCGGGCCGTCGCGAGCGCAAGAAGGCCGCCACCCGTCGGGCCATCGCCGACGCCGCGCTGCGCCTCTTCCTGGAGCGCGGATACGACGACGTGGGCATCCGCGAGATCGCGGACGCCGCCGACGTCTCCACCACCACGCTGTTCAAGCACTTCCCGGTGAAGGAGGCCCTGGTCTTCGACGAGGACGCCGCGAACGAGGCCGCCCTGCTCGCCGCTGTCCGGGAGCGGCCGAAGGGCCGGTCCATCCCCGCGGCGCTGCGTGAACACGCCCTGCGCCACCGCATGGCCGCCGCGGACGACGACCCCCGCTTCACCGCCTTCCTCGGCCTGGTGAACGACACCCCCGCCCTGCGCGACTACGTACAGGGCATGTGGCTGCGCCACACCTCCGCCCTCGCCGAGGTCATCGCCGAGGAGAGCGGCCTGCCCGCGGGCGACCCGGCCTGCGCCGCCCTGGCCCACTTCGCCCTCGAAGCCCCCCGGGTGGCCCGCGGGCACGACGACCCGCACCAGGCGATCACGCGCGCTTTCGCGCTCCTGGAGAACGGCTGGGGTTCCCTGTGACCGACCCGCTCGACGGAGGAGTGCTTGATGTGGTCGACCGTGATAGCCGTGTTCGGCACGCTCGCCGGCGCCGCGCTCGCCGGCCTGACCGCGCACTGGACGGACCGCCGGGCCCGTGCGGCCGAGCACGACCAGCTGGTGAGGGACGCCGCCGCACAACTCCTTGCCGCTTCCCTGGCGTACCGGGAACTCTTCTGGCTCCAGATCGCCGACCTCCGCAACGGTGAACCGCCGAGCAGGGACGGGCGGGCCGCCGTCTACCGGGCGCGGTCCGCGGTCACCCAGGCCTTCGACCGCCTCGTACTCACCGCCACGGACACCCACCTGGTCGAGGCCGCGGTCGAAGCCGCCTGGTCGGCCATCGACCTGAGCGAGATCGTCCTCGACGAGGTGCGCGACCAGCGCTTCGGCGACGAGGTCGAGGCGGCCCTCGTCGCCGGACGGACCCGGAGCCGCGACGCGCACACGGCCCTGCGGAACGCCGCCCGCGCCCGGTAGAAATGGCAGGCCATGCCGCTCTCCGGGGAGGCCCTGTGCCCGTGCCGGAAAAAATCTCTGTGCCCGTTCCGACCTTCACCGCTTATCATCTGGCGTAATTTGATCTTCTGACGGCCGTTCCCGGCCACGCGCCTCCGGGCCGTGCCCGGGCGGTCGCCATGGGAAGTGGGGGGACCACATGCGCCGCAGAGCGCTCATCGCTGCCGCCGCCTGCGCGGCAGCTCTCGCCGGTACGACAGGGCTCGCGCCCGCCGCCCTCGCGGCACCGGCGGCCGGAGCGACCGCCGGGTCGGCGGGCGGCAAGGCCGACTTCAACGGCGACGGCTACCAGGACCTCGCCATCGGCGCCCACACGGCGACCGTGGGGGACATCCAGCGCGCGGGCGTCGTCACCGTCGCGTACGGCTCGGCGACCGGTCTCAGGTACGAGACCGCGAACGTCCTCAGCCAGGCGAGCCCGGGCGTACCGGGCGAACCCGTCGCGGACGGCAAGTGGCGCGAGGTCAGCGCCGCGGGCGACCTGGACGGCGACGGCTACGACGACCTCGTGGTGAAGTGGCTGGAGAAGACCACCGTCCTGTGGGGGAGCAAGGACGGCATCACCGGTGAGGGCACCGCCCTGCCGGGCGGGGACTACACCGCCGAGTCGCCGAAGCTGCTCGGCGGCGGCATGGGCGTGGGCGACGTCAACGGCGACGGCGTCGACGACTACGTCACCCGGGCCCACCACGGCTCCTACGGCGTCTCCGTCCTGCTCGGCCCGCTGAACCGCGCCACCGGCAAGCCCGCCGCCGTCTGGAACCGCGACACCGGCGAGGACGACAACCTCGTCATCGGTACGGTCTACGTCGGCGACCTCACGGGTGACGGCAAGGCCGACGTCGTGGCCAGCGGCGGAGTCGTCCTCGGCAGCGGGACGCCGGGCGGCGTGGTGCTGAAGGGCTCCGCCGCCGGCCTGGTGAAGGGCAGCGAGTTCACCGGCCCGTACCACCACGAGAGCCACCTGCCGTCGGCGTTCGGCGATCTGAACAAGGACGGCTACCAGGACCTGGTCACCGGCTACCCCGACCGGAACCAGGTGTACGTCACCTACGGCGGCGAGAACGGCGTCAGCACCACCGTCCCGTCGCGCGCGTACACGCAGGCATCCGCCGGTGTGCCGGGCGTGGAAGAGGCGGGCGACGAGTTCGGCTCCGCGGTGGCCGTCGGCGACACCGACCGCGACGGGTACGCGGACCTGGTCGTCGGGGCCTCCTACGAGACCGGCTCCGACGCCGCCACCACCGCGAAGTCGGGAGCCGTCACCGTGCTGCGGGGCGGCGCCGACGGCATCACCACGACCGGCGCCAAGTCGTTCACGCAGAACGCCCGCGGCGTGCCGAGCACCTCGGAGAACGACGACCACTTCGGCGCCTCGGCCGCCCTGGTCGACGCCGGCGCGGACGGAGCCACCGAGCTGTACGTCGGCGGCAACGGCGAGGACGGCTACAAGGGCCGCGTCTGGAAGCTGCCCACCGGCACCGCCGGCGTCACGGGCGAGGGTGCCACCAGCTTCCACCTCGGCAGCGTCGGCGGCCCCGCGGGCGGCGGCAACTACGGCTACCGCATGGTGGGCTGACCCACCGAACAGCCCGGCACAGGAATGACACGAGAGGGGCCCGCCGACCGGCGGGCCCCTCTCGCTGTCCTACTCGTCCGACCTGTCCTGCCGGTCCGATCCGGTCCTGGTCGCCCTATGCCTCGTCGCGGTCCATGAGGCCGGTGCGGAGTTTGGTGACGGTGCGGGTGAGGAGGCGGGAGACGTGCATCTGGGAGCAGCCGAGCTGGTCGGCGATCTGCTGTTGGGTCTGCTCTTCGACGAAGCGGAGGTGGATGAGGGTGCGTTCGCGTTCGTCGAGGTCGGC
>NZ_JBFAHX010000076.1:0-21152 GCF_040654435.1 Streptomyces sp. NPDC050703
CGTGCGTGACCATCACCGTCGTCTGCCCCTCCCCGTCCACCAGGCCCCGCAGCAGGGCATGTGGTGACCCGGCTCGACGTACGAGGGGATGGAAGGAGGTCAGGGCCTGGGTTGCGCACCCGCGACGACCGCGGACGGCGACGCCTGGTGGTCGACGTGCCCGCGGTCGGCCGTCATCTGGTGGGAGAACTGCGTGTGGTAGAGATCGGCGTAGAGCCCTGCCGCCGCGAGGAGTTCCTCGTGGGTTCCGCTCTCGCGGATACGACCGTCGTCGACGACCAGGATCTGGTCCGCCTCACGGATGGTGGAAAGGCGGTGCGCGATGACCAGCGAGGTGCGGTCGGCGAGGGCCGTCTTGAGCGCCTGTTGGATCGCCGCTTCCGACTCCGAGTCCAGGTGCGCGGTCGCCTCGTCGAGCACGACGATCGGTGGAGCCTTGAGCAGCAGCCGGGCCAGGGCTATCCGCTGCTTCTCACCACCGGATAGCCGGTAGCCGCGGTCACCCACGACGGTGTCCAGGCCCTCGGGAAGGGCGCTGATGGTGTCCCACATCAACGCCGCCTTGCACGCCTCGATCAGCTCCTGCTCGTCGGCACCGGGGCGGGCGTAGGTCAAGTTGGCGCGGAGGGTGTCGTGGAAGAGGTGGGACTCCTGAGTGACGACGCCGACGTTCTCGCGCAGTGAGGTGAGGGTGAGATCGCGGATGTCGTGACCGCCGATGCGCACGGTGCCCGCGTTCGGATCGTACATACGGGGCACCAGCTGGGTGATGGTGGTCTTTCCGGCACCCGACGGGCCGACCAGCGCGGTGAGTTTGCCGGCCGGAGCGCGGAAACTCAGTTCGTGGAGGACTTCCTGCGCGGACGCGCCCGACCGATCGTGCTTGCGGTTCGCGATCGCCTCCAGCGACGCTATCGACACCTCGTCGGCGCTGGGATACCGGAAGGTGACTGCCTCGAACTCGATGTCCGTGGTGTCGGGGGTCGTTCCTTCACGGTCGGCGGCGGTTTTCGGCAGCAGGGGCTTGGCGCCGGGTCGCTCGGTGATCAGCGGCTTGAGATCGAGGACCTCGAAGACCCGGTCGAAGCTGACCAGGGCGACCGTGGCGGTCGCCTGCATGGTCGACAGTTCGTTGACGGGGCCGTAAAGACGCATCAGCAGGGCCACCATGGCCACCAGTGTGCCGAACTCGATGGCCCCGTCGATGGTGAGCGCGCCGCCCAGGCCGTACACCAGGGCCGTGGTGAAGGTCGTGAGAACGGTGACGATGATGGGCAGGAGCTGACCCCAGACGACCAGCTTGACGGCGAGGTCGCGCACGTGGGCCGCCTTCTCGGCGAACATGTCGTCCTCGTCCCGCGGGCGCCCGTAGAGCTTGGACAGCATGGCGCCCGAGACGTTGAAACGCTCGGTCATCATCGAGCTCATCTCCGCGTCCTGCTCCATGAGCGACCTGGTCATGCGCTGCATACGGCGCGTCAGCAGGCGTGCGGGGATCAGGAACAGCGGAAGCATCACCAGAGCCGCCACGGTGATCTGCCAGGAGAGGTAGAACATCGCGGAGAGGACCAGGATCAGCGTCAGGACCGTCGAGACCGCTTGGGTGAGCAGGGTCGTCACCGCCTGTCGGGCGCCCGCGACGTCCGTATTGAGGCGGCTGATCAGCTTGCCGGTCTGGGTACGGGTGAAGAACGCGAGCGGCTGCTTCTGCACATGCGCGAATACCTCGGTGCGCAGCTCGTAGACGACTCCTTCACCCACCCGGCCCGAGCAGCGGCTCTGCACGTAGACGACCCCGGCGTTCAGCACGGCGAGGCCCGCGAGCGCGACACTGAGCCATACCACGACAGAGAGGTCCCCGGGCAGGATGCCGTGATCGATGATCCACTTGAGGATCAGTGGACTTGCCGCCGCTATGCAGGCGTCCAAGGCGGTCACCGAAAGGAGCAGCACGACCTGCCAGCGGTAGGGCCGGGCGTACGGAAGGATCCGCCGCACCGTTCCCGGTCTGACCTGCTGGCCTTCAAGCGACTCGTCGCCCGGCCGCAGCCGTATCCGGCCCATCGATGGGCGGTTTAGCACGGTCACGGAAACTGCCTCGCTCTCTGTAATTCACGCATCAGCTGGAAAAAGAAAAAATGTGCGGGCCGACCTGATGCCATGGTCTTGACAGAAAGAGCGGGCAGTCGCCTGCTCGGCGTCATTGTGGCCCGGAAGGGCATCGCACCATGACGCGGAGAGAAAACCGTGGCGCTCCCACGATGCATCGCGAGAGCGCCACGATCAATATCGGCCGGACCGTTTTGTTCGGCCGTCCTGTGATTGCCGGAAAAGGCGGGCGGGCCCTGGTCTCCGGGGCCGACTGTTATGGTCGATCCGCCGCGGGACGATTTGCCGGCCTACCGCGGAAACCTTCCGCCGGCCGCTCAGTCCTCGGTCCATCCGTGGTTCTTGGCGAACCGCAGCAGACCTGCGCGGACGGCCACGATCTGTTCTCCCGTGAGGGAGGGCGCGGCCGACAGGAGGACATCGGTCACCTCGTGCAGATACTCGTTCGAGGTGAGGACGGTGCACAGGGAGTCATCGCCGTCGGGCTGCCTGGCCGGGACCTGTGCGGCCGTGGCGGCGGCTGTCTGGAAGGCCGGCGGTTCGATGTCGGCTCCCTCCGCGAGCCTGACGGCCGAGGCCTTGAGCCCGCGGTCGCCCTCCTCCACCTCGAACTGCACCGCAAGGCCCGAGCGCAGGTAGTTCTCGGGGATCAGGAGGTCGTTCACGTGCAGGAAGACGTCGCCCCCTCCGTGATCGGGAGCGATGAACCCGAAACCCCGAACGCTGTCGAACCGCACCACATGACCAGTAACCATGCCACCAACCCCCAGACCGCCGGGCCCCTTGCCCGGATGAACCATCACGCTCCAGAAGATAGGACAGTGTCGCCCGCCGAGGCGAGCGCGCCGCCGGGCCGCCGCCGGGCCGCCGCCGGGCCGCCGCCGGGCCGTAGCCGGGCGGCTGCCGGGTGGGCGGCCGCTCACGGTGTTCAACCGCCGCGCTGCCGCAGTTGAGCGCCTCCTCATTGCACCAGGGCATATTGCCTGTGCAGTGGCCTTGCTGGTTGCCTGTACTGTCCCCTGGATGTAAGTTCGAATGCGGTTTCGGGCGCTTTGGGGGCTGCGGTGAACTGATGCAGCCGCTAGCGGTGCATTGGTCGCGTGTTCGGCACCACTGATTCCGTATTTCCCTCATTGCCCGGTGGACGCAGATTTTCTCCTTGAAGTCGTCATCAGGAATTCAGGCGGTTCGTCAGTGGGGGAGCGGAAAGTGGAGTTCAGTGCTACCGACTTGAGACATCCAGAACCGTTGGAAGAGGGAGATGGCTCGGCCCGGTCCGCCGCGGCCCCCACGTCGAATGCGCGAGGGGCCGTGCCCGTCCCGATCGCCTCGCTCCTTCCCGGCGACTCTCCGCGTCTGGAAGGGCAGACCGCGGAGCACGTCGCCCAGTTGATGGCGGTGGAGGCCACGCTGCCGCCCATCCTCGTGGACCGGCGCAGCATGCGCGTGATCGACGGGATGCACCGGTTGGCCGTCGCCTTCCGCAAGGGCGAGGCGATGATTCTTGTCGAGTTCTTCGACGGCACCGCCGAAGAGGCCTTCCTGCGGGCCGTGGAAGCGAACGTCACCCACGGCCTCCCGCTGTCGAAGGAGGACCGGCGGGCCGCGGCCGAGCGCATCATCGCGTCGTCTCCGGAGATGTCGGACCGGGCGATCGCCCGGATCGCGGGCCTGGGCGCCAAGACGGTGGCCGCCATCCGGCGTGAGACCGCAGGTGGCAGCGCCCAGTTGCGCGCGCGGATCGGCAGGGACGGCAAGGTGCGCCCGCTCAACAGCGCGGAGGGCCGGGAGCGGGCCGCCAGGCTGATAGCCGAGCATCCGCAGGCCTCGCTGCGCGAGGTGGCGCGGCTCGCAGGGATCGCGCCCGCAACCGTGAGCGATGTCCGCAGACGACTCCTGTCCGGTGAGCCGCCGGTGCCGGCACCGGCACAGGCGGCTCCGCCGGACGCCACCAGAAACGCGCACGCTGAGCCCGCCTCAGCGGCAGTCGCCCTGCCGGGGCCCGCGAGGACGGCGGACCCCCGGGCGGCTGTGCCCGGCGGCTGGCTCGCGCCTTCCGATCTCGTGACCCTGCTCGACAAGTTGTTGCAGGACCCGTCTCTGCGGGACAGGGAGGAAGAACGGCGCCTGTTCCGGGTGCTGCAGCGGAACGTCATCGGGGAGCGCGGCTGGTCCAAGCTGGCCGCCGCGGTCCCCGCGCACTGCGGCGACCTCGTCGTCGACCTCGCCCGTCGGTACGCGGAGACGTGGATGGAGGTCGCGCAGGAGCTCGACGAGGAAGCCACGTGACAGCTGCTGCGGGACATTGACACAGGTCGAACAGCTCGGCGGTACTGTGCGGCGCGCTCAGGCCTGGCCGAGGACGACGACGGCGTTGTGACCGCCGAAGCCGATCGAACTGCTCACGGCGACGGGAACCGGGGCGTACCTGGCGCTGCCATGGACGATGTCGATCTCCGGTATGTCGCGCCCAGGTTCCCGGAAGTTGGCCGTGGGCGGGATGGTCCCCTGGTCGATGGACAAGGCCGTGAACAGCGCTTCGGCGGCGCCGGCGGCTCCCAGCATGTGCCCGGTCACTCCCTTGGTGGAGGTGACCGCGGTCTGCCGGCCGAAGAGGCGGTCGATGAGACGCGCTTCGATGGCGTCGCCTTGCGGGGTGCTCGTCGCGTGCGCGTTGATCAGTGCCACATCCGACGTGGACACCTCGGCGTCCGCCAGCGCCCCCAGTACGGCGAGCCGCGCGCCACTCCCGTTCGGGTCGGGCGCGGTGAGGTGATGGGCGTCCGAGGATTCGCCGTAGCCCATGACCTTCGCGTACGGGCGTCGACCGCGGGCTCGCGCGTCTGCCGCGCGCTCCAGGACGAGCACCGCGGCCCCTTCGGCCAGTACGAAGCCGTCGCGGTGCAGGTCGAAGGGCCGGGAAGCCGACAGGGGGTCGTCACGCCGTCGGGACAGCGCCTTGAGCCGGTCGAAGGCACTGGACATGAGAGGTGTGATCGGGGCGTCGGTGCCACCGGCGAGCACGACGTCGCAGCGGCCCGCGCGCAACAGGTCGAGCCCGAACCCCAGTGCCGTGGTGCCCGACGCGCACGCGGTGGACAGACCGAGCGCGGGTCCGTTGAAGCCCAGGTGCAAGGCCACTGTGGCCGCGGGCATGTTGCCGATGGCTTTGGGGACGGTCAGGGGATTGACCGCACGTGCCCCGGCGTCCCTCAGCCGCCCCGCCTGCTGCAGCCAGGTCTCCAAACCGCTGACGGCGGTGCCGATCAGGACTCCGACCCTGGTCGGGTCCCAGTGCCCGCCGCCCGGTGCCGCGTCGGCCACGGCCTCGCGGGCCGCGACGACGGCGTACTGCGTGAAGGGGTCCATCCGGCGTGCGTCGGTGCCGAGTTCCCCGCTCGCGTCGAAGGCCGAAGCGGCGGAGCTGAAGTCCACGGGCATGCCGTCGAGCCGGGCGTCGGGAGCCGCTGTGGGCAGTCCGGCGCAGGTCGTCTTCCAGGCCGTGGCCGTGTCGGTGCCGGCCGGGGAGACGATCCCGAGGCCCGTGATCACCACATCCGCGTGCTGATGTCTTCGTGCTCTCATGCTGGAATGTCCGCCCCACGTGACTGCAGGATTCCGGCGAGTTCCGTGACAGTGGTCAGGTTGCTCAGCTCCGCCTCCTCGACCACGACGCCGAGTTCGTCCTCCAGGTGCGCGCCGAGCTCGGCGAGGGAGAGGGAGTCGACCTCCAGTTCCAGGAACGTCTTGTCCGGATCGATCTCTCCGGGGACCTTGTACACGGTGCCCAGGAGGGTGGTGAGGTAATTGACGAACATAGTGGGCTCCTCTTGTCAGATCTCTGAGGTGACGGCGGTCAGCTTCGGCCAGATCAGTCCTGCCGACGCCCAGGTGATTCCGCCGCCGAAGGTGGTGAGTACCGTCCGATGCCCGGGCCGAAGGCGGCCGGCCGCCGCCGCGTCGGCGAGGGCCAGAGGGATGGAGGCGGCCGCCGTGTTGCCTGTCCGGGCCAGTTCGCAGACCACGCGCTCAGGCGGGAGATCGAGCCGTTTGGCCAGGGCCTCCATGATGCGTGCGTTCGCCTGGTGCGGTACGAGCTGGTCGAGTGTCTCCGCACTCCAGCCGCAGTCCTTGAGGACACGCAGGGTCGATTGCGCCATCCCGTCGATGGCTTGCAGGTACACCTTCCGCCCGGACATGGCGAACCAGCGCTCCCCGGTGGCCTGTTCGCGGGCACCGGGAATGCGGATCAGGTGCGCCCCCGTGCCGTCGCTGCCCAGATCGTAGGCGAGGAGGGCACCGGGTTCGTCGGGCGGACCCGAGCGCAGTACGACGGCTCCCGCTCCGTCGCCGAAGAGGATGGCCGTCGACCGGTCCGCGGGGTCGACGATGCGCGAGTA
The DNA here is from genome assembly GCF_040654435.1 of Streptomyces sp. NPDC050703. Lineage (NCBI taxonomy): Bacteria > Bacillati > Actinomycetota > Actinomycetes > Kitasatosporales > Streptomycetaceae > Streptomyces > Streptomyces sp. NPDC050703. The sequence goes on from NZ_JBFAHX010000076.1 coordinate 6,510, forward strand.
GGTTTCCGCCGCGACGACCAGCACATTGTCCGCGATCCCGGCCGTGATCAGAGATCCTGCCGTCGCCAGGGCGTACAGGAACCCACTGCAGACGGCCGAGACGTCGAAGGCGGGGATGTTCCCCTGCCCGATACGGGCCGCGATCTCGGGAGCCCCGGCGGGGCAGGGGCGCTCCGGCGTCGTCGTGGCGAAGATCAACCCGTCGACCGTGGCGACTCCCGCCGAACGCAGAGCATTTCCGGCGGCCTCGCAGGCGAGGTCGATCACCGAGACCGCGGGGTCGGCCCGACGACGTGACTCAATTCCCGTACGGGTGCGAATCCATTCGTCGCTGGTATCCAATTCGCCCACCAGTGACGCATTGTGGATCTCTTTTGAAGGGAGACAGGTGCCCAGTCCGGCGATCACTGCCGATGTCGGTGGTCCCGAATTCCTTCGAGTGTTTTTGTCGAGGCCTGATGCGCTCATGCAGTCGCCTCCCGAAGTGCGTGCTCGATCGGCACAGCAGACCTCTGGCAAGAGGTGTTTTTCGTCGTTTAGGCGACCGTACCTATTTGCGGATCCCGGCACAACTGCGGCGGTGGCGGCAACCACGGGTCGTGCGGGCGCGGTTGTACGCCACCCGAAGAAGGCTGCCGGGAGCCGCGTCGTCGCAGGTGGCGGCGTGGATCTTGTTTAACTGATGCGACGACTCAGTTGAACGAAGGGTGTGGTGATCGCCGAAGATTGATTAGCCTCCGGTGATGCTGCTGATCGGGGGACACCCCTGACCGGCCGCCCGCCTTAACTACCCAGGAAGGGACGGCGTGGTGACGAATCCATTCGACGACCCAGATGCCAACTACTATGTCTTGGTCAATGAAGAGGGACAGCACTCCCTCTGGCCGGTCTTCGTGGACGTGCCGGACGGCTGGAAGACAGTGTTCGGCGAGGCGGGCCGCACGGAATGCCTCGACTATGTCGAGAAGACTTGGACCGACATGCGGCCCAAGAGCCTGATCGAGGCCATGGAGAGCAAGTAGCAAACGCCTTTGCCCGGCGGACCGTCTCCGGTCCGCCGGGCAAAGGCGTTTTGTCTTCCGTCTGCCATGACGCGTGCGGCGCGCGGCGGGGGAGGGCGGAGGGGGGCGTCAGCCGGCGCTTGCCTGCTGACGGTAGGCGGGTAGGGCGTCCACCATCCGCTCCATCGTCTGGTCCAGGACGAAGTGGCCGGCTTCGATGTGCTGGACCGAGAACTCGGCGCTCGTCTCCTCGCGCCAGGCCATCAGGTCCTCGAAGCTCACGAAGGGATCGTGCCGGCCGCCCACAGCCGTGATCGGCACATCCAGCGGCACCGTGTGCTGGGACGGGCGCTCCTCCGCGATGCGGAAGTCACCGCGCAGGGTGGGCTCGAAGACGTCCATGATCTCGGGGTCGTCGAGCACGGACGCGTCGATCCCGCCGTACTGCGCGACGCGTTCGAAGAACGCCTCACGCGGCAGCAGATGGATCGACTCCGACGAGTGCCGGACGGGCCCCGCGATGGAGGAGACGAACAGCGCGACGGGCAGCCTCCCGTGTCTGTCGTGGATCAGGCGGGCCACTTCCAGCGCGACCACGCTGCCCGAACAGTGGCCGAGGAAGACGAACGGCCGGTCGGTCAGCGGGGTGATCACTGGTTCGAGGGCGTTCACCAGGAGGTGGAGGTCCTCGAAGGGCTCTTCGTCGATCCGGTTCTCCCGCCCCGGATAGCGGATGGCGCACAGTTCGGCCTCCTGGGGCAGCCGCCTGGCCCACGGAGTGAACGCCCCCGCCCCGGCGCCCGCGTGCGGGAAGCAGAACACCCGGATTCCTGGATTCGGGAGCCGTCTGGGACGCACGACCCAACGCTTCGCCGCCAGGAGTGCCCGCGCGTCCGTTGCCGGAGAAGTGCCCGTCACGCCGGACCACCCGCCCAGGCGAAGACGGTGTGGAGATCGGTCTTCCGGTACTCGGCGGCCTGCCGGACGAACGTCGTCATGCCGTGGCTCTCCAGGAGCGAGACCACCGCGTCGAGCGCTCCGTCCCGGTCGGCCACCTCGATGGCGGCGTTGCCGATCCGCGGCCAGAGCCGGTCGCCGACGCCCTGCAGGACCCGGAGCTCGAACCCCTCCACGTCCACCTTGAGGAAGTCGACGCGGTCGATGCCGGTCTCCTCGGCGAACGTCTCCACACGACGCACGTCACAGCGCACCAGCTGCCGCTCGTCGAGGCAGTCGTCCACGAGCCCTTCCACCTCATGGAGGAACTCGTCCCGGAGTTCCGCGTCGAGCGAGTCCGCGGCACTGGACACGAACGCCGATGCGAGCACCCTGTCGGCGGCCGGATCGGCGTCGAAACCCGACATCATGGTGTAGTTCGGGTAGTAGGTCAGTTCACGCGACTGGTCTTCGTCACCCAGGGCCATGTTGTGGATGTGAACGCCGGGAAGGCCTCCTGTGTTGCGCCGGAGGGCGTCGAAGACCGCGGGTGCCGGTTCGAAGGAGAACACCTGCGCGTCGGGCCATCTCTGCCGCGCGAAGAGGCTGAACAGCCCGATGTTGGCCCCGATGTCGAAGATCACCGGCTTCTCGGGAATGTTCCAGCCCTGCGGTGGGATGTAGGACTCGTCGTCGAATATCTCGCCGTACAGGTAGTCCGTCTCATTCCCGTTGAGGCTGAAGACGGACATCCCGTTCGGGAGCTTTCTCCTGACGGGAGCCGTGGGAGTTCCTCCACCTGCTGTCATCGCACCGACATTAGGGTGCCGCCCACTCCGGCACCGGCAGTACGGGCGGCGATAGCGGGGCAGTTTCGCCGCCGGCGCGTGTGCTGCCGACGAGTCGCCGCCCGAACTGCCGATCGCCACGTCGGCGGGCTCGTAACGTACGTGAGGGTTTCGGCAACCGGAGGAGCGCAGCTATGGCGAGGGACCTGAATCACGCAGTCCGGCTCCGGCTGAGGGATCGGACCCAGGTGGAGCTCGTGGGGCGGCGATTCTCGGACGCCGCTGACCTTTCACACCTCCGCGTCGTGGACGTTCCGCTGGAGTCGGGCGATCCCGGTGCCCCGGACGTGTGCCGCCAGGAAGCGGCGGCGGTCGCCGGTGGCGCGCACGCCGTGCTGTTCCGCTACGCGGATGGCCCGGCCGACCTCATGGTCGCCGTCCCCCGGGGCCTGCTGGACCCGGTGGGGCTCCGTCGCCTGAGCGCCCAGCTGGCCGAGGGACGATGGGCGGCGGCGGAGCGGGAGTTCGAGCGGCTCGCGGACACGGACAGCGTCCGGGAGGTGCCCAGGGCCCAGGTCGGCGCCCCTGCCGACTGGGGAATGGGCGAAGGGAACGCCGGCGGCGACCGGTCCGCCACCGCATGGGCGGTCCTGCCGTCCGACACGCCGGCCGACGAGGGAAGACTGCGCGCGGCTCTCGCCTTGACGCTCCGTCGCTACGACGGCGACGAAGGGGAAGAGGCCGTCATCGGGTCCGACGAGGGCGCCGTGGCGGTACGGGTCGGTGGCACCCTCGACGAGATGCGCCGGAACCAGCGCCCTTGCGTGGACTCGCCGGTGGTGGCCGGAACGCTGCCGGGCGCCGACGGGGAGCCGCTGCGTGCCGACGAGGACTACCTCCCCTCACTCGTGCCGGTCTTTCCTCTGACCTTCTCCCTCGTGCGCCGGGCTGACGGCCGGCTCTGGCAGCGCTGCGACCACTGGCTGAGCCACGCCCACCCGTCGACCGGCGAGCAACTGGCCCGGCACGTCGCGCATGTGTACGGGCAGTTGTCGAAGGCGCCGGACACTCCCGTCGCCGACATCGCGCTCTTCGACGACGAGGAAGGGCGACGGATCGTCGGTCTGGGCAGCTCCGCGCCCGCGACTCCCGCGCCCGCGAACACCGTGCACGAGGCCTTCACCCAGGTCGTGGCCGCCTCTCCGGACTCCCTGGCGGTGTCGGACGACGACGTGGAGCTCACCTACGAGCAACTGGACCAGCTGGCGGACGTCTTCGCGGCCAATCTCCAGGCGCAGGGGATACGGGCCGGCGACCGGGTCGGCGTCTGCCTCGACCGGTCCGCGGAGCTGGTCGCCGTACTTCTCGGTGTGCTCAAGGCCGGTGCGGCGTACGTCCCGATCGACCCCGCCTACCCGGCCGAACGGGTCGCCTACACGATGGACAACGCGGCGGCGCGCCTCCTGGTGACCCAGTCCGCCGAGCCACGGCAGGACGCGTACCGGGCGGTGACGCCTGACGAGCTGCTCGCGGACGATGTGTCCGACGCGCCCGGCGGCCAGGGCGGCACCAGTAGCAAGGACACGGCCTACGTGATCTACACGTCCGGTTCCACCGGACGGCCCAAAGGCGTCGCCGTACCCCACGGCAACGTGCTGAGCCTCGTGCAGGCGACCCGCGACGATCTTCAGCTCGGCCCGGAAGACGTGTGGTCCTTCTTCCATTCGAGCGCCTTCGACTTCTCGGTGTGGGAGATGTGGGGCTGCCTCCTGACCGGCGGACGCCTCGTGGTCGTGCCCCACTTCACCTCACGCGACCCCGATCAGTTCGGTGAGCTCATGGCCGCCCAGGGCGTCACCGTCCTGAACCAGACGCCGTCGGCGCTCGCCAACCTCCTGTCCGTGGGCTACGAGTACCTGCCGGCGCGCCTGGTGATCCTGGGCGGCGAACCACTCGACGCCAGGATGCTGCTGCCCTGGTTCGACGCGTACCCCGACGACCGGTGCCGGGTGGTCAACATGTTCGGCATCACGGAGACCACCGTGCACGTCACCGCCCAGACCGTGACCCGCAGGCTCGCGACCGGCGCGACGCGCTCGGTGGGCGCGCCCCTGCCGGGCTGGCACGTCTACGTCATGGATTCCGCAGGGCGCCTGCTGCCGCCCGGTGTCGCCGGCGAGATCTACGTCGGCGGCGCCGGCGTCGCCCAGGGGTACGTCGGCCAGCCGGACCTGACCGCGGAACGGTTCCTGCTCGACCCGTACAACGGTGGCCGGATGTACCGCAGCGGCGACCGGGGGCGGTTGCGTCCCGACGGGACGCTGGAGCATCTGGGGCGCATCGACAACCAGGTGAAGGTGCGCGGGTTCCGCATCGAACTGGACGAGATCCGCTCGGTGCTGCTGGAGCACGAATCGGTCCGTGCCGCGGCGGTCGTCGTGGGTTCCGCGGGCGGTGGCGGCTCGTCCGGCACGCGCCTGGACGCCTACGTGGTCCTTGACGGCGGTGACGTGCGGGCGGTCCGTGAGCACGCCACCGCCGTCCTGCCCGAGTACATGGTGCCGTCGACGGTGACGGAGCTGGCGGCTCTTCCCCTGACCACCAGCGGCAAGGTCGACGTGGCACGGCTGCCCGCCCCGGAGATCACCACGGGGCGCACTCAGAACTCCACCCCGACGGCCGACGACGCCCTGGCCGCCTGGTTGCAGGAGCTGTGGGCGAGACTCCTCGGCGTTCCGATCGGGGTGGACGACGACTTCTTCGAGGCCGGGGGCAATTCGGTGATCGCGGTGAAGAGCTCCGCGGCGATGCGCGCCGAGGGCATCCCCACGCTCCGACTACGCGAGTTCTACCGGAACCCCAGCATTCGCCAGGTCGTCGCGGCTCTCAAGGCGGCCGACGGGTGAGAGGGCGTCCGCGTGAACGAGGTGGCGTACGAGGTTGAGGACGACGAACCGTTGTGACCCCCCTCGCGGGGACTTGACGCGACGCACAAGGCCTCGTGCCCGCAGATCGTGGATGGCGCTCTCCGCATCGGGGACGGACCGGGCGAGGAACGCGACGGCGTCCCGCACGGTCCAAGGCCGTGCGTCGACCAGTTTGTGGAGGGCGCTGAGATGGACCGCGGGCAGTGACGCCAGGGAGCGGCGCATCCACGTCATCAGGGGGACGTTGTTGCGGGACGGAGACGTCACCAGTCGTTCCGGTGCGGTCTGGGCGATTCCCAGTAGCTCCGCGGGCTTGTAGATGAGGAGCCAGGAGGCGGCCGATTCGAGTGCCGCAGGTATTCCGTCGAGGTGCCAGCATATTCCGGCTATCGCGGCAGCCGTTTCCGGGTCCGAGCTTTCTTCCGGGTAGAGCAGGGCGGAGCGCGAGAGCATGTACTGCATGACCGGATAGTCGGTGGCCGGCGCCCCGCCGGAGTCTCCGCGGTTTCCTTCAGGAACGTCCAGCGGAGAGACCGCGAAGGTGATGTCTCCGGTGCGATGCGCTGTGAACTCGCAGGTTTCGACGAGTACGCGCAGCCCTCGGCAGAGCTGCACGAGTGCTCGCATGTCCTGCCGGTCCCTGTCGTCGAGGTCGCGGTTGTCGACGATGAGCAGGGCGTCCTGCGCGGCAAGGCGTTCCGCCACGTCAGCCACTGCGGCGCCGCACCCGACCACGCCCGCGACCCGGCTGATAAGGCGATACGGAAAATCGTGTGGAATGCCGTTGGCCGCCGCCATTCGATCGAGGTAGATCACCGGGACGAGATCGGTTCTGTGCAGTTCGCCGACGACGTTCTGGATTAGCGATGTCTTGCCCATCCCGGGTGCGCCCGCCACCTTGACCACCTGATGTCCTGGGGAGCGCAGCAACCGGAGCAGCGAGGCGGCTTCCTCCTCCCGGGCAACGGGCGGGGAGAGGGTTGCCGGTGGTGCCGGCAGTTCGTCGTAGAGCGACCGGACCACCGTCAATCCGGCGGCGGCCTCCAGCTCCGCCCGCCGCACGCTGGTCAACCTGAGGGCTTCCGCGAGCAGCCGGACCGTCTGCAGGCGCGGGCTCCCGGTGCGATCGAGTTCGAGGTCGCGAATGGCCCGTATGCTCACCGTGGAGATGTCGGCAAGCTGACTCTGGGTCATCCTTGCGCCTTTCCGTGCACTTCGCAGCATAAATCCGAACTGCATCGTCGATATGCGATCTGCGGACAATTCTCCCCGCTCTCCATTCCATTGGGCGCGGTTTCGGACGCGGTTTCGGGAGACAGTGACAAAAGTCCCGCCGGGCCCGTTGTCAAGTGCCGACCAGGTGGCGGGGCGCCGCCACTCACGCATCCCACCTGCTCCGAGGGTGCACGATCCAAGGTGCTGTTTAAGTGAGGCAACGACTCAGTTGAACACGCGATGCGGCAGCCTGGACCGTCTTGCCGGGGCACCGCCTCCCGCCGCCATACAGTATTGATCAGTGACCCTGACGTCCCGCATAGTGAGCTGCGGTGATCCTGGCCCCGCCCGAAGCGGCAGCCGGATGCGGGTCAGTTGAACACATTTTTTTCGCAGCTTTGTCATTGAGGACTGGACAGTAATTCAGCATGCCTCGACGGCTGCTGCCGCCTGCTGCTCCAGTCGATGAGTCGGATCGGTTGGGGTGTGCAGGGATGGCTGTATCTGAAGGTGAAATCCGGGAACTCATGGCCGGTCAGCTTGCTGTCTGGTACGCACAGCAACTCGCCCCCGAGAACCCGGTCTACAACATCGGCGAGTACGTGGAGATCCGCGGAAACCTCGATGTCGACCTCTTGGTCCAAGCCCTGCGCCGCACCATGGAAGAGGCGGAAACGGTCCGGCTGCGCTTCCGGCTGACGGACGAAGGACCGCGGCAGTACCTCGGGAACGCGGCCGAGCATTCCGTCCAGGTCCTCGACGTCACCGCCGAGCCCGACCCGCACGCGGCGGCGCAGACCTGGATGCGGGACAGACTGCGTCAGCCGATGACCCTCCTCGGGGCACCCCTGGCAGGGCACGCCGTCATCAAGGTCGGCTCGGATCGGCACTACTGGGTGCACTACGCTCACCACCTCGTACTCGACGGATACACCGGCCGGCTCTTCGCCAACAGGCTGGCGCACGTCTACACCGCGCTCGCGGAAGGACGCGAGGCCGGGCGGAACCACGCCATGGAGCCGTTCGCGGTGCTCCTGGACGAGGACCGCGCCTATCGGGCCTCCACCGCCCTGGCGGACGACCGGGAGTTCTGGCTCGGCACGCTGTCGGACATCGCCCGCGCGGGGCGGTCCGACGGATCGAGGCCCCGGCGGCTGCCGCAGGTGCCCGTCCGCCGGCGCGGCGGGGTCGACCGTGACGGGACAGCCGAACTCAAGGCCGGAGCACGGCGACTGCGGACCAACCTGGCCGGACTCGCGATCGCCGCCGCGGCCCTCTACCACCACAGGACCACGGGCGCCCTTGACATCGTCGTCGGCGTCCCCGTGGTCGGACGGGCCGCCCCCCGGGAACTCGCGGCTCCCGGGATGACGTCGAACATCCTGCCCGTCCGTGTCTCCCTCGGCAGGTCGACGACGACGCGGGAACTCCTGCGCCAGATCACGGCGGAGATGCGCGCCGCGATCGGACACCAGCGGTACCGCTACGAGGACATGCTCCGCGACCTCAAGCTCCTCGGTGGCAAGCCGCTGTGCGACCTGATCGTCAACGTCATGTCGTTCGGCTACGACCTCACCTTCGGCGACTGCACGGGCACCGCCCACAACCTGGCCAACGGTCCCGTCGACACGCTGAGCATCGACGTCTACGACCGCCTCGACGGCACCGGGCTCGCGATGGACGCCGACGTTCACCGCGGCGCCCGCGACCTGGAGGTGGAGCCGGAAGCAGGCATCTGCCCGCGCTTCCTCCGCATCCTGCACGGCCTCGCCGACGCCGAGCCGACCGACCTCGTCGGCGAGATCGACGCCTTGTCGGCGCGGGAACGGGCGTGCGTCCTGGCCGAGTGGAACGACACGACGGCCGAGGCCGCCGGGACGCGGTACGCCGCGCTGGACACGTCGGCGAACCGGCTGGCGCGCTACTTGGCTGATCAGGGGGTGGGCACCGGATCCGTGGTCGGTCTGTGCCCGGCGCCCGGTGCCGACACGACCGTGGCGATGCTGGCCGTGTGGAAGACCGGCGCCACCTGCCTGCCGGTCGACCCGGCACTCGCGGCCGAACAGCCCGCACAGACGGCCCAATGGCTCGCCGAGAGCGGGACAGAGGTGATCGTCACCAGCCTCGAAGGCGCGGCGGAACTGGCCCCTGCGCTGGCGGCCGGCGGGGTGCGAGCGGTGGCCCTGGACGATCCGTCGGTGGCGGAGCCGGTGGACGGCCTCGCCTCGGGCCCGCTGGGGGTTCACGTGCCGGACCACCGGGCCTACGTACTGGACGCGTGGCTGCGCCCGGTCGCGCCGGGTGTGCGGGGCGAGCTGTACGTGGCCGGTCCGTGGGAGGCGCGGGAGCTCGCGGGCCGGCCCGGCCCCGCGCCCGACCGACTGGTGCCGGATCCCTTCGCGGCGGACGGGTCGTGGATGTACCGGACCGGGGCCCGGGTGCGCTGGACCACCGACGGGGAGCTCGCGTTCCCCGCAGACACGGGGAACCCGGGTGGCGCGGGACCGGACCGGCGAACCCCCGAGCGACTCACGAAGGCGGACGGGAGCCGGGACCGGGCCGGAGCCGCCCGTGACGAGATCCTGCGTGCCCTGTTCGCCGAGCTCCTGCACGTGGAGAGCGTGGAGGACGACGACGACTTCTTCGACCTGGGCGGGCATTCACTGCTCGCGACTCAACTGGTGAGCCGCATCCGCAGCACGCTGCAGGCGGAGCTGCCGATGCGGGCGGTGTTCGAGACGCCGACCGTCGCGGGCCTGTCCGCCCGCCTGGCCGGCGCGGACCAGGCACGCGTGATGCTCGTGCGACGGGAGCGCCCGGAGCGGGTACCGCTGTCGTTCGCGCAGCGCAGACTGTGGTTCCTGGGCCGCCTCGAAGGCCCCAGCGCCACCTACAACACGCCGATCGTGCTGCAGCTGTCCGGCCGGCTCGACTCCGCGGCTCTCAAGGCCGCGATGCGAGACGTCCTCGACCGCCACGAGGCGCTGCGCACCGTCCTGCCCTCCGACGACGGTGAGCCGTATCAGGCGGTTCTCGGCATGGACGAGCTGGACTGGGAGCTGGAGCAGGTCACCGTCCGCGACTCCGGCGGGGCGTTCGAGCAGCTCGCGGAGATGACCGACCTGCCCGAACCGGACGCTTCGGCGCAAGAGACGCTGTCGGACCTCGCGAGCGCCGTGGTGGGCGCCGCGGGCCACGTGTTCGACCTCTCGGCCGAGGTGCCGGTGAAGGCGTGGCTGTTCGACACCGGCCGCTCGGACGAGCATGTGCTCGTCGTGGTGGTGCACCACATCGCGGGAGACGGCTGGTCGATGGGGCCGCTGACACGGGACATCTCGACGGCGTACACGGCCCGGTGCGCGGGCTCCGCTCCGGAGTGGTCGCCGTTGCCGGTGCAGTACGCGGACTACGCCCTCTGGCAACGGGAGTTGCTCGGCTCGGACGACGATCCGACGAGCGTCCTCTCCCGGCAGGTGGAGTTCTGGCGCGAGGCGCTGGCGGGAGTGCCGGAGGAGCTGGAGCTGCCGGTGGACCGGCCGCGTCCCGCGGTGGCGAGTCACCGCGGGCGCACGGCTGCCTTCGGGGTGTCGGGCGCAGCGCACGCACAACTGCTCGAACTCGCGCGGGCCGAGGGCGTGACGCCGTTCATGGTGCTGCACGGCGCGCTGGCGGTGGTGCTGTCCCGGCTCGGGGCGGGCGCGGACATTCCGATCGGCTCCGCGGTGGCCGGGCGCACGGACGAGGCCCTTGACGATCTGGTCGGCTGTTTCGTCAACACCCTGGTGCTGCGCACGGACCTGTCGGGCGATCCGACGTTCACGGAGATTCTCGGCCGGGTACGGGAGGCCGGTCTCGGCGCGTTCGAACATCAGGACGTGCCGTTCGAACGGCTGGTGGAGGAGCTGGCTCCGCAGCGTTCCCTGGCCCGCCACCCCCTCTTCCAGACCGTCCTCACGATGAGCGACATCGCCGACGGGCTGATGGAGCTCCCGGGGCTCCGGGTCAGGATGACCTCGACCGCACGGCCGGCGGCCAAGTTCGACCTGGACGTGATGGCCGGCGAGACGTTCGACGCCGAGGACGCGCCCGCGGGTGTCCGCGGCACGTTGACCGCGGCGGTGGACCTGTTCGACGAGGGTGCCGCGCAGCGGATCGCGGGCTGGTTCGCCCGTGCGCTGGAGGAGCTGGTGGCGACCCCCGCGACGCGGGTGAGCCAGGTCGCGGTCTTGTCACCGGTCGAGCGTGAGCAGGTCGTGACCGGATGGAACGACACGGCGACCGACGCGTCGGCCACGTCCGTGCCCGAGATGTTCGAGGCGCAGGTGGCACGCGACGTCGACGCGGTGGCCGTGGTGTCGGCTGATGGCTCATCCCTGTCGTTCGGGGAGCTGGAGGAGCGGGCGAACCGGCTCGCGCACTTCCTGCGGGGGCAGGGAGTGGGCGCGGACTCGGTGGTCGGCCTGTGCCTGCCGCGGGGCATGGAGACCATCACGGGAATCCTGGCCGTGTGGAAGGCCGGCGCCGGTTATCTGCCGATCGACCCGCACCAGCCCGCGGAACGCATCGCGTTCATGCTTCGTGACAGCGGTGCGGTGCTGACGCTGACGACGGAGGAGAACCTGGACGACCTTCCCGCGGGCCGGCATCGCCTGGTGGCGCTGAACGGCACGTTGGCCGAGATGCAGCTCGCGGCGGCTCCCGGCACGGCGCCGGACGTAGACCTGAACGCACAGCAGTTGGCGTACGTCATTTATACGTCCGGTTCGACGGGCCGCCCGAAGGGCGTCGCCGTCACGCACGGGGCGTTGGCCAACTACGTCACCTCCGTGCCGGGCCGGGTGGGCCTCGGCGGACCGGGCGCCCGGTACGCGGTGCTGCAGGCACAGGCCACGGACCTGGGCAACACGGTGGTGTTCGCCTCCCTCACCACGGGGGGCGAGCTGCACGTGCTGGACGAGGAGACGGTCACCGACCCGATCGCCGTCGCGGCCTACCTGACGGAGCACCGGATCGACTTCCTGAAGGCGGTGCCCTCACACGTGGCGGCACTCGGGGCCCGCGCCGCGCTGCCCGCGAAGGCACTGGTCCTCGGCGGCGAGGCGGCAGCACCCGATCTGGTGGCCGAACTCCTGGCGGCGGCCGGGGACCGGGCGGTGTTCAACCACTACGGGCCCACCGAGACGGCGATCGGCGTCGCCACCACACGTCTGACACCGGTGCACGCGTCTTCCGGAGTGGTTCCGGTGGGCACCCCGGTGGCGAACACCAGGCTGTACGTGCTGGACAGCGCGCTGGAGCCGGTGGCGCCGGGTGTGGTGGGGGAGTTGTACGTCGCGGGAGCACAGCTGGCGCGGGGCTACGTCGGCCGGCCGGAGCTGACCGCCGAACGCTTCGTCGCCTGCCCGTTCGCCTCCGGCGGGCGGATGTACCGCACCGGGGACCGGGCCCGCTGGACGTCCGGCGGGCAGCTGGTGTTCGTGGGGCGTGCGGACGATCAGGTGAAGATCCGTGGTTTCCGGGTCGAGCCGGGCGAGGTCCGGACGGCGCTCGCCGCCCACCCCCAGGTCGCTCAGGCGGCGGTTCTCGCGAGGGAGGACACTCCGGGCGAGACACGCCTTGTCGCGTACGTCGTCGCCGACGACGAGGACACCGACCACGCGGCCCTCGTCGCCTCGGTACGGGCGTTCGCCGGTGAGCGGCTGCTCGAACACATGGTGCCGTCGGCGGTGGTGGTCCTGGACGCCCTGCCGCTCACCGGCAACGGCAAGCTCGACCGCAAGGCGCTGCCCGCCCCCGGCTACGCCGACGCGGCCGCGCACTCACGCAGGGGTCCGGCCGACCTCCGCGAGGAGATCCTGTGCGGCGCGTTCGCCGAGGTCCTGGGTCTGGAGAGCGTCGGCGTCGACGACGACTTCTTCGAACTGGGCGGGCACTCGCTGCTCGCCACGCGCCTGGTGAGCCGGATCCGCACGGTGCTCGGTGTCGAGATGGAGATCAGGACGCTCTTCGACACGCCGACCCCGGCCGGCGTGGCCGCCGAGCTGGCAGGAGCGGACACGGCCCGCGCGGCTCTCGTCAAGAGGGAGGAGCGTCCTGAGCGGCTGCCGCTGTCGTACGGCCAGCGCAGGCTGTGGTTCATCGGCCAGCTGGAGGGGCCGAGCCAGACGTACAACAGCCCGATCGTGGTGCGCCTGACGGGAGACCTCGACCGGCAGGCGCTCGGACAGGCGCTGACGGATGTCATCGGGCGGCACGAAGCGCTGCGAACGGTGTTCCCCGTCGCCGACGGCGAGCCCTACCAGCAGGTCGTTCCCCTCGACGAACTCGACTGGTGCCTGAACGTGGTCGAGGTGAACCAGGGGAAGCAGCCGCGAGCGGGGCGCGGCTTGCGCGACCTCAACGATCTGTCGTGGACCGAGTCGGTGGTCAGCCTGCCGACGATCGAGCCGTCTTCGGAGCTGCCGTCCGGAGAGATCGAGACGGACGGCCTCGCGGCGGCGATGGCCCGGGCCACCGGTTACGCGTTCGACCTGTCGGTCGAGATGCCCGTGCGGGCGTGGTTGTTCGGCGTGGAGCCGGACGAACACGTGCTGGTGCTCGTGGTGCATCACATCGCGGCGGACGGATGGTCGATGGGACCGCTGGCGCGGGACGTGTCGGAGGCGTACGACGCCCGACGCGACGGGCGCGTCCCCGCGTGGGACGCGTTGCCGGTGCAGTACGCGGACTACGCGCTGTGGCAGCGGGAACTGCTCGGTGACGACGGTGACGCCGAGAGCCTGATGTCGCGGCAGGTGGAGTACTGGCGCGGAGCTTTGGCGGACGCGCCGGTGGAGTTGGGCCTTCCGTTCGACCGGGCGCGACCGGCGGTGGCTTCGCACCGCGGGCACTCGGCCGGATTCATGGTGCCGACCGAGGTGCATGAACGGTTGGTGGCGCTGGCACGCGAGCGTGGTGTGACGACGTTCATGGTGTTGCAGGCGGCGCTGTCGGTGACGCTGTCCCGGCTCGGCGCGGGCACGGACATCCCGATCGGTTCGGCGATAGCCGGTCGTACGGACGAGGCGGTGGACGACCTGGTCGGCTGCTTCGTCAACACGCTGGTCATACGCACCGATCTCTCCGGTGATCCGACGTTCGCCGAAGTCCTTGAGCGGGTCCGGGAGACGGGCCTGCAGGCCTACGCGCATCAGGACGTGCCGTTCGAACGGCTGGTGGAGGAGCTGGCACCACAGCGTTCCATGGCCCGGCACCCCCTCTTCCAGGTGGTCCTCACCAAGCTGAACGCCTCATCCGGATGGGAGGCGGAGGCAGCCACCCTGACGCTGCCCGGCATCCGGTCCACACCGCTCTTCCTCGGGAAGCCCTCCGCGAAGTTCGACCTCGACGTGATGGTCGAGGAGGAGTTCGGCTCCCGGGGTGAGCCCGCCGGGGTGCGGGGCGCCGTGACCGTGGCCGCGGACCTGTTCGACGAGGCGACCGCGGGACAACTGGCGGAGCAGTACATCCGCATGCTCTCCGAACTGTCGCAGGAGCCGTCGGTCCGCGTCGGTTCGGTCGACATCCTCCGTCCGGAGGAGCGTCGGCGGGTGCTGTCGGAGTGGAACGACACGGGGGTGAGTTCGCCGTGGGTGTCGGTGTTGGGTTTGTTCGAGGAGCGGGTGGTGGTGTCGCCGGGTGGGGTGGCGGTGGTGCAGGACGGTGTGGGGGTTTCTTATGGGGAGTTGGAGGTGCGGGCGAATCGGTTGGCGCATTATCTGCGGGTGCAGGGGGTGG
>NZ_JBFAHX010000077.1:0-14262 GCF_040654435.1 Streptomyces sp. NPDC050703
GGCAGTGCCTGCTGGGTGGGCGTGGGTTCGCTCTGCGTCGCCTGCGTCCGGCCCGGCACTGTCGCGGTGATCATCTGACCCGCCCCTTGTCTCTCTGTGGTGTCGTCCTTCCCCGTCCAGGAGCGGTTGCCCCGGATGCGCGGGCGCACACCCCTGTGAACGAGAAAAGTTGATCAAAGTCGCGGGCGGCCTCGCATCCGGCCCCGGACGGAGTTCTGGAAGTCGACCTGGTTTTCAACGGCCGCTCCATTACACTCGCCGCGACGTCGACCGCTTGCCGCACGGCGACCGCGACACGAGGCACGGCACGGGGGGTGTACCGAATGGTGGCCAAGCTGGGCTTCGAGGAACTGCTCGGCGACGACCGCTTCTTCCCCCGACTCCTCGCCCACAACGCCCACAGCCGGATGAGCGCGCCGGCGTACGGCCCCGACCTCCCCGTCGTCCTGCTCACCGGCGGCCCCGGCATGGGCAAGCGGCAACTGCTCGAAGAGCTGCGCGACCGGTTCGGCGCGAAGGCGCCGGTGGCGCTGGTGGACTGCGCCGACCCGCAGTACGAGCGGGAGGCGGGCGAGCGCCCCTCCTGCCGGTCCGCCGCGACCGAGACGCTGTACGACATCGCCCAGCGGATGGAGGAGTGGGACGGCCCGGGCGGTGCCGTGCCCACACCCCGCTTCTTCGCCGGAATGGCGGCCGTCGCGGCGGTCGCGGCGGGCCAGGGGCTGCGGCAGCAGGAACTGGACGAGGAACTGACCCGCTACCGCCGACTGTTGCACGCCCCGCGGTCGCGCGGCATCCGCGTGTTCAGGAACGTGGCGCACGGCTACCTGGTCGCACTGGCCGCGATCGTCGCCCCGGCGGCGGCGATGCCGCTGGTCGGCGCGGCGCTGACCGAGTTCCTGGAGACACTGGTCGCGAGGGGCGACGAGCCGGTGCAGGGCACGTACCGGAACTATCCGGGCGCCGCGGGAAGCGCCGCCACCGGGCTGCGGCTGCTCGGCAAGAGCTTCCGCAGGGACGCGGAGGGGCGCCGGTTCGCCGAGGGCTTCCTCTTCCGCGCCCTGCGCGAGGACGTGGCCGCGGCCTACTCCGGAGCCGGCGCCAGACTCAAGCGCGTCGGCCGCCCCGCCATCCTGTTGCAGCACTCCAACTGGCCGGTGGGGCGCGCGCTCCTCGCCGCCGCCCTCGACGACTGGGCCGACGGCCACCGGGGGCGCACGGTGCTCGTGGCGAGCGAGCGGATGGCCGAGCCGCTGTTCCTCGCCGGGGAGCAGCGCACCGAGGAGCTCGCGGTCTACCGGCCGGGCGAGCAGGCGGCGCCCGAGAAGTGGGAGCGGATGCCCGCGCGCGGTCAGCTCGGGCAGGCCGTCCTGCTGCTGCGCATGCCGCCGCTCACCTCCGGACAGGTCAAGCAGCGGGTGCTCGAAGAAGCGGGGGCGGCCGACAACGAGGGACTGCTGTTCCGGGCCCAGGGCGCGGTGCGGCGCCTCTCGGGCCACCGCCCCCGCATGGTGCAGCGGCTGGCGGAGGCGGCGGCCAACCTGCCCCGGCTGGACAACGACAGGGACCTGCTGGCCCACCGGGTCGTCCTGGACGGTGCTCCCGCGCCCGTGCGGGACGTGCTCCTGGAGGAGCTGGTGCTGCGGCAACCGCCGGAGCGGCTGCCCGTCGGACACACCGGCCGCTGGCTCGATCTGCTCACCCACCTGTCCGTCGCCCACACCGGGGACTGCGCCCGCAAGCTGCTGCGCAGCGGCGAGCTGGAGCAACTGGCGGGCGGGCTCACCGCGGACCAGGTGCAGCAGTATCTGCAGGAGAGCGGCTGGCCGGCCTGCGAGCGGCACTTCATCGGCGACTTCGGCCTCCGCCAGCTCCTGATGTGCCGCTTGTACGGCACCCCCGGCACCACCCCCGCCACCCCCGGCACCACCCCTTCCACCCCCGGCGCCACCACCCCCGCCACCGACTGGCACCGCAACCACAGCCTCCTGTACGCCCACTACCGCGCCCTTCCCGAGGCGCCGGACCGCGCCTTCGGCACCACCGCGGCCCACGGCCTCAACCACGACCTCGTCGCGGGCGGCGGACCCGAGCGGGCGATCAGGCACCTCGCCGCGGAGTTCCCGGCGACCGGCACGCGGGCCGAGGAGTGGTGCGAGCAACTGCTGGCGATCGCCCAGGCCCCCCTCCTTGGCGGCCCCGACCCGCGGCACGCCCGGATGAACGTGGCGGAGATCGTGGGCACCACGCTGGAACGCCGGCTGGACCAGCTGCTGCACGCCGTGTGGCTCTGCGAGGAGCGCACCAGGCCGCCGGACGCCGCGGCCGCCGAGAAGATGGCGGAGCTGCTCGGCGATCTGGCGCTCGCCTACCCCGAGCCCGCGCCCGTGCTCGCCGACCGGGCCGGGACATGGGGCAAGCGCGCCGGCGGCAAGCGCCCGCTGCAGCCCTGCGCCTGCACTTCTCACATCAGTCAGGGGAGCTGAGCGGATGTCGCAGACCTTCGGTAGCCGGGTGTACGAGAAGACGTGGGAGACGCTGCTCAAGCGGATCATCACCTGCGCGGTGGTGGTCGCCGTCGTCGTGGCCGGGTACGTCGTCGCGGACCGGATCATCGAGCGGGCGAAGTCCTGCGCCGACGGCGTGACCGAGTCCGGTGACGAGTGCATAGGTGTCAACGGCTCCGGCTACGACTGGGGCGTGCGGGAGATCGGCCCGGTCGTCGACCGCATCAAGGAGGAGAACGGCCGGCTCGGCAAGACGTACGTCACCGTGGCGATGATGCTCCCGCTGCAACCGGAGTCGAAGGCCGAGAAGCAGCAGTTGCGCAGCGAACTGCAGGGCGCCTATGCCGCGCAGTACCGCGCCAACCGCGAGGAGGGCGCGCCCAAGGTGCGCCTGGTGCTCGCCAACCCCGGCAAGGACTACGAGAAGCAGGACGAGGTGGTCCCCGACCTCGTCGACATGGCCCACTCGGAGCACCGCCTGCGCGCCGTGACCGGCTTCAACCTCTCCCTCGTCGCGACCAGGACGGCGATCCGCGACCTCACCCGGCAGAACGTGCCGGTGCTCGTGGCACGGGCGTCGGCGGGCTCGCTCGCCAACGAGGACGGCGAGGAACGCGCGTTCAAGGGGCTGGCCCGCATCCTCCCCACCAACGAGGACCAGGCCCGCGCGCTCGCGGACTACAACGGCAGCCGCAGGAACGACAGGACGGTGGTCGTGCGGGACATCAGGCCCGACCCGTACGTCCGCTCCCTCGCCGACGCCTTCCAGGAGCTGGAGAGGACGGAGACCGGGCCGGCGGGACCCGACACCATGACCTTCACCTCGCCGGGCATCGCCGAAGAGGGAGACGTCGACAACCAGTTCCGCCCGACGGTCGACACGATCTGCAGCTCCGGCGCGGACACCGTCTACTTCGCGGGGCGCTCCACCCACCTGCGGCTGTTCCTCAAGCGCCTGGCGCAGGACAGGTGCGAGGACACCAGGTTCACGGTGGTCTCCGGCTCGGACGCGGCGTCGCTGAACAACAAGATGTCCGACGACGACTGGGCGCAGCTCCTGGACGACTCCGGCGGACCGAAGATGACCGTGCAGTACGCGGCGCCCGCCCACCCCGACGCCTGGCGCACCGAGGTGCGGCGCTGGCAGGACGCGGAGAAGGACGAGCGGACCGGGCGCCGTCCCGACGCCGCGAAGGCCCCCGGCTACCTGCGCGACCCGCTGAACGAGCTGGCCCGGCTGGAGAAGGCCCTCAAGGCGACCGAGATCGGGCCCGTGGACCTGGCCGACTCCCGGACCATGATGGTCCACGACGGCGTACGGACCGCCGTCGAGGCGGTCCGCGGCGCCAAGCTCCCCGGCGAGGCGGCGCCCACCACCGAGCAGGTGGGCAATCGCTGGGCCACCATGCAGGCGAAGAACCGCGTCGACGGCACCAGCGGCCGCATCTGCCTCACCCCGGCGGGCAACCCGTACAACAAGCCCCTCGCGGTGGTGAAGCTGCGGCCCGGTGAGAAGGCGGGCCTTGGCCGGCTGGGCTTCGTCGGCCTGGCGTGGCCGCTGGAGCGGAAGCAGTCGGAGGACTGCGTGGTGCGCGGAACCCGAGAACCCGCGTCGTGAGCCGGGCCGGGCGCACGGTGACCCTGCCGGTCAGCCTCGGCGCGCTCGCGGTGGCCAGTTGGGTGGGGCTCTCGGGAACGGAGGAACCGACCCTGCTCAAGCGGCTGCTCCCCGGCGGATCGGCCACCGAACTGGTCCCGAACGCCTGGAACGGCGGCGTCCCCGTACCGGAGTCACCGCCGCTCCTGCTGCCCACGCTCGCCCGGGTCGTCGTGGCCGTCGCGCACGAGCAGAACGTTGTCGGTGTCGGTGTCGGTGGCGGTGGCGGTCTGCCCTCCGGGGCCCGTGGCCTCGCGGGTGCTCGGCGAGGAGGAGTTCCGGCTCGGCACCGGTGAGGCCGCGGAGTTCGACACCCGCGTACCGCACTGGATCGGCAGCGCGGGCGACCGGCCGGCGGAGGTCCTCGCCCTCTTCGGCGCGCAGGGGGAGCGCGCGCACCCGGCTCCGGCCGGGCCCGGCACCCCGGCGGTCAGGTGACGAACCCCCCGGCACGCAACTGCCCCCGCACCAGCTCCGCGTAGCAGCCGTCCCTGGCCAGCAGGTCGTCGTGCCGCCCCGTCTCCACCACCGTGCCCCCGTCGAGTACGACGATGAGATCGGCGTTGACGACCGTGCTGAGCCGGTGGGCGATGACGACGCGGGTGCAGGGGAGTTCCGACAGGACGTCGTCGACGCGCTGTTCGGTCACCGCGTCGAGATGGCTGGTGGCCTCGTCGAGGACGAGCAGGGCCGGCTCGCGGACGAGTGCGCGGGCCAGGGCGAGACGTTGGCGCTGGCCGCCGGAGAGACCGCCGCCGCCTTCGGCGAGGACGGTCTCGAAACCCATGGGCATGGCCATGATCTCGTCGTACATCTGGGCCCGCCGTGCCGCCGCGACGATGTCGTCGAGCGACGCGCCCTCGTGCCCGAAGGCGATGTTCTCCCGTACGGAACAGGCGAACAGGGACGGCTCCTGGGTGACGACGCCGCACTGGCCGCGCAGCAGCCGGTGGTCGAGGTCCGTCAGCGGCCGGCCGTCGAAGCGGATCTCGCCCCCGGTCGGCACGTGCAGCCCGAGGAGCAGCCTGGCCAGCGTGGACTTGCCCGAACCGGTGCGGCCCACCAGCGCCACCTTCGCCCCGGCCGCCACCCGCAGGTCCACCCCGCGCAGCGCCCACGGGCCCTCTCCGCCGTACCGCAGGCCCACGCCCCGCAGCTCCACCGCTCCGGTGAGCCTGCCCGGGGGCCGCACCGCCGTCCTGTCCTGTTCCACCTCCTCGTCGAGGACGTCCCTGAGGCGGTCGATGCTGACGCCGACGGACTGGAGCCGGTGGGCCGCGCCGAGCAGTGCGGCCATCGGGCCGAGCAGGGAGTAGGTCAGCGCGTTCATCGCCATCATGGTGCCCAGCGACATCCGGCCCGCCATCACCTCGCGCACCCCCACGTACAGCAGGAGCAGCGGCGTGCCGGCGCGGAGGGTGCCCAGGGCGGTCTCCAGGAGGGAGTCCAGGCGGCGGCGCCGGAAGGACGCCTGGAGCTGCTTCTCGAACAGGGCGGACCAGCGGTCGTAGGCATGCTCCTCCACACCCATGGCCTTGACGGTCTCGATGCCGGTCAGCATCTCGGCGGCGCGGCTCTGCGCCTCGGCCTGGGCGCCGACGTCCTGCTGCGCCATGTGGCGCTGGGCGCGGAAGCCGGCGAGCACGACGAGGAGTTGGGCCAGGCCGAGGGCCAGCGCCAGCCAGCCGTAGAGCGGGTGGATGACGAGGAACAGGGTGATGTAGACGAGCACGAACGCGCCGTCGAGCACGAACGACACCGTCTGGCCGGTGACGACCTCGCGGATGAGCGCGTTGCTCGACAGGCGCATCAGGAGGTCGCCGCTGCCGCGCAGCACGAAGTACCGGTAGGGCAGGTCGAGCAGGTGGCTCAGGAAGCGCCGCATGAGGGTGCCGTCCATGCGGGTCTCGAAGAAGTCGAGCAGGATTCCGCGTGCGTACGTGGCGGTGGCGTGTGTCAGGAGCAGCAGCAGGCCGCCGACGGCCAGCGCGGCCAGGAGGTCGGCCCGGCCGTATCCCAGGACCTCGTCCATCACCACCTTGGTCAGGACCGAGGGGATGAGGAGCATGAGCTGGAGGAGCAGCGAGGCGAGCAGGACGGCGGCCGTCAGGCCGCGGGACGACGCGAGCAGACCGCGCACGAAGCGCAGCGTCTCGGCCCGGCGGGTGGACCTGCGGGGCCGGAAGTCCGGCCCCGGGGTGAACTCCAGGACGACGCCGGTGAATCCGGCGGAGAACGCGTCGTACGGGATGACTCTGCGGCCCGCGGCCGGATCGACCACCGTGGCCCTGCGGCCGTCCCAGTTCTCCAGGACCAGGTAGTGGTTGAAGTTCCAGTGGATGAGGGAGGGCCCGCGTACTTCGGTGAGCCCCGCGAGGTCGACGCTGAGGGCGCGGACCCGCATCCCCAGGCGCCGCCCCAGCGTCGTGAGCTGCAGGGCGCTGGCGCCGTCACGGCCGACGCGCAGCAGGTCGCGGCACTCGGCGACGCGGGTGTGGCGCCCGTACGCGCCGAGGATCATGGCGAGGCACGCGGCCCCGCACTCGGCGAGGCCCATCTGGAGCAGCACGGGCACGCGAGGGCGGCGCCACGACGGCCAGGGGTATCGGCGCACCGCCCTCACCTGCCCCGCATCAGCAGGACGTCGAGCAGCGAGCGCCGGGACATCTCGATCGCCACCCGCCGCGGCCCGGCGCGCCCGGCCGCCGAAGCCGTGGCCGTGCCGGGGGCCCGCGCCAGTCGTACGACGACCACCGGAAGCGGCACATCTGCGGGCAGCCCCCGCGCGGTGAGCCCCCGCCCGGTCCCGACCCTCTCCGCGGCGGCGACCGGCAGCGTCTCGCCGGTCCGGTGGCGGTCGATGATCCGCGCTCGGCGGCCGGGCAGCCGCCCCGCCGGAGTGCCGGCCGGCAGCAGGCAGTACGGCGTCGCCCCCTTGCCGGCCACGACCGTGCCGTCCACGTACCGGGGGACCATGGGCGTGGAGACCACCCAGGCAAGGACCGCGGCGAGGACGACGAGCAGCACCACCGGGCGGCGCGGCACGCGCGGCGGGCTCTCCGGGGCCGGCCGGGCCGAGGCCCCGCTGTAGGCGGCGAGCGCCTCGGCCCGGAAGCGCGGGCCGTCCGGTGCGGTCGCCGTCACGGGAGCTTCGGGCCTTCGAAGAGCAGGACCGAGGGCACGGCGTCCGGACGGGCCAGGCGCAGCAGGCCGTGGCCGATCCCGGCCAGGCCGGTCATCAGGCCCGGCGTCTCCACTCCCCGCGGCACCCCGCACAGCGGCCCGCGCCGCTCGATGTCGCTCAGCAGGGCCGCCGCGAGCCGGCCGACGTGGGCGGTGAGCCCGGCGTCGCCGGTCGCCCGCGCGGCGAGCTGGAGGGCCTCGATGTTCCCCGTGTCGCCGTGGCAGAGGCTGTGGTTGCCCCGCCCGGTGAGGCGCTCCGCGCGGTACCCGGCGTCGAGGGTCGCGCGGACCGCGGTCGCCAGGTCCTCGCGCAGCGGCCCGTCGTCGGGCAGGTGGGGCAGGAGTGCGGCGCGCGCCGCGCCGATGCCGGGGGCGCCGTGGCACCAGGCGGTCATGGAGGCACCGGCCGGCACGGTGTCCCTGAGGTCCGGCCAGTGACCTGCGGCCGGATCGTAGGAGGCCCGCTCGAAGCGGAGCGCCGCCCGCACCAGGTCCGTGTACGCGCCCCGCCCGGTGACGGCGTCGACGCGGGCGAGCGCGACGGCGATGCCCGACGCCCCGTGGGAGAACCCGGTCAGCGGCGCCGCGGGGTTGATGGAGCAGTGCCACGCCGCGCCGGTCCCCGACGTGTCGGCGCGGGCCGCCAAGTGGTCGGCCATGGAGGTGACGGCGTCGAGCGTCCCGTCGTCCGGGCGTACGGAGTACAGGGCGAGCCCGGCGAGGACGGCGCCCGCGGAGCCCGCCACGACGTCCAGGGCGCGGTCGTCGGGGGTGAGGGTGCGCAGTGGCGCGACGGCCAGGGCCGCCCCGTCGAGCAGGTCGGGGCGGTTCCACAGGGCGCCGAGGTGGCTCAGCGCGTACACGGAGCCGCCCAGTTCGGCGCAGACGCCCATGCCGAGCAGCCGGACGGTCTTCTCGTCCATCCCGCCGAGCCGTTCCAACTGGCCGACGAGCGCACGGGACCCGGCCTCGGCGGCCCGCCGGTAGGCGGGCTCCCCGGTCTGCTCGGCCAGGTGGGCGAGGAACAGGGAGATGCCCGCGATGCCGTTGTAGAGGTCCATGGAGGCCGGGCCGACGTGCCACACCTTCTCGCCCACCAGGGCCAGGCCCAGCCAGGAGATCGTGTCCCCGTCGGTCACGGCGAGTTCGAGGAGCCGGTCGCCGGTGCGGCGCGCGGCGGCGATGAGCGCGTCGTCGGTGGCCGGGGCGCTCGCCGGGGCCGGACCGTGCGCGGGCAGCGCGGCGGGGGGCTCGCTCACGTCGTCGCCCAGGGTCAGCGCGGTGAGCGAGGCATCGAGGAACCAGGTCTGCCGGGCGAGGTCCTCCTCGGACAGGGACCGGATGCGCCGGCGGGCCCGGTCCATGCCGCTCTGTTCGAGCGCGGCGGGGATGACCGTCCCGTCGCCCGACACGAGGTCCAGGGAGTCGGCGCGCGCCGTGAAGATGGGGATGTCACCGGCGCTGAGCTGGTCCAGCTCCGCCGTCGAGACGGCCGCGTCGCGCACGGGGCTGTGCTGCTCGCCCCACAGCAGGCTGAAGAAGCGGTCCCGGTCCAGCCCGTCGCGCAGCAGGTCGGGGTGGTGGCCCTCCTGGAGGATGCGGGCGTACGTCTGGGTGGAGCGCAGGACCACGCGCACGCTGTCGGCCGCGAACGCGTCGACGGGGCCGCCCGGCGCGAGCAGGGTGTCGCGGTGGGCGAGCAGCAGGCGGTAGGTCCGCTGGAACCCGGCGACCAGTTCGTCCTGGAAGTCCAGGACGGTGACGGTGTCCTGGGTGAGCGAGGGGAGGTTCTGCCCGCCGCGCATCTCCACCCGGCGCCGTACGAGGTGCATCCGGTCGGTGCCCTGATCCTGCCAGGTGGGCACCGGGGCGGCGGTGAGCTGTCCCGCGGGCGTGCCGAGCCCGCTGAGGTCGAGACCGTCCGCCGCGTCGTCCTCGAAGGAGATGACCGGGGTGGGCAGCAGGCCGACGGAGAGGACCGAATCCGACAGCACCCGCACGGCGTGCGGCGGCATGTGCGGCGGCATCTCCCGCTCGCTCGTCATCGGGTGGAACAGCGCCTCCAGGTCGACCAGCACGGGGTGCTCGCCCGAGGCGATCAGGTTCTCGTAGTGGAAGTCGGTCGCGGCCAGGCAGTACAGGAGCGCGAGGTGGGCGCCCTGGCGCCGGTAGAACCGAACGACGGCCTCGCGGTCGGCGCAGCCGCCGGTGGAGACGAACTCCGTCCACCCGTGGTCGGCACGGTCCAGGACCCACAGCGTACGGAGCTCCGGCCGCACCCCGAGTCCGTTGAGGCCGCGCAGCAGCTCCTGGAAGTGGACGTCGACGGCCAGGGAGCGCGGCTTGTAGACCACCTTCCGGCCGTCCGTGAAGCGGACGATCGCCACGGAACGGCCGCCCCGGTGGGAGTCCCCCGCGTTGAAGGAGACCTCGGCCACGGTGCCGAGCGTGCCGGGGTCACCGAGGTGGACGAGGAGGCCGGGCAGGTCGGCGAGGAGGTGCCCGGCGAACTCGACCCGCGTCCGCACCCAGTTGTCCACGACGCGGACGAGGTCGCGGGCGAGGACCGGGTAGTCCCTCAGCAGGCCGACGGCGTACTCGGGGTCGGCCAGCTTGCGCAGGAAGTGCTGGAAGCGGTCCTCGGGGGTGGCGCCTTCGAGGCCGCCCCTGACCCGCAGCACGTTCAGTTCGAGGACGATCGTGCGGCTGAGCACGCCGGGCAGCACGGCGGGCGGCGCACACAACTGCTCGGCCAGCGTCTCGTACGTGACGTGCTCGGTGGGACGGTCGGCGAGGAGCTGCGCCAGGGCGGACCTGATGCGCCGGCGGCCGTCGTCGATGAGCGGTGCGACCAGGGTGAGGAAGCCGTGCCCGCCCGGATGGTCCGCGGGGTGCCCGGCCGACCAGGCGCGCTCGATGGTGCGTACGTGCTCCGGGGTGTGGGCGAAGCGGGCGGCGACCGACTCCCGTGTCTCGCCGAGCAGGGCGACCAGACCGGACTCGGTGAGGCCGTGCGAGGCCAGCCACTTCGCCAGTTGCTCGGGCGTGAAGGTGTAGAACTTCTCCTCCTTCCAGGCTTCCAGGCGCCGCCGCCCGCGCTCGGCGTCCACGCCTGAGGGGGGCCGGCCGAGAGCGGTGCGTTCGACGCGCTCGGCGAGGGAGGCCGCGAGGTGCCACGCGGCCGCGTCCAGGCCGGTGGGGGTGTGCGGATGGACCGCGCTGTCACTGGTCATGTGGTGTCCCCGTGTCTTCGGTGCGAGGCGCTCGGCCTGGTGCCGAACGCCGTCAGTGGCAGGCGGCCCCGCCGCAGGTGTAGCAGCGTTCGGTCACCTTGCAGCAGGTGGCGTGGCCGCCGCAGTTGGTGTGGGAGCTGGTGCCCGCGCAGCAGCCCGCGGTGTTCAGCGGCTCGGTTCTGGCGCCGAGTACGCCGGCCAGCGCCTCGTCGCTCAGTTCCACCGGGCCGCACGGGTGGGCGGGCAGCCCGCGCAGCTCGTCGTCGGAGAGCGAGGACCGGTACTCCGGGTCCTTCCAGGACCGCACGATGTCCATGAGGTGGTTCCTCTCGTCAGGAGTGCGGGAGTGCGGGAGTGCGGGAGCGGGCGTGCGGATGCGCGCCCGGGGCATCAGCCGCAGCACCCGGAGGTGTTGAAGGCACACGTGCCGTTGCACAGGGAGTTGTTGATGGTCAGGCAGCCGACCATGCCCGAGACGCAGACGGAGACGGTGACCGCGCCGCAGACCACCCCCGTGCCGCCCACGAGTCCGGCCAGTTCCTCGTCGTCCAGTTCGACGGCTCCCGCGGGGTTCGCGGGGAGTCCGGCCCGTTGCGCCTCGGTGAGCGACGCGCGGTACTCGGTGTCTCTCCACGCCCTGGCGATGTCCATGCGATCTCCCTCGCTCTCGTACGGCACTGCGGCGACCGCCCCGGACGGGGCCGGCTACGTCCTGCTGCGGTGCTCCCACCCAGCTTCGGCCGCCCGGTGTCCCGGCCGGATGAGCCCCTGGTCCCCTCCCTGTCCCGTCCCTGTCCCGGCCGGCCGCGGGACAGCGCCGGCCGTGTCGCCGGCGGTCGGCAGCAGCGCCCGCACGCTCGTGCCGCGGGCGTCGCTGACCACCTCGAAGGAGCCGCCCAGCTCGCGCGCCCGCTCCGCCATGGAGCCGAGCCCGACCCCGCCCGGACGCACCCGCGCGGGCAGCCCCGAGCCGTTGTCGCCGACGGTGAGCAGAACGGTGGAACGCCCCGCGGTGACCGCCACCTCGCACCGCGACGCCCCCGCGTGCCGCACGGCGTTGGCGAGGGCCTCGGCCGCGATGCGGTAGACGGCGCGCTCCACCGCGGCCGGCAGCGGCGGCAGCGTGGCCGGCTCCAGGTGGACGCCGACCGCCATGCCGGGCCCGTCGAGCCGGTGGGCGAGGTCCCGCAGTGCGAACCCGAGGTCGCGTTCGCTCAGTACGGCGGGGCCGAGCCCGTTCGCGATCCGGCGGGCCTCCGCCGCGGCCTCCGTGACGGCGGCGACCGCGGGCAGCAGCAGTTCGGTGACGTCCGGCGCCGTGCGGGGCGCGGCGGCGCGGTCGTCCTCCGCGGCCGTGGTCGTGGCGGCGGGCGCGCCGACGGCCAGTGTGGTGTCCAGGTGCAGCCGCGCGGCGGCCAGCAGCGGGCCGAGCCCGTCGTGCAGTTCCCTGCGCAGCCTGCGCCGCTCCTCCTCGCGGGCCATGACGACCTGCTGCCGTGCCGCGCGCACGTCCTCCAGGAGTTGCAGCGCGGCCAGCGCGGGCGCGGCCTGGTCGCTGAGCAGTTGCAGCAGCTCGGCGTCCCGGTCGGGCAGCGAGGTCTCGCCGGGCCGGGGCGCCACGCGCAGGGTGCCGATCACCTGCCCGCGGTGGCGCAACGGGAACTCGTACGCCTCGCGCGCGTCCCAGTGCCCGCCGGCGGTGGCCAGGGTGTGGGGTCCCGAGCGGGTCCCGACGGCCACCACGGCGGCGGGGAAGCGGAGGTCGTCGGTGGCGGACCTGCAGAGCACCGCGGGCACGTCCTCGGGCTCCGGAGCCTCGCGCAGGCGGCGCGCGAGCCCGCGTACCGCGTCGCTCGGCTCGGAGCGCAGGCCGTTGAAGAGGTGGTCGACGCGGCGGCTCGCCCACCCGGTGAGCGGCCGGAGCCCGGAACCGATCACCACGGCGACGACGGCGACGGCGAAGGCTCCCGCGCTGCCGGCGCCGGGCAGCACGGTCGAGACCGCGACGGCGGCCGCGGTGTAGGTGAGGACGACGGCGGTGACGACCACGGCCGTGATGAGCAACCGGCGTCCGGTGCGGTCCAGTTGCCATATGGCACCTCTGCCGATGACGTAGGCGACGGCCGCGTACCACCCGGCGGCGCCGGTCGCGAACGCCGCGTACACCGACCACGCGGGCATGCCCGGGATCTCCTCGGCGAAGTCGCCGTAGGTCCAGGGGAAGTAGGCGGCGGCGAAGGCCAGTGCCTCACGGCGCGCGGAGCGGTCGGCGCGGCGCCAGCGGCTGACCACGATGGACACGTTGATGACCGCGCAGATGAGGATGAGCCACAGGTTGGCGGTGACGCAGGGTTCGAGGACCGTCAGCGCGGCATCGCGCCAGGCTGTCCCGAGCAGCGGGTGCGGGCCGCCGCCCGGCGGTTCCTCCACGCCCGTGGCGACGGCCACGAGCACGACGCACACCACCAGCAGGGCGCCCGCGTAGCAGTGTACGAAGGGACCGGCGCGCCGTTCGGCGGGGAAGGTCAGCGGCAGCATGACCATCGCGTAGCCGTCCGCCAGGGAACACAGGTGGGCGAAGAGATGCGCCCACAGCACCATGCGCGGCCCCGGATCGGTCAGCAGCACCAGTTGCGAGGTGAACAGCGGCAGGGTCAGCCCCGAACCGATGACCAGCAGCAGCCAGCCCGTGACGCGGTCCGGGGTGCGCACCAGGACGAGGAAGCCGAGCACGGCACAGGGCAGCCCGACCAGCGCCGCCGACAGGTCCGAGCCCATGTCGAGGGTCCAGCCGCCCAGCGGCGAACGGCGCGCACAGGGCGCCCCACCCCAGCACCGCGAGGACGCACAGCAGGACGACGAAGGCCCCCGCGGACCACTCGCGTTCCCGCGAGGCGCTCCGTACTCCGAAGGGGAGAACCGCCGGTCGTTCACTCTTCGTGATCACGGCACTACCAGTAGCATGCGGCCGTGACTCACAGCAGTGAAACGGGCAGGCCGATCCGCGTCGTGGTAGTGGACGACCACCCCCTCTTCCGCTCCGGACTGCGCGCCGCGCTGGACAGCGCGCCCGACGTCGAGGTGGTCGCCGAGGCGGGTTCCGCCGAGGGCCTGGAAGCGCTGGTCGGCCGCTCGTCGCCGGACGTAGTGGTCATGGACCTGGGGCTGCCGGGCGTATCGGGGCCCGCCGCCGCGCGTACCCTGGCCGCGAGCCACCCCCTGCTGCCCGTCCTGATGCTGACGATGTCCCAGGACGACGCCAGCCTCCTCGCCGCGCTGCGCGCCGGGGCCCGCGGCTACCTCGTCAAGGGCGCGGGGCGCGAGGCCGTGCTCAACGCCGTCCGTGCGGTCGCCCTGGGCGGGGCGGTCTTCGGCCCCGAGGTCGCGGGCCGCATCGCCGAACTCCTCGCGGGCGAGCGGGGACCGGCCGCCGCCCGGCCCTTCCCCGACCTGACGGAGCGTGAGCGCGAGGTCCTCGACCTGGTGGCGCGCGGCCTGGACAACCGGCGCATCGCGCGCGAGCTGGTGCTCTCCGACAAGACGGTGCGCAACCACGTGAGCCGCATCTTCGCCAAGCTCCAGGTGGCGCACCGGGCGGCCGCCGTCTCCCAGGCCCGCGACGCGGGCCTGGGCCGTGCCTGAACGTGGGCGGCCCGCGGAGCGCGGTGGCCCGGCTCCGTCC
>NZ_JBFAHX010000078.1:0-13797 GCF_040654435.1 Streptomyces sp. NPDC050703
GGCCACCCACGCTCCTCCGTCAGCAGCTCCACCGCACCCGCCGACCAGTCCACATGCGGCGACGGCTCATCCGCATGCAGCGTGCGCGGCAGCACACCGTGCCGCATCGCCATCACCATCTTGATCACACCCGCCACACCCGCGGCAGCCTGGGTGTGACCGATGTTCGACTTCACCGAACCAAGCAGCAACGGCCGGTCCGCCGGACGATCCTGACCATAGGTCGCAAGAAGCGCCTGCGCCTCGATCGGGTCACCCAGCTTCGTCCCCGTACCGTGCGCCTCCACCGCGTCCACATCGGACGGCGCCAGGCCCGCACCGGCAAGTGCCTGGCGGATGACGCGCTGCTGCGAGGGGCCGTTGGGGGCCGTCAGACCGTTGGAAGCGCCGTCCTGGTTGACCGCCGAGCCCCGGACGACCGCGAGCACCGGGTGGCCGTTGCGGCGGGCGTCCGACAGGCGCTCCACGAGCAGCATGCCGATGCCCTCGCCCCAGCCGGTGCCGTCCGCTTCGGCTCCGAAGGCCTTGCACCGGCCGTCCTGCGACAGTCCGCGCTGGCGGCTGAACTCCACGAACGCCGCGGGCGTGGACATCACCGTCACACCGCCCGCGAGGGCCAGTTCACACTCGCCCTGACGCAGGGCCTGGACCGCCAGGTGCAGGGCGACGAGCGAGGACGAGCACGCCGTGTCCACCGTGACGGCCGGGCCTTCGAGGCCGAACGTGTACGACAGGCGGCCCGAGATCACGCTCGCCGCGCTGCCGGTGCCGAAGTAGCCGTCGACGCTCTCGGGAGCGGCCATCATCAGCGTCGTGTAGTCCTGGCCGTTGGTGCCGACGAAGACACCGGACCGGCTGCCGCGCAGCGAGGTCGGGTCGATGCCCGCGCGTTCGAAGGCCTCCCAGGACGTTTCCAGGAGCAGCCGCTGCTGCGGGTCCATCGCCAGCGCCTCGCGCGGCGAGATCCCGAAGACCGTCGGGTCGAAGTCGGCGACGTCGTCGAGGAAGGCGCCCCTGCGGGAGTACGTGGTGCCGACGCCCGCCGTCTCCGGGTCGGGGCTGTACAGCGCCTCGACGTCCCAGCCGCGGTCGGTGGGGAACTCCGTCACGGTGTCGCGGCCCGACAGCAGGACCTGCCACAGGTCCTCGGGGCTCGCCACGCCGCCGGGGTAGCGGCAGGCCATGGCCACGATCGCGATCGGTTCGTCGCTCACGCCGGTCGCGCCGGAGACCGTGCCGGTGCCGGAGGCGGCGGGCACCGCGCCCGACAGGGCCACTCGCAGGTGGGCGGCCAGGTCGGCGGGCGTGGGGTAGTCGAAGACGATGGATGCGGGCAGGGCGATGCCGGTGGCCTCGCTGAGGCGGGCGCGCAGTTCCACGGCCGTCAGCGAGTCGAAGCCGAGTTCTCTGAACGCGCGCGTCGCGGGGAAGGCGTCGGCGGACGCGTGGCCGAGTACGGCGGCGGCCTCCGAGCGGACGAGGCCGGTGAGGTGGCGTCCCTGCTCGGCCTCGTCCAGAGCGGCGAGCCGCCGCACGAGAGCCGATGTGCCGCGCTGCTCGGCGGAGGCTGAGGCAGTGGCGGAGGCGGACGCGGCGTCCGCAGCGGCGCGTACGGCGGGGAGTTCGCTCAGGAGCGGGCTCGGCCGCTGCGCGGTGAAGGTGCCGGCGAACCGGGCCCAGTCGACGTCGGCGACGGTGACCTTCGTGTCGCCGTGCGCGACGGCGGAACCGAGGCCGGCGAGCGCCGCACCGGGGTCCATCGTGAGCAGGCCGAGGCGCTTGAGGTGCGCGGCCTGTCCGGAGTCCTCGACCATGCCGCCGCCGCCCCACGGCCCCCACGCGACGGCCGTCGCGGGCAGGCCCGCGGCCCGGCGGTGGTCGGCGAGGGCGTCCAGGTAGGCGTTGGCGGCGCCGTAGGCGGCCTGGCCGCCGCTGCCCCACACGCCGGCGATGGAGGAGAACAGGACGAACGCGTCCAGGGGCGTGTCGGCGAGCAGTTCGTGCAGGTGGCGGGCGCCGTCGGCCTTGGCCGCGAGTACGTCGGCGAACCCGGTGAGGTCGTGCGGGTCGAGGTCGGCGAGGGCGGCCGGGCGCTCCACGCCCGCCGTGTGGACGACGGCGTCGAGCGGCGGAAGGCTCTCCAGCATCGCGGCGACGGCGTCCCTGTCGGCAACGTCGCAGGCGGCGAACGTGACGCGCGCGCCGAGGCCGACGAACTCGGCCTCCAGGTCCTCGGCCCCTCGGGCGGTCCGGCCGCGGCGGGCTGCCAGCACGACGTGCTCGGCTCCGTGCGCCGCGAGCCAGCGCGCCACGTGTCCGCCGAGGGCGCCGGTGCCGCCGGTGACGAGGACGGTGCCGCGCGGCGACCAGCTCTCCTCGGAGGTTTCGCCCAGCGGGGCGGGCACGAGTCTGCGACCGAGGACCGTGTGGTCGCGCAGGGCGATCTGGTCCTCGCCGGGCGCGGCGACGGCGGAGGCGAGGAGGTCCCCGGTCCGCTCGTCCCACGCCTGCGCCCGCGCCTGCGCCTTCGTCTTCGTCTGGAGCTGGGGCAGGTCGATCAGGCCGCCCCAGCGGGCGGGGTGTTCCAGCGCCGCGGCCCGGCCGAGGCCCCACAGCATCGACTGCTCGAACCCGGTGACCGCGTCGTCGGCGCCCGTCGAGACCGCGCCCGACGTGAGGCACCACAGCGGAGCGTCCACGTCGCCGAGCGCCCGCAGCAGACCGATCGTCGCCGCGAGACCCGCGGGTACGGTGCTCTGCCCCGCGTCGGCGAGACCCAGCAGCGAGACCACACCGCTCAACCGCGGCAGACCCGCCAGCCGCCCCGCCCAGTCGACCGCTCCCGTCTCCGCGGCCAGGTCGACGTACAGGACATGCGCCTCGTCCGCACCGTTACGCGTCAGGGACGCCCGTACCCACTCGGCGCACTCGTCACCGGTCGGCGCCACGACCAGCCAGGTACCGGCCGGGCGGCGCGTCCCGGCGTTCACCGCACGCCAGTCGACCCGGTACCGCCATCCGTCGGCCGTCAGCCGGTCCCGCTGCTTCCGGCGCCAGGCGGAGAGGCGGGGCAGTACCGCGCTCAGCGGGTCGTCGGACGACACGCCCAGCGTCCGGGCGAGGTCCACGGGGTCGCCCTCCTCCACGGCCTCCCAGAACCGCGCCTCCTCCGGCGAGGTACGCCCGGTGCTCTCCTCGGCCGCGGGGGCGTCGAGCCAGTAGTGCTCGCGCTGGAACGCGTACGTCGGCAGGTCGACCCGCTGGGCCCCGCTGCCCTCGAAGAGGGCGGCCAGGTCCACCGGGACGCCGCGTACGTGCAGTTGGCCGATGGCGGTGGTCAGGGCGGCCAGTTCGGGGCGGTCGCCGCGCAGGGCGGGTACGAAGGCGGCCTCCGGGGCGCCGGCCTGCCCGAGCCCGGAGAGCACGCCACCGGGGCCGACCTCCAGGAAGACGTCGACGCCCTGCTCGCGCAGCTCCGCGACCGCGCCGTGGAACCGCACGGCCTCGCGCACGTGCCGCACCCAGTACTCGGGCGAGGCCAACTCCTCGGCGCTCGCCCGGGTGCCGGTCAGCGTCGACACGATCGGGATGGCGGGCGCCTCGTACGACACGCCCTCAAGCACCCGGCGGAAGTCACCGAGCATCGGCTCCATCAACGGCGAGTGGAAGGCGTGGCTGACCTTCAGCCGGGACACCTTCCGGCCCGCCGCACGCCACTTCTCCGCGACCGCCTCCACATCGGCGGCCACACCCGAAACCACCACCGACGCCGGACCGTTGACGGCGGCGACACCGACCGTCTCCGACAGGTCCGGGACGATCTCGGCCTCGGACGCCTGGATCGCGACCATCGCACCGCCCGCGGGCAGCGCCTGCATCAGCGCACCACGCGCCGACACCACCTTCACCGCATCCGCCAACGACCAGACACCGGCGACGTGGGCAGCCGCCAGCTCGCCGATCGAGTGGCCCGCCAGGACGTCGGGGCGTATGCCCCAGGACTCCAGGAGCCGGAACAGTGCCACCTCCACCGCGAACAGCGCCGGCTGCGTCACCCCGGTCTCGTTCAGCGCATCGGCGTCATCGCCGAACAGGACTTCGCGTACGCGCGGGTCACACTCGTCCAGTACGGAGTCCAGGGCCTCGGCGAACACCGGGAAACAGGCGGCCAGTTCGCGGCCCATGCCGAGCCGCTGCGAACCCTGCCCCGAGAACAGGAAGGCCAGACGGTGCGGTGCGGCCTCGCCGGTGACGACGCCGGGGGCTCCGTGTCCCTCGGCGAGGGCGGTGAGCCGGTCGACAGCGGTGGCGCGGTCCTCGGCGAGGACCACGGCGCGGTGCTCGAAGAGCGACCGTGTGGTGGCCAGCGAGAAGCCGATGTCCGCGGGGTCGAAGTCGGCGGAGGCCGCCACGGCGGACCGCAGCCGGTCGGCCTGCGCGCGCAGTGCGTCGGGGGTCCGGGCGGACAGCGGCCAGGGCGTGACGGCGGGGACCGGTCTGCCGTTGGGCGGCGTGTCGCCGTCCGGCGTGGCCGGATCGGGTGCGGGCGCCTCTTCCAGGATGACGTGGGCGTTGGTGCCGCTGACGCCGAAGGAGGACACACCGGCGCGGCGCGGTTCGTCGGTCCGGGGCCACGGCTGTTCCTCGGTGAGGAGCGCCACGGTGCCCGCCGACCAGTCGACGTGGCTGCTGGGCTCGTCGACGTGCAGGGTCTTGGGCAGCACGCCGTGCCGCATCGCCATGACCATCTTGATGATGCCGCCGGCCCCGGCCGCCGCCTGGGAGTGGCCGATGTTCGACTTCAGGGAGCCGAGCCACAGCGGGCGGTCGTCCTCGCGTTCCGCGCCGTAGGTGCCGATCAGGGCCTGGGCCTCGATCGGGTCGCCGAGGGTGGTGCCGGTGCCGTGTGCCTCGACCGCGTCGACCTGCGCGGGGGTGAGCCGTGCGCCGGCCAGGGCCTGGTTGATGACCGCCTGCTGGGCGGGGCCGTTGGGCGCGGTCAGGCCGTGGGACGCGCCGTCCTGGTTCACCGCCGAACCGCGGATGACGGCGAGGACGGGGTGGCCGTTGCGCTGCGCGTCGGACAGGCGCTCCACCAGGAGCATGCCGACGCCCTCGCCCCAGCCGGTGCCGTCGGCGCTGTCGGAGAACGCCTTGCAGCGGCCGTCGACGGACAGGGCGCGCTGCCTGCTGTACTCGACGAACGTGCGCGGGGTGGACATGAAGGTGGCGCCGCCCGCGAGGGCGAGGGAGCATTCGTCGCGGCGCAGCGCCACCATCGCCAGATGCAGGGCGACCAGGGACGACGAGCACGCGGTGTCGACGGTCACGGCGGGGCCGACGAGGCCGAGGGTGTAGGCGATCCGGCCCGAGGCGATGCTGCCCGCGCTGCCGTTGGCGAGGAAGCCCTCGAAGCCTTCGGGGGCCTGGGGCAGCCGCGTGGCGTAGTCGTTGTACATGACGCCCGCGAACACACCGGTCTTGGTGTCCCTGGCCTGCGCCGGGTCGATGCCGGCGCGTTCGAACGCCTCCCAGGACGTCTCCAGGAGCAGCCGCTGCTGGGGGTCCATGGCCAGTGCCTCGCGCGGACTGACCCCGAAGAACGCGGGGTCGAAGCCGGCGGCGCCCCGGAGGAAGCCGCCGTGCCGGGCGATCGAGGTGCCCGCGTGGTCCGGGTCGGGGTCGTAGAGGGCTTCGACGTCCCAGCCGCGGTCGGTGGGGAACTCCGCCACCGCGTCGCGGCCCTCGGCCACCAGCTGCCAGAGGTCTTCGGGTGAGGCGATGCCGCCGGGGTAGCGGCAGCTCATCCCGATGATGGCGATGGGCTCGTTCTCCCGCTCCTCGACCTCGCGCAGGCGTCGGCGTGCGGTACGCAGATCGGTGGTGGCCCGCTTGAGGTAATCGCGGAGCTTGTCCTCGTTCTGCATCTGGCGTGTGCTCCTTATGGCGGTGCGGGGGAGATCGTTGCGGTCCGGACCGGTCACGAGGTCTCGAGTTCGTTGTCGAGGTAGCCGAAGAGTTCGTCGTCGGTGGCCGATGTGAGGTCGTCGGAGTCGACGTCCTCGTCGGTGTCGTCGGCCCGTGCGTCGCTCCACTTGGCGAGCAGGGCCCGCAGCCGCAGGTCCACCTTGGTGGCGGTGCCGTCGTCGGCGAGGGAGAACAGCGCGTTCTCCAGGCGGTCGAGCTGGTCGAGTACGCCGGTGTCGGGCTCGGGTCCGGCGCTCGGGAGCAGCGTGAGGACGTGCCGGGTGATCGCGGCGGCCGAGGGGTGGTCGAACACGAGGGTCGACGGCAGCCGGAGGCCGGTGGCGTGGGTGAGCCGGTTGCGCAGTTCGACGGAGGTCAGGGAGTCGAAGCCGAGGTCCTGCAGGGGGCGGCCGGGTTCGATCCTGGCGCCGGCCGTGTGGCCGAGTACGGCTGCGACCTGCGCGCTGACCAGGTCGAGCACCGTCTGTTCGCGGTCCTCGGCGGACTGGCGTGCGACGGTCTCGGTGAAGGAACCGGCGGTGGCGGGGGGCGTCGCGGTGGCGCGGCGGGCGGGGGCGCGGACCAGGCCCCGCAGCATCGGGGGCAGGGTGCCTTCGGCCGCCTGGCCGCGCAGGGCGGCGGTGTCGAGCAGGACCGGTACGAGCGCGGGGCGGCTGTCCCCGCTCGCGGCGTCGAACAGGGCGAGGGCGTCGTCGGTGGGCAGTTCGAGGATGCCGGAGCGGCCGAGGCGGGCCCGGTCGCCGGCGTCGAGTGCGGCCGTCATGCCGCTCGCCGCCGCCCACATGCCCCAGGCGAGGGAGACGCCGGGCAGGCCGAGGGTGTGGCGGCGGTGCACGAGGGCGTCGAGGGTCGCGTTGGCGGCGGCGTAGCTCGCCTGTCCCGCGCTGCCGAGGATGCCGGCCGCCGAGGAGAACACGACGAAGGCGGAGAGGTCGGCGTCCCGGGTCAGTTCGTCCAGGTGCAGGAGGCCGTCGACCTTCGGGGCGAACACGCGGTCGACGCGGTCGGGGGTCAGTGACTCCAGTACGCCGTCGTCGACGACGCCCGCCGTGTGCACGACCGCGCCGGGCGGCTGGTCCAGGGAGGCGAGCAGCGCGGCCACCGAGTCGCGGTCGGCGACGTCGCACGCCGCCAGGGAGACGTGGGCGCCCAGTGCCTCCAGTTCGTCGCGCAGTGCCGTGGCACCCTCGGTCGCCGGTCCCTTGCGGCCCGCGAGGACGAGGTTGCGTACGCCGTGTTCGGCGACGAGATGCCGGGCCACGAGGGCGCCGAGCGTGCCGAGGCCGCCGGTGACCAGGACGGGGCGGGCCGGGTCGAGGGGCGCGGGCACGGTCAGCACGACCTTGCCGACGTGGCGGGCCTGGCTGAGGTGGCGGAACGCCTCGGGTGCGCGGCGGACGTCCCAGGCGCGCACCGGCAGGGGGGTGAGGGCGCCGGCCTCGAACAGGGCGAGCACCTCGGCGAGCATCTCCTGGAAGCGGTCGGGTCCGGGCTGCGTCAGGTCGAACGTGGCGTACTCGACGCCGGGCGGCAGGGTGCCGGGGTCGCGTACGTCGGCCTTGCCCAGTTCGATGAACCGGCCGCCGTCCGGCAGCAGTTCGAGGGAGGCGTCGACGAACTCCCGTACCAGGGAGTTCAGCACCACGTCGACGCCGCGGCCGCCGGTCTCGGCGGTGAACCGCTCCGCGAAGCCGGTGTCGCGCGAGGACGCCAGGTGGGTTTCGGGCACGCCCGTCGCCCGTACGGTGTCCCACTTGGCGGGGCTCGCCGTGGCGAACACCTCGGCGCCCCAGTGGTGCGCGAGCTGCACGGCCGCCATGCCGACGCCGCCCGCCGCGGCGTGGATCAGCACGGACTCGCCCCGGCGCAGTCCTGCCAGGTCGTGCAGGGCGTAGTAGGCGGTGAGGAAGACCAGCGGCACGGAGGCACCGCGTGCGAAGGACCATCCGGCGGGCATGGGGGCGACCAGTCTGCGGTCGGTGACGGCGAGGGGCCCGAAGCCCTTGGTGACCATGCCGAGGACGCGGTCGCCCACCGCCAGGTCGGTGACTCCGGTGCCGACCTCGGTCACCACGCCGGCGACCTCGCTGCCCATGTCGGCCTCTCCGGGGTAGGAGCCGAGGGCGATCAGTACGTCGCGGAAGTTGAGGCCCGCGGCGCGTACGGCGATGCGCACCTCGCCGGGCGCGAGGGGCGCGGCGGCGTCGGGGTGCGGCACCAGGGCGAGGCCGTCGAGGGAGCCGCGCTGCCGGCTGTCCAGCCGCCATGGTCCGTCGGCGGGCGGGGTGAGCGCGTCGTCGTCGGTGGTGCGGACGAGCCGGGGCACGCGCACCTGGCCCGCCCTGACGGTGGTCTGGGGTTCGCCGGAGGCCAGTGCGGCGCGCACGGCGGGGGCGGGCTCCTCGGTGTCGTCGAGGTCGATCAGCGTGAGGCGGCCGGGGTTCTCGGTCTGTGCCGAGCGGACCAGGCCCCAGAGCGCGGCCTGTGCCGGGTCGGGTGCCTCGGTGTCGACCGCGCCGCGGGTGACGAACACCAGGCGGGTGTCGGTGGTCCGTTCGTCGGCGAGCCAGTCCTTGAGGTGTGCCAGGGCCCAGGACACCGTCTGCCTGGCCGCGTCGCCGTCGTCCTCCGCGAGGGTCGGCGGGCACGGGAGGAGCAGGTCGGTGACGCCGTCGAGGGCATCGGGGCCGGGCACGGCGGGCGCGTCGTCGATGCGAAGGTCCTCGCGGGAGCCGTCCCCGTCCGTGCCGAGCACGGCGAGAGCGAGCGTCCTGTCCCCGGTGCCTTCGGCTGTTCCCTCGGCGGGCGTCCACTCCAGGCGCAGCAGGGCGTCGGTGCCCGTCGAGGGGGCCGCGCGCAGTTCCGCCGGGCGCATGACCAGTGACTCGACGGTCGCCACGGGGCGGCCCGCCACATCGGCGACGGCCAGCGACATCGCGTCCTGCCCCTGTCCCTCGGGCGACCAGCGCACCCGTAGCGTGGCCGCTCCGCGGGCGTGCAGCCGTACGCCGGTGAAGCTGAACGGCAGCCGGGGACCGCCACCGGTCTCGTCGAGGGCGCGCAGCACGGGTGCGTGCAGCGCGGCGTCGAGCAGGGCGGGGTGCAGGGCGAAGCCCTGGTCGCCGCTGTCGTCGGCCAGGCCCACCTCGACGTACACGTCGCGGTCGAGGCGCCACGCGGCGCGCAGCGCGCGGAAGACCGGTCCGTAGTCGTAGCCGAGCGCGGTGAGGCGGTCGTAGACGTCGTCGACGTCCATCGGTGTCGCGCCCTCGGGCGGCCACACCGCGAGTCCGGCGGCGGTCGCGTCGTCGGCAGTGATCGTGCCGGTCGCGTGCTCGGTCCACGGGGCGTCCCGGTCGGCGTCCTCGGCCCGCGAGTGCACCCGGATGCCGCGTCGGCCGTCCTCCTCCGCGCCGACGGTCACCCGCAGGGCGCGGCCACCGCGCTCGGGCAGGACCAGCGGGGCGTGCAGGGTCAGTTCCTCGACGGTGTCGAGGCCGCAGTGGTCCGCGGCGTGCAGGGCGAGGTCGAGGAAGCCGGTGCCGGGGAAGAGCACCCGGTCGCCGACGCCGTGGTCGGCGAGCCACGGCTGGGCGCTCGTGGCGAGCCTGCCGGTGAACACGGTGCCGTCGGAGCCGGGCAGGGCGACCGCGGCGCGCAGCAGCGGGTGGTCGCCGGTGGTCAGTCCGAGGGCCGCCGTCGCCCGGTCGCCGGTGGGGGCGACGGCCGCGGTCAGCCAGTACCGCTCGTGCTGGAAGGCGTAGGTGGGCAGGTCCACGCGGGTGCCCCGGCCGCCGAGCAGGGCCGCGAGGTCCAGGCGTGCGCCGCGGACGTGCAGCAGTGCGGCGGCGAGGGCCAGCGAGTCGGGTTCGGGCCGCTCGGAGCGGAGCGTGGGGATGAACGCGGCTTCGGGGGCGCTGTCCTGGCCCATGGCGCTGAGCACGCCGCCGGGTCCGATCTCGACCATCGTCGTCACGCCGCGGGCGGCGAGCGAGGCGACGCCGTCGGCGAACCGTACGGGCCTGCGCACGTGCTGCACCCAGTGTTCGGGCGAGGTCAGCTCGTCGGCGCCGACCGGTTCGCCGGTCAGGGTGGAGACGATCGGCAGCGTGGGCGGGTGGGCGGTCGTGCCGGCGACGACGCGGCGGAAGGCGTCGAGCATCGGTTCCATCAGCGGGGAGTGGAAGGCGTGGCTGACCCGCAGTCTGCTGATCTTGCGGCCCTGCGCCTTGAGGCGGTCGGCCAGGGCGAGCACTTCGAGTTCGCTGCCGGACAGGACGAGCGCGTCGGGGCCGTTGATGGCGGCTATGCCGACGTTCTCGGAGCACTCCGGTGCGATCTCGTCCTCGGTGGCCTGGACGGCGACCATGACGCCGCCCTCGGGCAGCGCCTGCATGAGGGCGCCGCGCGCGGCGACGATCGTGCAGGCGTCGGCGAGGGAGAAGACGCCCGCCACGTGCGCGGCGGCCAGTTCGCCGATCGAGTGGCCGGCGAGCGCGTCGGGCCGCAGGCCCAGGCTCTCCCACAGCCGGTAGAGGGCGACCTCGATGGCGAACAGGGCGGGCTGGGCGTACTCCGTGCGGTCGAGGGCGCTCTGGTCGTCGCCGAAGACGACATCGCGCAGCGGCACGTCCAGGTGCGGGTCGAGGTGGGCGAAGACCTCGTCGAGCGCGTCGGCGAACGCGGGCCGCGTCTCGTACAGTTCGCGGCCCATGCCGACGCGCTGGGAGCCCTGGCCGGAGAAGAGTACGGCGGTCCTGCCGCCGTCGGGGGTGCCGCGCACCACGCCCGGGGCGTCGGCGCCCTGGGCCAGCGCGTCGAGTCCGGCGCGCAGTTCGGGGGTGGTGGTGCCGAGGACGACCGCGCGGTGGTCGAGCGCGGCCCGGCCGGTGGCGAGGGTCGCGGCGATGTCGAGGGGTGACAGTCCGGGCCCGGCGTCCACGGTGGCGGCGAGGCGGGCGGCCTGTGCGCGCAGCGCGGCGGTGTCGCGGGCGGACAGGGTCCACACCAGGGGGCGGCCGTCGGGTTCGCCGGCCGGGGCGGGGGCCGCGGGGGCGGCCTGTTCGAGGATCACGTGGCCGTTGGTGCCGCTGACGCCGAACGCGGAGACGGCGGCGCGCCGGGGCCGGCCCGCCTCGGGCCAGGGCCGCTGTTCGGGAAGGAGTTCCACGGCGCCCGTCGTCCAGTCGACGTGCTCGGACGGGCGGTCGAGGTGCAGGGTGCGGGGCAGTACGCCGTGCCGCATCGCCTGCACCATCTTGATGACGCCCGCGATGCCCGAGGCGGCCTGGGTGTGGCCGATGTTGGACTTCAGCGCGCCGAGGAGCAGCGGCCGGTCGGCGGGGCGGTCCTGGCCGTAGGTGGCGAGCAGCGCCTGGGCCTCGATGGGGTCGCCGAGGCGGGTGCCCGTGCCGTGGCCCTCGACGGCGTCGACGTCGGCGGTGGACAGGCCCGCGTTGGCGAGCGCCGCGCGGATGACCTGCTGCTGGGCGGGCCCGTTCGGCGCGGACAGGCCGTTGGAGGCGCCGTCCTGGTTGGTGGCGGTGCCCCGGACGACGGCGAGCACCTCGTGGCCGTTGGCGCGGGCGTCGGAGAGCCGTTCGAGGAGGATCAGGCCCGCGCCCTCGCCCCAGCCGACGCCGTCGGCGGCGTCGGCGAAGGGCTTGCACCGGCCGTCGGGGGCCAGGCCGCCCTGGAGGCTGAACTCGGCGAAGGGCGTCGGCGTCACCATGATCGCCGTGCCGCCCGCCAGGGCCATCGAGCACTCCCCCGACCGCAGCGCCTGCACGGCGAGGTGCAGGGCGACCAGGGAGGACGAGCAGGCGGTGTCCACGGTGACGGCGGGGCCGCGCAGGCCGAGGGCGTAGGCGACCCGGCCGGACACGACGCTCAGCGCGTCGCCGGTGAGCCGGTAGCCGTCCATCTCGGGGGTGGCCTGCTCCAGGGTGCCGGCGTAGCTCTGCGGGGAGGCGCCGACGTAGACGCCGGTGAGGCTGTCGCGTACGGAGGTGGGGTCGATGCCCGCCCGCTCGAAGGCCTCCCAGGCCAGTTCGAGCACCTGCCGCTGCTGGGGGTCCATCGCCAGGGCCTCGCGCGGGGCGATGCCGAAGAAGCCCGCGTCGAAGCCGCCCGCGTCGTCGACGAAGGCGCCTTCCAGGGTGCGGCTGCGGCCCTGGGCCTCGGCGTCGGCCGGGTAGAGCCGGTCGGTGTCCCAGCCCCGGTCGTCGGGGAAGGGCCCGACGGCGTCGCGTCCTTCGAGGACGAGGGACCACAGGTCCTCGGGGCCGCGTACGCCGCCGGGGTAGCGGCAGCTCATGGCGACCACGGCGATGGGCTCGTCGGCGGTGCGGGGCGCGCTCCGGGCGGGCGCGGCGGCGCTCCGCTCGCCGAGGACCACGGTGTGCAGGTGGCGGGCGAGCGCGTCCGGCGTCGGGTGGTCGAAGACGACGGTCGCGGGCAGCCGTACGCCGGTGGCGGTGTTGAGTCGCTTGCGCAGCTCGATGGCGGTGAGGGAGTCGAAGCCCAGCTCGCGGAAGGCGCGGTCCTGGGTGACGGTGTCGGGTCCCTCGTGGCCGAGCACGGCCGCCGCGTGGCCGCGGACCAGGTCGAGCAGGAGGCGGTGCTGGTCGGCGTCGTTGAGCCCGGTGAGGCGGTCGGCGAGGGCTCCGCCGGTGGCCGGCTGCTCCTGCGCGTCCTGCGCGGCGAGCGCGACGACGGCGGGGATCTCGCTGATCAGCGGCCGTGAGCGGGCGGCGGTGAA
Organism: Streptomyces sp. NPDC050703; assembly: GCF_040654435.1. Taxonomy (NCBI): domain Bacteria; kingdom Bacillati; phylum Actinomycetota; class Actinomycetes; order Kitasatosporales; family Streptomycetaceae; genus Streptomyces; species Streptomyces sp. NPDC050703. Next base: position 12,749 of record NZ_JBFAHX010000078.1, read on the forward strand.
GCCGGGGGCGAAGCGGGCCCAGTCGATGTCCGCGACCGTCAGGGTGGTCTCGTCCGTGGCCAGGGCGGTGACGAGCGCGCCGACGGCGAGTTCCGGGCGCATGGGGCGCAGGCCCCGGCGGCGCAGCTGGTCGTCGAGGTCCCCGGTGACCATGCCGCCGCCCGCCCACATGCCCCAGGAGACCGAGGTGGCGGGCAGTCCCTCGGCGCGGCGGCGCTGCGCGAGGGCGTCGAGGAAGGCGTTGGCCGCGCCGTACGCGCCCAGTTCGCCGCTGCCCCAGACCGCGGACCCGGAGGAGAACAGCACGAACGCGTCGAGGTCGCGCCCCTCGCACAGCTCGTCCAGGTGGGCCGCGCCGACGGCCTTGGCCTCCAGGGCGTACGCGAGGTCGGCGACGCCGGTCTCGGCCAGCGGCAGGGAGGGGACGGTGCCCGCCGCGTGGAAGACGGAGCGGACCGGGGTGCCCTCGGCGTCGAGCCGGTCGAAGAGGTCGCTCAGGGCGGTGCGGTCGGCGGCGTCGCAGGCGACGACGGTGGCGCGGACGCCGAGTCCTGCCAGTTCCTCGCGGAGTTCGGCGGCGCCGGGCGCGTCCATGCCGCGGCGGCTGGTCAGGACGATGTGCTCGGCGCCGTCGGCGGCCAGCCGACGGGCGACGTGGCCGCCGATGGCACCGGTGCCGCCGGTGATCAGTACGGTGCCCGCGGCACGCCAGGCGGGCACCTCGGCCGGTGCGGGTGCGGGGATCAGCCGGCGTACGGAGACACCGGAGGCGCGGATCGCGAGCTGGTCCTCGTCCGTCTGCCCGGCGAGGACGGCGGCGAGGCGCGCGGCGGTCCTGGGGTCGGGGGCCGCGGGCAGGTCGACGAGGCCGCCCCAGCGCTCGGGGTGTTCGAGGCCGACGGCGAGGCCGAGGCCCCAGGTCTGGCTCTGCGCCGGGTGCGTCGGCGCATCGGTGTACTTGCGGGGACACCCGGCGTCACGGTCCTGATCCACGACCAGGAGTGCGCCACCGAGAAGCGGCGCAAGTGGAAGCGCGGCAAGCTCGACAA
>NZ_JBFAHX010000079.1:0-12269 GCF_040654435.1 Streptomyces sp. NPDC050703
AGGAGGGGCTCGTCGGCCGCGACCTCCTCGCCGACCTCCTTCAGCCAGCGGGTGACGGTGCCCTCGGTGACGGACTCACCGAGCGCCGGCAGGGTCACCTCGGTGCCCTCGGCGGCGCCGCCGGACGGCGCGGGCGCCTCCTGCTGCGGGGCCTCCTCCTGCGCGGGAGCGGCCGGGGCCTCCTCCTGCGCGGGGGCGGCCGGGGCCTCGGCCTGGGCCGGGGCGGCCGAGCCGCCCGCGTCGCCGGAACCGTCGTCGATGACGGCCAGCTCGGCGCCGACCTCGACGGTCTCGTCCTCGGCGACCTTGATGGAGGCCAGGATGCCCGCGGCGGGGGAGGGGATCTCGGTGTCGACCTTGTCGGTCGAGACCTCGAGCAGCGGCTCGTCGGCCTCGACGCGCTCGCCTTCGGCCTTCAGCCAACGGGTGACAGTGCCCTCGGTGACGCTCTCGCCGAGCGCCGGAAGGGATACGGAAACCGCCATGGTTTCAGGTGCTCCTTACAAAAGATTGGGGGCCTCCCCCGGCTCGAACCGTAGCTGCGAGCCCGGGGAAGGAAGTCTGGTCGTCGTCTCGTCGCGCCCGCTGACCGTAGGTCAGTCGTGGGAGTGCAGCGGCTTGCCCGCCAGGGCCAGGTGGGCCTCGCCGAGCGCCTCGTTCTGCGTGGGGTGGGCGTGGATGAGCTGGGCGACCTCGGCCGGCAGCGCTTCCCAGTTGTAGATCAGCTGCGCCTCGCCGACCTGCTCGCCCATGCGGTCGCCCACCATGTGGACGCCCACCACGGCACCGTCCTTGACCTGGACGAGCTTGATCTCGCCCGCGGTCTTGAGGATCTTGCTCTTGCCGTTGCCCGCGAGGTTGTACTTGAGGGCGACGACCTTGTCGGCGCCGTAGATCTCCTTGGCCTTGGCCTCGGTGATGCCCACGGAGGCGACCTCGGGGTGGCAGTACGTCACCCGGGGCACGCCGTCGTAGTCGACCGGGACGGGCTTGAGACCGGCCAGACGCTCCGCCACCAGCATGCCCTCGGCGAAGCCGACGTGCGCGAGCTGGAGGGTCGGGACCAGGTCACCCACGGCCGAGATGGTCGGGACGTTGGTCTGCATGTACTCGTCGACCAGGACGTAGCCGCGGTCCATGGCGACGCCCTGCTCCTCGTACCCGAGGCCCTGGGAGACCGGGCCGCGGCCGATGGCGACCAGGAGGACCTCGGCCTCGAAGGTCTTGCCGTCGGCGAGGGTCACGCGGACGCCGTCCTGCGTGTACTCGGCCTTCTCGAAGAACGTGCCGAGGTTGAACTTGATGCCGCGCTTGCGGAACGCGCGCTCAAGAAGCTTGGAGCTGTTCTCGTCCTCCACGGGCACGAGGTGCTTGAGGCCCTCGATGACCGTGACGTCGGCCCCGAAGGACTTCCACGCCGAGGCGAACTCGACGCCGATGACGCCGCCGCCCAGGATGATCGCCGACTTCGGCACGCGGTCCAGGGTCAGGCCGTGGTCCGAGGAGATGATGCGGTTGCCGTCGATCTCCAGGCCCGGCAGCGACTTCGGCACGGAGCCGGTCGCGAGCAGGACGTGGCGGCCCTGGACGCGCTGCCCGTTCACGTCCACGGAGGTCGGCGACGAGAGCTTGCCCTCGCCCTCGATGTACGTCACCTTGCGGGAGGCGACGAGCCCCTGCAGGCCCTTGTACAGGCCCGAGATCACGTCGTCCTTGTACTTGTGGACGGCCGCCATGTCGATGCCCTCGAAGGTGGCCTTCACGCCGAACTGGTCGGCCTCGCGCGCCTGGTCGGCGATCTCGCCGGCGTGCAGCAGAGCCTTCGTGGGGATGCAGCCGTTGTGCAGGCAGGTGCCGCCGAGCTTGTTCTTCTCGATCAGGGCGACGTCCAGGCCCAGCTGCGCTCCGCGCAGCGCCGCGGCGTAACCGCCGCTACCGCCGCCGAGGATCACTAGGTCGAAAACGGTGCTGGCGTCGTTCGCCACGTCACGTCCTCCATGCATGTGCGCCGTACGCCGGACCCCTTTTCGCGGGGGACGACCGGTCGGTCGGCTGGTATTCGGCCGCTCTTGTTTCGGCCCTGTGGTGGGGGCCCTGTCCTGCCGAGAACCCATCTTCGCACTTGTCGGCGCGAGACGGGACGCCGGGCCGGGCTGTGAGACACCCCACTGCCCCTCCGACGGCCCCCTCCACACGGACGACCACGCGGATTTCATCGAGGGCGAAATCGCGCGCGTGACGGAAACGGGCCCCGGACGTCGGCACGTCCGGGGCCCGCTCCGGGTGCGTCAGGGTCAGCCCAGGTCGCCCGCGGCGGTGCGCTCGGCGAGGCGGACCAGGGTGCGGACCGCGCTGCCGGTGCCGCCCTTGGGGGTGTAGCCGTACGGCGCGCCCTCGTGGAAGGCGGGGCCCGCCACGTCCAGGTGGGCCCAGATGATGCCCTCGCCCACGAACTCCTGGAGGAAGAGGCCCGCGACCAGGCCGCCGCCCATCCGGTCGCCGATGTTGGCGATGTCGGCGGTCGGGGAGTCCATGCCCTTGCGCAGGTCGGCGGGGAGCGGCATCGGCCACGACGGCTCGCCGACCTCCTCGGCGATCTCGTGCAGCGACGCGCGGAACGCGTCGTCGTTGGCCATGATGCCGAAGGTGCGGTTGCCGAGCGCCACCATCATGGCGCCGGTCAGGGTCGCCACGTCGACGATCGCGTCGGGCTGCTCCTCGGACGCCTTCGCGATGGCGTCGGCGAGGACGAGCCGGCCCTCGGCGTCGGTGTTCAGGACCTCGACGGTCTTGCCGCTGTACATCCGCAGGACGTCGCCGGGGCGGGTCGCGGAGCCGGACGGCATGTTCTCGGCGAGCGCCAGCCAGCCGGTGACGTTCACCTGGAGGCCGAGGCGCGCGGCGGCGACCACGGCGGCGAAGACGGCCGCGGCACCGGCCATGTCGCACTTCATGGTCTCGTTGTGACCGGCGGGCTTCAGCGAGATGCCGCCCGAGTCGTACGTGATGCCCTTGCCGACGAAGGCGAGGTGCTTCTCGGCCTTGGAGTGCGTGTAGGAGAGCTTCACCAGGCGCGGCGGGGCCTCCGAGCCCGCGCCGACGCCGAGGATGCCGCCGTAGCCGCCCTTGGTGAGCGCCTTCTCGTCGAGCACCTGGACCTTGATGCCGTGCTCCTTGGCGGCCGCGGTGGCGACGGCGGCGAAGGCCTCGGGATCGAGGTCGTTCGGCGGGGTGTTCACGAGGTCACGGGCGCGGTTGAGCTCCTCGGCGACCGCCACGGCGCGCTGCAGCTCGGCCTTGTAGGCCTTGTCGCGCGGCTTGCCGCCGAGCAGGGCGATCTCGGCGAGCGGCGCCTTGGCCTCCTTGCCGTTCTTCCTGCCCTTGGCGTCGCCCGCGTCCTTGTACGCGGTGAAGGAGTAGGCGCCGAGCAGCGCGCCCTCGGCCAGGGCGCCGATGTCCTCGGCGTCCTCGACGGGCAGGGCGAACGCGGCCTTCTTCGAGCCGGTCAGGGCGCGCGCGGCGGCACCGGCGGCGCGGCGCAGGGCGTCGGTGCCGTACGTCTCGTCCTTCTCGGGGACCTCGCCGAGGCCGACCGCGACGACGACCGGCGCCTTGAAGCCGGAGGGCGCGGGCAGCTTCGTCACCTCGCCCTCGCCGCCCGTGGCGCCGAGGGTCTCCAGGACGGACGCGAGCTTGCCGTCGTACGCCTTGTCCACGGACTCGGCGCCGGTCGCGACGGACAGGGCCCCCTTGGAACCTGAGCCCTTGGCGACACCGACGACGATCGCGTCGGCACGCAGGCCGGACGCGGCGGCGGTGCTGAGAGTCAGAGCAGTCACGGTGGTGAGGTCCTCTTTCGGTGAGTTTCGTCGGGCTGTGGGGTGGTGAGCCCGTCGCGAGCCTACGCCCGTGAACGCTGCGGTGCGCCTCACTGTGTGTGTTCGGCACGCTGTCGGGCGCGCCCCGGGCCCCGCGGGTCCGGCCGTCAGCCGAGCGCGAGCACCACGAGGGCGGTCGTGGCGGCCGTCTCCGCGAGGCCGCCGAAGACGTCCCCGGTGACGCCGCCGAAGCGTCGTACGCAGTGCCGCAGGAGCAGTTCGGCGGCCACGGCGGCGATGCCGACGGCCACCGCCGCCCGCACGACGCCGTACGGGCCGAGCAGCGTCCCGAGCGCCGCCGCCCCGCAGAGGACGGCCGCGGCCACGAGCAGGGCCGCGCCGCGCGGCACCACCCCGGCGACGGCGGCGCCGAGCCCCTCGGGACGGGCCGGCGGCACCCCGGCGCGGGCGGCCAGGGTCAGGGCGAGGCGGGCCGCGGTGGCCGAGACGACGGCCGCGACCGCGCCGTGGGTCCACGACGCGTCGTAGAGCCGGCAGAGGGCGGCGACCTGGGCGAGCAGCACGAAGAGCAGGGTGATGACGCCGAAGGGCCCGATGTCGGACTGCTTCATGATCCGCAGCGCGTCGTCGGCGGGCTTCGCGCTGCCGAGGCCGTCGGCGGTGTCCGCGAGCCCGTCGAGGTGGAGGCCCCTGGTGAGGGCGGCCGGGGCCGCGGCGGTGGCGACGGCGGCCAGGAGCGGGCCCGAGCCGAGCAGCGCCAGGGCGCCGCCGGCGCCCGCCGCGCAGAGGCCGACCACCAGGCCGGCCAGGGGCGCGCACCGCATGCCGTCGCGCGCGGCCTCGCGGTCCCAGCGGGTGACCCTGACGGGGAGCGCGGTGAGGGTACCGAAGGCGAAGCGTATGCCGTCGGCGGGGGAGGTTCTGGGCACCGGCGAAGGCTACCCCGGTGGTCCTCCCGGCCTGCGGGCCGCCCGCGGGGGGCGGAGGATGGCCGGGTGAGCGACTGGTGGTACCGGAATGTCGTCGAGCCGGGGAAGCTGCCGCTGCTGCTCGCCCTGGTCTCGTTCGTGGGGGCGTTCCTGGTCACCAGGACCGTCACGCGGCTCATCCGGGCGGGCAAGGGGCCGTTCCGGGACGTCAGCACGGGTTCCGTGCACGTGCACCACGTCGTGCCCGGGGTCTTCCTGATGCTGGTCGGCGGGTTCTGGGCGGTGGGCGCGGGGCGGCACGGCGCCGGGCCGGCGTACGCCGCCGTGATCTTCGGTGCGGGCGCCGGGCTCGTGCTCGACGAGTTCGCGCTGATCCTCCACCTCGACGACGTGTACTGGAGCGAGCAGGGCCGCAAGAGCGTGGAGGTCGTCGTGCTCACGGCCGCCCTGGTCCTGCTCGTCCTCACCGGTTTCTCACCGCTCGGCGTCGGCGACCTGGCGCCCGGCGAGCGGCACAACCGCGGCCTGCTGGCGCTGAACACCGGTGTGAACTGCGCCTTCGCGCTGATCGCGCTCCTCAAGGGCAAGCTGCGGACCGCTCTGATCGGCACGGTCGTCCCGCTCGTGGCGCTGGTCGGCGCGGTCCGTCTCGCCCGGCCCGGGTCGGCGTGGGCGCGGCGGTTCTACCGCCACCGGCACCGGGCACGCGCGCGTGCGGCGCTGCGGGCCTACCGGCACGACCGCCGCTGGGCGGGCCCGCGCCGCGCGCTTCAGGACCGGATCGGCGGCTTCTCGCCCGACGCGGGGCCCTCGCCCGACGCGGGGCCCTCGCCCGACGCGGGGCCCTCGCCGGGCCGGGAGCGCCCGCCGCGGCGCCGGTGACGCGGCGGAGAGAGCGCGCAGAGCACGAGGACGGCCGCGATCGCCGCCAGGTGCTCCTTGCCCGCGAGGTTGTCCTTGACGAGCAGCTCGACGACCATCAGGGCGGTCACGAGGGCCGCCGTGAGGTACGCCCCGTAGCGCCAGCACACGTACACCGCGAGGCCGACGACGGCGGCCGAGGGCCCGGTGTCCACGACGCGCGCGTCGGAGCCGGGGAGCCCGACCGGGTGGCCGGGGCCGAGGGCGATGCCCACGCGCGCGTAGAGCGTGCCCGCGAGGGTGGCGGCGTACCCGACGAGGAGGGTGCGCCGCCGGCCGACGCAGATCTCGGCGATCCCGAAGACGACGAGGACCTGCGCGAGCGCGCCCCACACGGGCAGGTCGAGCGCGGGCACGAAGAGGGAGAGCGGGGTGCGCAGGAGCGCGAGCCACAGCGGGTCCTCGGCGCGCACCGAGCCGATGTCCTGCACGAACCGGTAGCCCCAGGGCCGGTTCTGCGCGTACTGGAGGAGCGCGGTGAGGCAGACCGCGGCGAGGGTCATGGGCACGGCCCGCAGGCGCCGGGTGGCGAGCGCGTCCCGCACGGTGGAGACGAGCGGTCCCCACTCGTCGCGGGCCCGGCGGCCCAGCAGGCTCATCGTCTCGACTCCAGGTGTCTTCGGTGCAGCAGCCTCGGCAGCCCGGGCGCTTCGAGGAAGCCCTCCGCGCGGGCGGCGGCGATGCCGATGCGCGGAAGGTCGCCGCTCTTCTCGAAGAGGAGGAAGCGCGGCTCCCAGATGGGCCGGTACTTGGCGTTGGCCCGGTACAGGGACTCGATCTGCCACCACCGCGAGAAGAAGCCGAGCAGCGACCGCCACAGGCGCAGGACCGGCCCCGCGCCGAGCCGGGAACCACGTTCGAAGACGGATCTGAACATCGCGAAGTTGAGTGAGACCTGCGTGATCCCGATCTCCGGGGCGCGCTGGAGGAGTTCGATGACCATGAACTCCATCAGGCCGTTCCCGGAGTCCCTGTCACGGCGCATCAGGTCCAGGGAGAGCCCGTGCGGCCCCCAGGGCACGAAGGAGAGCACCGCCCGCAGCACGCCGTCCGCGTCCGTGCACTCGACCATCACGCACCGCCCGTCCGCCGGGTCGCCGAGCCGCCCGAGCGCCATGGAGAAGCCGCGCTCGGTGGCGCCGTCACGCCAGTCGTCGGCGCGTTCCAGGAGGTACGCCATCTCGTCGGCCGGGATGTCCTCGTGCCGGCGGACGCGGACCCGGTAGCCGGCGCGCCGCACGCGGTTGTACGCCTGCCGGACGGTGCGCATGGCCCGCCCCTCCAGGGTGAAGTGCTCCTGCGGGGTGCCGCTCCGGGCGGCCGTGCAGACGATCGCCTCGTCCCCCAGTTCGAGGGCGTCGAGGCCGTGCCGCGCGTAGACGGTGCCCGCCTCCTCGCTCGCGCCCATGACGGCGGGGAGCCAGCCGTGCTCGCGGGCCTCGGCGAGCCACGGCTCGATCGCGCCGGGCCAGGCCTCCGGGTCGCCGACGGGGTCGCCGGAGGCCAGCGAGACGCCGCCGACGACGCGGTAGGCGACGGCCGCCTTGCGGGTCGGCGACCACACGACGCTCTTCTCGCGGCGCAGCGCGAAGTAGCCGAGGGAGTCCCGCTCGCCGTGCCGGGCGAGCAGGGCGCGCAGCCGCTCCTCGTCCTCCTCGGTGAGCGGGTCGACGGCCCTGCGGGAGCGGAACGCCGCGTACAGGACGGCGCAGAGCAGCAGGGTGCTCAGGATGTTGACGCAGACGTTGGCCCAGCCCGGGGTGGTGATGCCCGCGAGGTGCTCGTCGTCGTCGGCGGCGAGCGAGACCAGGCGCATGGTGCCGTAGCGCCAGCGGTCGAGGAAGGACGAGCGGTGGTCGTCGTGCGCGCGGTTGGTGGCGGTGACGAGCAGCGTCGCGAGCAGCGAGGCGACCAGGAGCCCGCCGATCGCGACGACCGAGGCCAGCCGGGGGTTGGCGCGGTCGCCCTTCGCGTAGAACTCGCGGCGCCCGACGAGCAGCGCGGCCACGAAGGCGGCGGTCAGGGCGAGCGAGATCCAGTTCTGCGCGTACGCCCGGATCTCGGGGAAGAGCATCGCGAAGGCGAGGAGCAGCAGGAAGAGGCCGCCGAGGACGAGGTTGAGAATCCACGCGGCGCGTTTGCGGCGCCGCATGGTGATCGCCAGGAACAGCGTGAACGCCCCGGAGGCGAAGCCCGCGGTCAGCAGGTACGGCGTGAAGTAGTTCTCCGTGTTGTGCTGCCGCAGGTCCTGTCCGAGGGAGACCCAGACCGCGCTCAGGAAGTTGACGAACGTGACGGCGCGGAGGTACCAGACGGTGAAACCGGCGGCCCGGCGCCGGGCGACGGTGCGTGGCCGCTGTCGCCCGGTGGCCGCCTGATCATCTCCCATGCCGCTCATCTCCCATGAAACCCATGAAAAGGGATCATATGGGGCGAGAGCGGGACTCCTTGGACCTCCTGCCGCCGCTTCGGGCGCGCCTGGCGCCTACCGCGGGTCCGATCCGGACGACGGGTCCTCATCGGCGGCCGGGGCCACCCCCGCCGGGTCGGCCTCGGCCGGCTTCCGCTCGGGAAGCTCCGCCGACAGGGCCGCCGCGGCCCGCACCAGGGGCAGCGCGAGCAGGGCGCCGACGCCCTCGCCGACCTTGACGCCGTGGGCCAGGAGCGGTTCGAGCGCCATCCGGTCCAGCGCCTTGGCCTGGGCGGGCTCCCCGCTGTCGTGCCCCGCGAGCCACCAGTCCGGCGACCGGAAGGCGACCCGCTGGGCGACCAGCGCCGCCGCCGACGCCACGACGCCGTCGAGGATCACCGGCGTGCGCCGCACCGCGCACTGCAGCAGGAAGCCGGTCATCGCGGCCAGGTCGGCGCCGCCCACCGCGGCGAGCAGTTCGAGCTGGTCGCCGAGGACGGGGCGCGCCCGCCGCAGCGCGTCGCGCACCGCCGCGCACTTGCGCATCCACGCCAGGTCGTCGATGGCCTCGCCGCCCCGCCCGGTCACCACGGACGCGTCGGTGCCGCAGAGCGCGGCGATCAGCGTGGCCGCGGGCGTCGTGCCGCCCACGCTGATGTCACCGAGGACGACCAGGTCCGTCCCGGAGTCCGCCTCCTCGTCGGCCACGGCCATGCCCGCCCGTACGGCCCGCTCGGCCTCCTCTGCGGTCAGCGCGTCCTCGACGTCGATGCGCCCCGAACCGCGCCGCACCCGGTGGCCCGCGACCTCCTCGGGCAGCTCGGCGGGGTCGCAGTCCAGCGCCATGTCGACGACGCGGACCGGCACCTCCTGGCGGCGGGCGAGCACGGCCGCCGGGCTCTCGCCCGCGAGCACCGCGCGCACCAGGGCGGCGGCGCTCCCCGCGGGCCGCGCCGACACGCCGAGTTCCGCGACCCCGTGGTCACCCGCGAAGAGGACCGCGCGGGGCCGCTCGACGGTCCTGACGGGCACCGCGGACTGGGCCGCCGACAGCCACTCGCCCAGTTCGTCGAGGCGGCCGAGTGCGCCGGGCGGCAGTGCCTGGCGCTCCCTGCGCTCCTCGGCGTCGCGGCGCACCCCGCCGTCGGGGCGCTCGATCAGGTCGGTGAAGTCGTCGAGATTCAGCGAGCTCATTCGCCGAACAGTACCGGCAGGGGCGGTGCCGGTGCCCGAAAGGCCCGGGGCCCCGGCACCCCGCGGGCGCACGGCCCCGCCGGCCGCCGCCGGTGCCCGGTCACGACATGTGACGCCACGGGCGCGTGACGTCATTGCTCGGCCCTCGTCCATCCCTTACGTTCCTTTTGTGCCGGATTGCCGTACCGCTCTACGCCCGGTGCCGCCCACCTCAGGAGCCACGACCATGGACGTCGCCCCGACCGTCGCCGACCGGCGCTCCGCCTGCCTCGCCGCGCTCGCCCAGGGCCCCGCCCGCTTCCACGAGCCGCGCCGCACCGACTGCCCCTGGTGCGGCTCCCCGCGGCTGCGGGTCCTGCTGCGCTCCACCGACCTGGTCCAGCGCAAGCCGGGCACCTTCACGCTCGACCAGTGCGCCGCCTGCTCGCACCTGTTCCAGAACCCCCGCCTGACCCCCGAGGGCCGGGACTTCTACCGCAGGGACCCCCATCTCTACGGCGCCCGCGAAGGACTCGGCGCCCCGCTCGCCGACCGGCTGCTCGGCACCCGCACCACCGACCGGCGCCACCTCGCCAGGGCCCTGGCCCTGCGCGTCTTCGACGAGCCCGAGTGCTGGCTCGACGTCGGCACCGGCACCGCCCGCTTCCCCGCCCTGGCCCGGCGCGTCCTGCCGTACACGTCCTTCGACGGGCTCGACCCGGGGCGCCGGATCGAGGACGCCGTACGGAGCGGACGCGTCGAGGAGGGCCACCGGGGCAGCCTCCCGGCGCTCGCGCACCGCCTGGCGGGGCGCTACGACGCCGTGAGCATGTTCCACCACCTCGCGGGCAGCCCCGACCCGCGCGAGGAGCTGAAGGGCGCCCGGCTCGCCCTGCGGCCCGGCGGCCACCTGATGATCGAGGCCGCCGACCCCGAGTGCCGCTACGCGCGACTCCTCGGCACATGGTGGCCCGGCTGCGCCCAGCCGCGGCACCTGCACCTCATGCCGCTCGCGGGCCTGCGCGCGGAGCTGAAGAGGCTCGGCTTCACGGTGGTCGCCGTCGACCGCCGCGCCCCCCACGTCCCCGCCGACCTGGCCGGGGCCCTCGCACTCGCCGTCAACAGCCGCCTGCCCCAGGGCGACGTCCCCTGGCGCGCCCGACCCGCGCCCCTGCTCCGGCGCGGGCTGCGGCGGGCCGGATGGTGGGCGTCCGTACCGCTCCTCGCCCTCGCCCACGCCCTGGACCGGCTCCTCGCGCCCCTGCTCACCCGCACCGGCTTCGGAAACGCCTACCGGGTCATCGCCCGCCGCGACCCGGGGTGAGATCGTGCCGGATCAGCCGCGCAGCGGCATCGGCAGGCCCGCGACGACGAGCAGGACGTGCTCGCACTCGGCGGCGAACGCGGCGTTCAGACGCCCCAGCTCATCGCGGTAGCGGCGGCCCGACGCCGTCGCGGGCACGATGCCGGAGCCGACCTCGTTCGACACGGCGACCACCGTGCGCCGGGTGCCGCGCACCGCCCGCGCGAGGGCGGCCACCCGCCCCCGCAGCTCACGCTCCCCGCCGCCGGCCCACTCGGCGTCGTCCCACGCGCCGACCTCGTCCATGACGTGGGTCAGCCAGAGCGACAGGCAGTCGATGAGCAGCGGCGGCCCGTCCTGCGCGAGCAGCGGTCCGAGCTCGCAGGTCTCCTCGGTCCGCCAGGACGCGGGGCGCCGCTCGCGGTGCAGGGTCACCCGCTCCGCCCACTCGGCGTCGTCCTTCCTGGTCCCGCCCGTCGCCACGTACAGCACGTCGGGGAAGCCCTCCAGCCGCCGCTCGGCCTCCACCGACTTGCCCGAGCGGGCGCCGCCGAGCACGAGGGTGCGGCGCGGCACGTCGGGCACCTCCTCGTAGGCGCCGACGGTCAGCGTCGTCCCGTCCGCCACCGCCCGCGCGCCCGCCGCCGCGAGACGGCGCGTCAGCTCACGCCCCTGCGGCACGTCATGGCCGATGTGCACGGCGACCACATCGGTGGTCGGCCCGACCGCGCCCACCGAGCGCAGCCTCGCGATCCCGTCGGGCCGCCCGACGACATCGGCGAGGACCAGCTCGTACGGGGTGCGCCCGCCGGCCTTCTCGCCGAACCCGGCGGGCGCCCCGCCCGGCGGCAGGTACAGCAGCCGCTGCCCGTCCGGCCCGGTCACCTCGTAGCCCGAGCCGGGCGCGTCCATCGCCACCGCGCGCACCCGGTGGCCGGTGAGCAGCGCCAGCTCCCGGCCGTCGGCGACCCGCCCCGGCTGCGGGAGACCCACGGGGACGTCGACGGCGGGCCCGTCGTGCGGGTGGGAGAGCAGGACCTGGCGGACCCCGCCCAGCGAGTGCCCCGCGCGGGCGGCGGCGAAGGCCGCGCCGGGGGTGAGGTCGAGCAGCAGGACGCCGTCCACGAGCAGCGCGGTGGCGGCGCGCGCCGCACCGCCGAGCGAGGTCGCGCAGACCGCGCAGGGGCAGCCGGGGAGGGGCAGACCTTCGGGGGCGCCGGTGCCGAGCAGAGTCAGTTCCACACGAAGATCCTCCCGCGTCGGGTCCCGCGCCGCGCGCCCGGCTAGGCTTCAGGCGGATTCGGGCGGTCCTCAGGCCGCCGAGGAACCTCCGGGAGGCTGACATGGCGGCATGGACGTGGCGGTTCGAGAAGGCGGACGGGACGGAGGTCCGGCCCGCGGTGCAGCCCGAGGAGTTCACCACGCAGGGCGACGCCGAGTCCTGGGTCGGCGAGTACTGGAAGGCGCTCTCCGAGGGCGGCGCCGACCAGGTGACCCTCTTCGAGGACGCCACCCGGATCTACGGCCCGATGAGCCTGCACCCGGACGCGGCGGAGGCGCCGGGGGAAGCGCAGGCGTAGCCCGCGGGACAGGACGAGGGGCGGCGGCCGTGACCTCTCGCTGGCGACCGGGCAGCCCTGGAACAGGGTGCCGGTGCGCGCGGTGGCCACCAGGCCGGTGCCCTGGAGGATCGC
>NZ_JBFAHX010000080.1:0-12256 GCF_040654435.1 Streptomyces sp. NPDC050703
TGTGGTGCAGTCCTAGACAGCTCCACCACACCGGAGGTCTTCGCCTTTGATCAAGACCCCCGTGTCAACAACGCTCGTGATCAATACACCTAGGGCAGCCCCGCGATGATCTCCCGTACCCGCTCGGCGGGGACGCCCGCAGAGAACAGGGCCGTCGAGGCGGCGGCCCTGCCCGCGTCCTCAGGGGGCAGGAGCCCGTCGTTGACGGCCTCCATCAGGCCGAAGAGCTGCTGTTCATGGACGTACGCGAGGGCGGCGGGCGGCAGGGACGAGGTGAAGGACCCGTCGTCGAGGCCCCGCCGCAGCACGTTCACGCACTGCTCGCGCACCGGGGCGAGGCGCTGCCTGATGCCCTCCATCGCGACGCTGCGCTGCGCGAGGGCGACCAGGAGGCGGTAGCCGTCGGCGATCTCCCAGACGGCGACCATGGAGTGCGCGATCGACTCGGCGGGGTCGTCCGACCGCGACCGCCCCGAGGCGTGGGCCGCGGCGACGTCCTCCACGGCGCCGTCGATGAGCGCGCCGATCAGCGCCTCCCTGCTGGGGAAGTGGCCGTAGACGGTCCTGCGCACGACGCCCGCGGCCCGCGCGATCTGGTCCATCGACGCCTCGGGATCGCGGAGGAGTTCGGCGAGGGCGACCTCCAGGATGCGGCGGCGGTTGGCGTCGGCTCGGCTCATGGCCTCCATTCTGCACGCGGCGCGGAGCGGCCCGTCCCGCACCGGTTTTGCACAGCCTTGTGCAATGGCGTAACTTGCACAGTGTTGTGTATTTGCACAGCGGTGTGCAGGCGATGTGCAGGCGGTGCGCGGACGTGTACCGGCCGCGCCGGAGCGCACACCCGCCGTGCGAGCGCACGACGGACGGAACATCCGCAGGGAACAGGGTCGAAAGGGTGAGGCTTCGGTGGCGCTCGTCATGAGGCAACCGGTCGAGGAGATGGAGCAGCCGTACGGGCGCCGCTGGTGGGCGCTGGGGGTGCTCTGCCTGAGTCTGCTGATCATCGTCATGGCGAACACGGCACTGACCGTCGCCGCGCCCGACATGACCAAGGACCTCGGCCTCTCCAGCTCCGACCTCCAGTGGGTCATCGACGGCTACACCGTCCCGTACGCCGCGCTGATGCTGCTCCTCGGCGCCATCGGCGACAAGTACAGCCGTCGCGGCGCGCTCGTCCTCGGCCTCGTCGTCTTCGGCGCGGGATCGGTCGCGGGCTCCCTGGTCGACAGCTCCACGGGGGTCATCGCGGCCCGCGCGGTGATGGGCTTCGGCGCGGCGATGATCATGCCCGCCACGCTCTCCCTGCTCGCGGCGACGTTCCCGCGCGCGGAGCGGGCCAAGGCGATCGTGCTGTGGACCGCCACGGCCGGCCTCGCGATCGCGGCGGGACCGCTGGTCGCGGGCGCGCTCCTGGAGGACCACGGCTGGGCGTCGACCTTCCTGATCAACGTGCCGGTGGCCGTCCTCGCCGTCCTCGGCGCCTTCGTGCTCATCCCGCCGTCCAAGGCCGGGCACCACGACCGGATCGACTACGTCGGCGGCCTGCTCTCCGTCGTCTGGACCGGCGCGCTGATCTACATGATCATCCAGGGTCCGCACTTCGGCTGGGACGCCAAGGCGATCTCGGCGGCGGTCGTCGCGGGCGTCGGCCTGCTGGCCTTCGTCGGCTGGGAGCTGCGCCACCCGCACCCGATCCTGAACGTCCGCCGCTTCCTCGACCGCCGCTTCGCGGGCTCGAACCTGGCGGTGGCGCTGTTCTTCCTCGCGGTCTTCGGCGCCTTCTACTACCTCACGCAGCACCTGCAGTTCGTGCTCGGCTACAACCCGCTGGAGACCGGCGTGCGCATGCTGCCGCTCGCGGGCGCGGTCTTCGTCGGCTCGGCGCTGACCGGCTTCCTGACCCCGCGCATCGGCATGAAGATCACCGTGTCGGCGGGCATGGTCGCGGGCACGGTGGCGCTCGCGCTGCTGACGCGGGTGGACGCCGGTTCCTCGTACGGGGACTTCGTGGCCCCGCTGATCGTCCTCGGCCTGGCCATCGGCCTCGCCCTGTCGCCCTGCACCGACGCCATCATGGGCGCCTTCCCCGAGTCGGAACTCGGCGTGGGCGGCGCGGTCAACGACACCTCCCTCGAACTCGGCGGCTCGCTCGGCATCGCCATCCTCGGCTCGGTGCTCGCCAGTTCGTACTCCTCCAACCTCGCGGACGCGGCGAGGGCCTCCGGCGCCAAGCTGCCCGACGGCACGCTCGACACGGCGCAGGACTCGGTGGGCGCCGGCTACGCGGTCGCCCAGGGCATCGGCGACCAGGCCCGCGCGACGGCGGAGAAGGCCGCCCACGCCGGCTCGCAGCAGCAGGCCGCCCAGCTGAAGGGCCAGGCCGAGCAGCTGGCCCAGGGCGCGCACAGGATGGCCGACGCGGTCGGCTCCGCGTTCTCCGACGCGGTCTCCCACACCAGCCTGATCGGCGCCGCGATCCTCGGCGTCGGGACGGTGCTCGTCGCGGTGCTGCTGCCCCGCAAGGGACGGGACGAGACGGCTCCGCGGACCTCGGAGGAGCCCGCGCCCCGCGAGGCGGCCGAGCCGCAGCCGCAGCGCTGACAGAGCCGCAGGACACCGCCGACGCCCCGGGCCGCCCCGGGGCGTCGGCGTATGCCGCCCGGCCCGCGAGGCTCCCCGTAAACCGTTGACACCACTGCAACTGAAGTACTACGGTCTGACCACTTCAAGCGGAGTGTTACGAGGGAGCCCCATGCGAAAGCTCGTCTATTTCATCGCCGTCAGTCTCGACGGGTTCATCGCCGGGCCCGACGGTTCCGACCCGACCGGCCCCGACGGCTTCTGGCCGGTGGGCCAGGACTACGTCGAGCACCTCGCGGAGACGTACCCCGAGACCCTGCCGGCCCCGGCCAGGGAGGCTCTGGGCATCACCGCGGAGGGGACGCACTTCGACACCGTCCTGGAGGGGCGCAGGACGTACATGATCGGCGTGACCGCCGGGCTGCCCAACGCCTACCCGCACCTGCGGCACCTCGTCTTCAGCCGCACCCTCACCGAGAGCCCCGACCCCGGCGTCGAACTCGTCGCCTCCGACCCGGTCGAGAAGGTGCGTGAGCTCAAGCGCGAGGACGGCGAGAACGGCAAGGACATCTGGCTCTGCGGCGGCGGCGAGCTGGCCGGCGTGCTGCGGGACGAGATCGACCGCCTCGTCGTCAAGGTCGGGCCCCTGACGCTGGGTTCGGGCACGCCCCTGTTCTCGCGGGAGACCCCCTTCGAGCCGGTGCACTACGAGCGCACGGACGCCGTGCTCCTCGACAGCGGCACGGTCTTCCTCACCTACGACAAGCAGAGCTGACGCACGCCGGGCCCTCGGCACACCGGCTCGGCACCTCACACGGTGCTGAGCCGCCGGCCCTCGCCCGCCGCCGCGCCCAGCAGGACGTCCGACAATTCGTCGGGCACGGACAGCATCGGCCAGTGCCCCGTGGCCAGTTCGAAGAAGGTCGCCCGCGGGTCCGTGAGGTGCTGGACCATCGGCAGGCCCGACGCCACCAGCGCTTCGAGCGAGGCGATGTCCGCCGTACCGCCGGTGGTGCAGAAGACCCCGGTCGTCGGCAGCGCGGCGACCTTCTCCGAGATCCGCAGCTTCCGCGTGGCCGGGCCGAGCGGCATCGGCGACGCCAGGCGCACCAGCCGGTCGAGGGCCTCGGGGGAGACTCCCGCGAGGTTCCCGTGCTCCCGCCACTCCGCGCGGGTCGGCGCGGGCACGCGCCAGCCGTCCTCGGCCCGCTCCGGCATCGCGAGCGACCTCTCGCGGGCCGGGGAGGGCGGCATCAGCTCACGTATCTGGTCGAGCATGGAGCAACCGTCCCGCGGCAGCGGCGAGTCCAGGTGGACGAGCCGGGCGACACGGTCGGGCCGCCGGTCGGCGGCGCCCGCGGACGGGTAGATGCCGTAGCAGTAGCCGACGAGGACGACCTCGTCCGCCTCGATGTGGTCGATCGTCTGGACGACGTCCTCGATGTGCGTCTCCAGGTCGACCCCGGGCCCCGCCAGATGGCGCCGGTCCCCTAGGCCCGTCAGCGTCACCGCGTGCACCTCCGCCCCCGCCCCGCGCAGCCGCGCGGCCACGTCACGCCAGAGCCAGCCCCCCGTGTAGCCGCCCGACACCAGCACGAACACCGTCATGATTCCTCCTCGTACGCGGGCTCCCGCGCAGGCTCGTACGCGAGCCCGCGAGCCGCGTCCGTCCGCGCGGCCCGGCCGTCCGGCCCGCCGCGTTCGCCCGTACGCTAGGAACTCCCCCTGAGGGAGGTTCAAGGCATGACGGCGGAGAGAGACGCGGGCCTCGGCCCCGACGGCCTGTGGAGCATCGGGCGGCTCGCCGAGAAGGCGGGCGTCACCGTGAAGACCGTCCGCTTCTACTCCGACCGCGGCCTGCTGCCCGAGGCCGCACGCAGCGGCGGTGGCCACCGCCGCTACGGGCCCGACGCGCTCGACCGGCTCCGCCTCATCAGGTCCCTGCGCGCCCTCGACCTGCCGGTGCCGGACGTGGGGCGGGTCATCGACGGGCAGGACGCGCTGGAGGACATCGTCGAGGGGCAGTTGCGCGACGTCGGCTCCCGGCTGACCGCGCTGCGCTGGCGCGAGGCCGCGCTCCGGCTGCTGCACGACTGCGCCCCCGAGGAGCGCGCCGAACGGCTGTGCCTGGTCGGAGCCCTCGGGACGCCGCCCAGTACGGCCGCGCTCGCCCGGTTCTGGCGGCGCTGGCTGCCCGCGCGGATGCCGGCCCGCGTGGTCGCCGCCGTCGTCGAGCGGGCGGTCCCGCAGCCGCCGGACGACCCGAGCCCGGCCCAGGTGCTCGCCTTCGCCCGGCTGCACGCGTTCGTCTCGGGGCCCTGCCCCGCCCCCGGGCACCCGGAGCACGGTCGCGACCAGCCAGAGGTGCACCTGCCGGGCAAGGGGTACCGGCCGGGCGTGCTCTACGAGGCCCTGCCCGAGGCGTTCGGCCTCGCGGCGGCGCAGCTCGGGGCGGGGCGGGCGCCGCACGGCGGCGAGGCGCTCGACTGCTTCGTCGCCGCCCACGCCGCCGCGCTCAACGCCCGCGACGGCGCGGCCTTCCGCCGCGGCCTGCACCGGATGCTCGCCGCCGAACCGCGCCTCGACCGCTACTGGCGGCTCACCGCCGAGGTCACCCGCCCGCGGTCCGGGCCGCCCGAGCCGACGCCGGGCGCGGCCGACGACTGGCTGCGGGCGGCCCTCGCGACCGCGGTGCAGCGAGGTCCTTCCCGGACGGGCCCGGCCTCGACGCCGACGTGAGGGACCGCCGTCGGGTCATGCGCCAAGAGAAATACCCCGGACGAATTGACGTCCGGGGTATTTCTCTGCGTATAGTGGATTCTTTCGCGAATCATCTGCCCGTTTGCTTTGATGCAAGTGCGCCGGTTTCGCGAAGAAGTTCAATAAGAGCACTGTAACTGGCGAGGGGCTGAATTGTCAAGCGAGGAATTGCGGGAAGAGCAGCAATTCGTCTCCGGTCTCTACGCGCGCCTCGACGCGCTGCGCGAGGAGGCGGAGGACGCGGTGCGGACGTCGTTGGCGCAGGTCGGGACGGGTTTCCAGGCGCGCCTTGAGCGTGATGTCTCGGTCGCGGAGCAGTCCGGGCTGCTCGCCGCCCTCGACGCCGGGGAGAACGGGCTCTGCTTCGGCAGGCTCGAATTCCGCGACGGCCGCGACCACCACATCGGGCGCATCGGAATCCGCGCGTCGGACGCCGAGCGCACCCCCCTGGTGATCGACTGGCGCGCCGATGTCGCGCGCCCCTTCTATCTCGCCACGGGTCATACGCCGATGGGCCTGCGCAGACGCAGGCACATCACCACCCGGGGCCGTGAGGTCACCGCCCTGCACGACGAGATCCTCGATCTCGGCGACACCCGGCGGACCGGCCACGAGGGCGCCGACGCCGACGAGGTGCTGCTCGCCGCGCTGGACTCGGCGCGCACCGGCCGCATGCACGACATCGTGCAGACCATCCAGGCCGAGCAGGACCGCATCATCCGCGCCCCGCACCGCGGCGTCATGGTCGTCGAGGGCGGCCCCGGCACCGGCAAGACCGTCGTGGCGCTGCACCGCGCCGCCTACCTGCTCTACGCGCACCGCGAGCTGCTCGCCAAGCGCGCGGTCCTGATCGTCGGCCCGAACCCCGCCTTCCTCGGCTACATCGGCGAGGTGCTGCCCGCGCTCGGCGAGACCGGGGTGCTCCTCTCCACGGTCGGCGAGCTGTTCCCCGGCGTCACGGCGACCGGCACCGACAGCGCGGCGGCGGCCGAGGTGAAGGGCCGCGCGGCCATGGCGGACGTCCTCGCCGCGGCGGTCCGCGACCGGCAGCGGACCCCCGAACCGGGCGAACCGATGGTCATCGAGCACGACGACGGCGATCTGATCCTGGACTGGACGATCGCCGACGCGGCGCGCGAGGCGGCCCGCGCGGCCGACGTCCCGCACAACCTCGGCCGCCCCTACTTCGCCTTCCACGTCATCGACGCGCTGACCGCGCAGCTCGCCGACCGCATCGGCGCCGACCCCTACGGCGGCCCCAACTTCCTCGGCCCCGACGACATCGCCCAGCTCGGCAAGGGCGTCGCGGCGAGCGCGGAGGTCCGCGCGGCGATCGAGGAGCTGTGGCCGACGCTGACCCCGCAGGGCTTCGTCACCGACTACCTGGAGGAGCCGACGGGCCTCGACGAGGCGGACGCGGCGGCGGTCCGGCGCCCGCGCGGCGCGCCCTGGACCCCCGCGGACGTCCCCCTGCTCGACGAGGCCGCCGAGCTGCTCGGGCACGACGACAGCGCCGAGCGGGCGCTCGCCGAGGCCCACAGGGCGGAGCAGATCGCGTACGCGCAGGGCGTCCTCGACGTCTCCCGCGCCTCGCGGACGTACGAGTTCGAGGACAAGGACGAGGACGACGCCGAGGTCCTGCTCGCGCACAACATCATCGACGCCGAGCGGATGGCCGAGCGGCAGGAGGAGACCGACCACCGCAGCGCCGCCGAGCGCGCGGCGGCCGACCGCACCTGGGCGTTCGGCCACATCATCGTCGACGAGGCGCAGGAGCTCTCCGCCATGGCGTGGCGGCTGCTCATGCGGCGATGCCCGACCCGTTCGATGACGCTGGTCGGCGACCCGGCGCAGACCGCGGAGGCGGGCGGCTGCGGCTCCTGGGAGAAGATCCTCGCGCCGTACGTCGAGGACCGCTGGGAGTACAACCGGCTCGGCGTGAACTACCGCACGCCCGTGGAGATCATGGACGTGGCGGCGGAGGTGCCGCGCGCGGAGCGGCCGGACTTCCGGCCGCCGAGCTCGGTCCGGTCCACGGGGACGCACCCCTGGGCACGCCGCGCGGACGACCTCGCCGCCGCCGTGGCCGAAGCGGTGGCCGCCGAGACGCGGGACGAGGGCCGCCTCGCGGTGATCGCCCCCCGCGAGTTCCACCCGGAGCTCGCCGCACAGCTCCCCGGAGTGACGGCCGGGGAGGCCCCGGACCTGACGCGGCCGGTCGTCCTGATCGACCCGCGTCAGGCGAAGGGCCTGGAGTTCGACACGGTCCTGGTCGTCGAGCCCGCGCGCTACGGCACCAGCGACCTCTACGTGGCCCTGACCCGGGCCACGCAGCGCCTCGGCGTGCTGTACGCCGGGGAACTGCCGGTCGCGCTGAAGCAGCTCACACCGGCCTGAGCCACACCGTGGCCAGCGGCGGCAGCGTCAGGCGCAGGGACGCGGGACGGCCGTGCGACGCCACCGGCTCCGGCTTCAGCGGGTCGGGGTTGGTGACGTCGCCGCCGCCGTAGCGGGCCTCGTCGGTGTTCAGGATCTCCTGCCAGGCCCCGGACCCGTCCGGCACCCCGAGGCGGTAGGCGTGCCGCACCACCGGGGAGAAGTGGGAGACGGCGAGCAGCGGATCGCCCGCCCTGTCGTAGCGGAGGAAGGCGAAGACGTTGTCCTCGGCGGCGTCGCCCTCCACCCAGGCGAAGCCGCCGGGGTCCGTGTCGCGCTGCCACAGGGCGCCCTCGCGCCGGTAGACCGTGTTCAGGTCGCGTACGAGATCCCGTACGCCCCGGTGGTCGGGCTCGGCGCCGTACGCCGGGTCGAGCAGCCACCAGTCCGGGCCGTGTCCCTCCGACCACTCGGCGCCCTGGGCGAACTCCTGGCCCATGAACAGGAGCTGCTTGCCGGGGTGGGCCCACATGTAGCCGAGGTAGGCGCGGTGGCCGGCGCGCTGCTGCCACCAGTCGCCCGGCATCTTGGAGACCAGCGACCGCTTGCCGTGCACGACCTCGTCGTGCGAGATCGGCAGGACGTAGTTCTCGCTGTAGGCGTACACCATCGAGAACGTCATCTCGTTGTGGTGGTACTTGCGGTGCACCGGCTCCTTCGCCATGTAGCCGAGGGAGTCGTGCATCCACCCCATGTTCCACTTCAGGCCGAAGCCGAGGCCCCCGAAGCCGCCGGGGCCCTGGTGGTGGGTGGCCCGGGTCACGCCGTCCCAGGCGGTGGACTCCTCGGCGATCGTGACGACGCCGGGGCAGCGGCGGTAGACGGTCGCGTTCATCTCCTGGAGGAAGGCGACGGCGTCGAGGTTCTCCCTGCCGCCGTGCTCGTTCGGCGTCCACTCGCCGTGCTCGCGGGAGTAGTCGAGGTAGAGCATCGAGGCGACCGCGTCGACGCGCAGGCCGTCGATGTGGAACTCCTCGCACCAGTAACTCGCGTTCGCCACCAGGAAGTTGCGCACCTCGTTGCGGCCGTAGTCGAACTCCAGGGTGCCCCAGTCCGGGTGCGCGGCCCGCGCCGGGTCCTCGTGCTCGTACAGGGGCCGCCCGTCGAACTCGGCGAGCGCCCAGTCGTCGCGCGGGAAGTGCGCGGGCACCCAGTCCATCAGGACGCCGATCCCCGCGCGGTGCAGCGAGTCGACGAGGTGCTTGAAGTCGTCGGGGGTGCCGAGGCGGGAGGTGGGCGCGTAGAACCCGGTGACCTGGTAGCCCCAGGAGCCGCCGAAGGGGTGCTCGGCGACGGGCATCAGCTCCACGTGCGTGAAGCCCAGGTCGGAGACGTAGGCGGGGAGCTGCTCGGCGAGCTGCCGGTAGGTGAGGCCGGGCCGCCAGGAGCCGAGGTGCACCTCGTAGACGGAGAACGGCGCCTCGTGGGCCGGGCGTTCGGTGCGGCGCGCCAGCCAGCCCTGGTCGTGCCACTCGTGGTGCGACTCGTGCACCACCGACGAGTTCGCGGGCGGCGTCTCCGTGCGGCGGGCCAGCGGGTCGGCGCGCAGCGTCCTGGAGCCGTCGGGACGGGTGATCTCGAACTTGTACAGCTCGCCCTCGCCGACGGACGGCGCGAACAGCTCCCAGACCCCGCTGCCGCCGAGCGACCGCATCGGGAAGCCGGTGCCGTCCCAGAAGTTGAAGCCGCCGACGACGCGCACCCCGCGGGCGTTCGGCGCCCACACGGTGAAGCGGGTGCCGATCACGCCCTGGTGCGCCATCGGCCGCGCCCCGAGCGCCTCCCACAGCCGCTCGTGCCGCCCCTCGCCGATCAGATGCAGGTCGAACTCGCCGAGCGAGGGCAGGAAGCGGTACGCGTCGTGCGTGACGTGCTCGGCGTCCTCGTAGGTGATGTGGAGCCGGTAGTCGTCGGGGGCGGCGGGCAGCGGGAGCACCGCGGAGAAGAACCCCTCGCCGTCGTCGCGCAGCTCGGCACGGAGGTCGTCGGCGACCACGGAGACGGCCTTGGCGTAGGGCCGCAGGGCACGGAAGGCGATGCCGCCGGCCACGGGGTGCGCGCCGAGCACGCCGTGCGGATCGTGGTGGGTGCCGTCGAGCAGGCGTACGCGGTCCTCGTGCGGGACGGGCGACGCGGCGACGGGCGCGGGCCCGGCGGGGGGAACGGACTCGGCCCTGGCTGCGGGCACGGAACGCGTCCGGGCCGCGGGCACGCCCTCCGTGCGGGCGGCGGGCACCGGCTTCGCGGGCCGCCCGGCGGCGGCCTTCCGCACGGGCTCGGCGGCCTTCGGCACGGGCTCGGCGGCCTTCGGCGGCTTCGGCGGTTTGGCGCTCCGCACGGCCTTGGCGGGCACGGCCTTCTTGGCGGCGGCCCTGACGGCCTTGGCGGTCCTGGCGGCCGGGGAGCCGTCGGCGGCCTTCGCGGGCTCGGCGGCCTTCCCGCTCGCGGCCGCCTCGGGGCTCGCCCCGCCCGGCGCCGGTGCGCCCTCGGGGGCCTGCGGTTCTTCGGTGGGCTGGGGGTCCGGAGGCCGCGCGGCGGGTTCGTCGGACGGTTTGCGGGGGCGGCGGGTCACTGGAGGAGCCTCCTGGGAAGGAGTGGTCAGAGGGCGTCGTCGGCGGAGCCGGTCCCGGCGAGGCGGCGGGCAGCGGCCAGCGGGACCCGGAGCCAGCCGGGGCGGTGGCGGGCCTCGTAGAGGACTTCGTAGACCGCCTTGTCGGTCTCGTGGGCCCGCAGGAGTACGGGGTCGGTGCGCGGGTCGCGGCCCGATACGTCGGCGTAGCCCACGCAGAACGCGGCCCGGCACTCGGTGGCCCACGCGAGGGCCCAGGGTTCGGTGGAGCACGCCGCGTAGTCGAAGGAGCGCAGCATGCCCGCCACGTCACGGATCGCGGGCTGCGGGAGCCTGCGCTCGGCGAGCGGACGCGCGGGCTCGCCCTCGAAGTCTATGAGCGACCAGCCCCCTTCGGGGGAGCGCAGGCACTGCCCCAGGTGCAGGTCGCCGTGGACGCGCTGGGCGGTCCAGGACTGGCCCTCGCCGCCCAGGTCGGCCAGCGCCTCGAAGGCGGTGAGCAGCCCCGGGGCGTACGGCCGCAGCGCGGGGACCGCCTGGGCGGTGGCGTGGAGGCGCTCCGCCATGGCGTCGGCCAGCTGCTCCACCTGCGCCCGGCCCAGCGTGACGGTGGGCAGGGCGGCGGCGAGCGCCGCGTGCACCTCGGCGGTGGCGCGGCCGAGCGCCCGGGCCTCGCCGGTGAAGGACTCGCCCTTGGCGAGCATGCGCAGAGCGAGCTCCCAGCCGTCCTCGGCGGCGGCGAGGTAGGGCTGGAGCACACCGAGCCCGCACTCCTCGTCCGCCGGGCCGTGGCCGGTGCCGAGGTCCGCGAAGAACCAGGCGGCGGGCGCGGGCACCCGTGCGCAGCCCTGCCGGGCCAGGTGGAGCGGTAGCTCCAGGTCGGGGTTGGTGCCGGGCACGACCCGGCGGTACAGCTTCAGGATGAACGTGTCTCCGTATGTCACCGAGGAGTTGGACTGCTCGGCCCTGAGCGGGCGCGGCGCGAGGCCGCTCGGTATCTCCACGCCCATGTCGCGCTCGAAGCGGAGCGGTCCGTGCCGCCCCGGCATCCGCAGCCGTTCGAGGAGCAGCGCGGCGAGCCGGGGGTCGTGCAGCGCCTCGTACACCGTGTGCCCGGCGAGCGGGCCCTCGGTGACGTGGCCGATGAAGGCGCCGGCCAGCTGTGGCGGCAGGGGGCGGCGTACGCCGATGAGCAACTGGTAGCAGTCGCCGGGGCCCTCGGCCGACGCGCCCTGCGGGCCCGGGTCCTGGGCGGGGCCGAGCGGCTGGTGGACCCGCAGGAGCAGGTGCAGCAGGCCCGCGGGGGAGCTGCGCGGGAGGAGTTCCGTCACCGCCACCGGCTCGAAGCCGCTGATGGGGCGGCCCTTCCCGGCGAACCAACGCTGCCGCGGCAGCCACTCGCGCAGGAGCGGGTCGAGCGAGGCGAGCAGCGCGGTGGCGTGGGCGTTGGGGCGGGTGGCGGCTTCCGACATGACGTCGCGGTCCTTCCGCGTGGCGGACAGGTCAGTGTGCGGGGGTGCCGGTCTGCGTTGGGTGCCCAGGGCGGGGCGGGGGAAACCGCCCCGCGCGGGCTTGGCGCTGCCGGAGCCTACGCCGGTTCCTGGCGCAGCCGGAACCAGTAGAAGCCGTGCCCCGCGAGGGTGAGGAGGTACGGCAGTTCGCCGATGGCCGGGAAGCGCACCCCGCCGATCAGCTCGACGGGGTGGCGTCCGTTGAAGGCTTGGAGATCCAGTTCGGTGGGCTGCGCGAACCGCGAGAAGTTGTGGACGCACAGCACGAGGTCGTCGCCCTCCTCCTCCGTCGCGGGCGCCTCCCTGAGGAAGGCGAGGACGGCGGGGTTGGAGGAGGGGAGTTCGGTGTAGGTGCCCAGGCCGAAGGCGGGGTTCTGCTTGCGGATCTCGATCATCCTGC
>NZ_JBFAHX010000081.1:0-11472 GCF_040654435.1 Streptomyces sp. NPDC050703
GCCCAGGACATCCCGCACAAGTTCCTCGAAGGCATCCTGAACGACATGCGCCGGGGCGGGCTCGTGATCAGCCGGCGCGGCGGCAACGGCGGCTATCGGCTCGCGAGGCCCGCGGGGGACATCAGCGTCGCCGACGTCATCCGGGCCGTCGACGGGCCGCTGGTCTCGGTGCGGGGTGTCCGGCCGCCCGAGCTGTCCTACACGGGCCCCGCCGAGTCCCTGCTGCCGCTGTGGATCGCGCTGCGGTCCAATGTGCGGGAGATCCTGGAGGGCGTGACGCTCGCCGACGTCGCGTCCGCGCAACTCCCGGCGGACGTCCTGGCGTTGACGGACGCGCCGAGCGCCTGGGTGAACCCCTGACGGCCGGCTACGCCGCCTCGTAGTGGTGGGCGCGCCCGCCGCGCCACCTCACCCAAGCCGGGTCGTCGAGCAGCCCGTCGGCGTCCTCCAGACCCGCACGGCGCAGGAACTCGATCACGTCCGCGTCGGAGTGCGCAAGGCCGAGGATGTGCCCGCGCGCCGTCACCCGCCGGCCGCCGGAGCCGGACGGCGGGTGCACGGTTATCGGTGCTGGTGCCATGTTCCCAGGGTGCGGCGGACGGGCGGGGCGCGCACGTCGTCCGCCCGTGGCCGGGGTCGGGCGCCGGCCTCTCAGATCAGGCGGAAGAGGTCCGCGGCCCCATGGACCTCCGTGAAGTCCTCGACCGCGCGGAGGTTGTCGCAGAGGGCGTCAAGGACCGAGCCGGCCTCCGCGGCGGGCGGGGTGCCGATGGCTATGCCGAAGACGCGGAAGTCCAGGAGGTGCTTCGCGTCGTTCCACTCCCGCGTCCACTCCTCGGTGACGTCGCACTCGTCGTCGGTGAGCATCACGATGTCGCCCCGCGCGCGGGAGGTGTCGTCGTACTCCTCCGCCAGGAGTTCCCTGGCCGCGGTCAGGGGCGTCTGGTAGCTGGTGCCGCCGCCGAGGAAGGTCTCCGCGAAGTCGAGTACCCGGGTGATGCCGTACGGCTCGTCGGCCGGGAAGCGGAACACCTGGATCTTGTCGGCGGCCGAGAACAGGATGCCGACGAAGTCCCGCCCGGCGTGCCGCGCCTGGTCGAGGAGGGCCAGCGCGCACGCCTTGGCCCACGCCTCCCTGGTGACTCCGCCCGGCCCCTCCTCGTACATGGAGTGCGAGGTGTCCACGCAGGCGATGACGGCGCCCTGTCCCGTGGTCCGCTCGCCCTGGCTGTCATAGAGCATCAGCTCCCCCGCGGCGTAGCGCGCGGCGAAGACCGCGCGCAGTCCGGGCACGCCGAGGTTGGCCAGTTCGGAGGGGATGACGCGGGACAGGTCGTCACCGAGGGTGACGCCGACGAGTTCGCCCACGGTGTTCTCCACCTTGCGGGCGCGTTCGCCGTCGGCCATCTGCCGGAAGCGTCCGATCAGCTCCGCCCACCGCGCGAGCCGCCCGGTGCGCAGCCGTTCGGCGAGTCGGGCCCGCTCGTCGTACGGCAGCCGTTCGAGCTCGCCGGGGCCGACGCCCCACGCCCGCATCAGCGCGGCCTCCTCCCGTACGGTCTCGGCGGCTCTCGCCACGGCGTGCCGGGCCGAGGCCCGCAGTGCGGGTGCCGCATCGGAGAGGGCCTGTGCGGCGTCCTGGGCCGCCTGCCGCGCGGCGGCCCGTGCCGTCTCGGCGGCCTCGGTCGCCCGCTGTACGGCGGCTGCGGCGGGCGCGGGCACCGTGCCGTCCCCGGCGGCCTCCTCGGCGGCCCGCTCCAGCGCCTCACCCACGGCGGCCACCGCGCCGTCGGCGTCCTGCTGGGCCGCCTCCGCCCGCTTGGCCGGCGTGCGGGCGCCCCGGCAGTGCGCCAGCATCCGGCGCAGCTCCCCGGCCTGGGCGAGGACGGCCATGGCGGCGGCGTAGGGGTCCCCGGCCGTCTCCCTGTGCAGCGCCGCGAAGTCCGCCGACTCCGTGAGCGCGGTGAGGATGTGGTGGTTGACCAGGCACGACGGTGCCATCTCGACGGGTGCGCGCAGCCGGGGCGCGGCGCGGTAGGCCGCCAGGAACACATCGCTCAGGAGGTCGTCGGTGTGCTCGTGGCTCCGGCTCAGCTCCGCGTCCAGGTCCCGCAGCCCCGCCGACCGCGCGTAGGTGTCGCGCCACGCGATCCGGTCGAACGGGTCCGCGAGCACGGCCGCGGTGTGCCGCCCCGACGCCGCGGCGGACGGGCCGAGCCACGCCCCGCCCCGGTTCGCCGGCTCGTCCGGTCTGCTGGGCGTCATGTCCATGGCCCTCCCCCGGCCCGCTACGGCTGGGCCGGCACCATGCCGGCGTCGAGGCCGAGGGCCTCGCTGAGGACGCGGGCCCTGACGGCACGCTGACGTCCGGTGACACGGTCGATGGCGGCGGTGGAGCGGCCCGCCGCCACCGCCTCCTCCCGCAGCTTCTCCAGTCTGATCCCCGCCCTGGCCAGTTTGTTGTGGGCGTTCTTGATGACCCAGTCGCTGAGGGCCTCGCGGGACTGCCCGGCCATGGCGTCGAGCTGCGTCTCCAGCTCCTCGATGGTGTCGGCGAGGTCGAGGGCCTCCCTGGCGTCGGGGTTGACCAGTTGCAGGACTTCGCGCTCGACGGTCGGGCGTTCGGCGGGCGAGTCCCACAGCACGTGCGTCAGGACCGACAGGTCGGTCTCGGCGACCGCCGGACGGCCGTCGAGGTGGGCGGAGGCCTGGAGCAGGCCCACCGCCTGCCGCCAGCGGCGGTCGGACGCGATGAGTTCCTTTCGGCGCAGGGCGGCCCGCAGGGTGCAGACCGCGTCCACGATCGCGTCGGGCACGTCCACGGCGGGCACGGCGTCGGTCACCGCGAGCCGCAGCGCGTCCAGCGTGATGGTGGTGCGTGCCGGCGCGGCCCGGCGGCCGACGGCGGAGCGGACGAGTGCGGCGAAGTTGGCGGGGTCGGCGAGGTATCCGACCTCGACGCGTACGAGGAGCCGGTCGTAGATGGCGGCTGATTCGGCACCGCCGGGCAGTTCGTTGCTCGCGGTGATGGCCCCGATCAGGGGGCAGTGGATGGGCGCGCCGCCGTTCTCGGGGTGGTAGATGCGCTCGTTGAGGTAGCCGAGGGTCTCGTTCAGCGCGGCCGTAGAGCACTTGAAGATCTCGTCGATGAACGCGATGTGCGCGGTCGTGGCGCGGCCCTCGTAGACCTGGCGGTACTCGCCGCGGGCCAGCGCGGCGACGTCGATGGGCCCGAACATCCTGGTCGGCGCGGTGAACTTGGAGAGCAGGATCTCCCAGTAGGCCGCGCCTTCGATCCTCCCGGTGAGTTCCCTGGCCAGCTCGGACTTCGCCGTCCCCGGCGGGCCGAGCACCAGTGAGTGCTGCCCGGCGAGCAAGGTCACCACCAGGGTGCGCACCACGTCGTCCCGCTCGTAGAACCGCTCCGCCAGCTCGCCGCAGATGGCCCGCAGCCTCTCGGCGGTGTCCCGTGCTTCCTCCGCACTCATGCGCAACTCCCCCTACCCGTAGCCCCAGGGAGGTTACCCAGTCGGCCTCCGCCCCGACCGCCGGTGGTGTCGTCACACCCGTTCCCGCCATGCCCGCCCGACCGGCCCGCCCGACCCACACAGTCGGTACACCCGGCCGGTACGCTCGGCCCTCGCAGAAGCCACACGCAGCGCCGAGGGGACCATCGATGCACGGCGAGAACACCGGGCGCCCGCAGACCGCGACCACGCGGGACGCCGTCGCGGCGCGCGTCCTGCGGGACTGGGGCTTCGAGCTGCCCGACGCGCTCTTCCGGTTCCGGACGTTCCTGGAGTCCCTCGGGCCCGTCGAGAGCCGGGCGCTCGGTGAGATGGACGTGAGTCCGGCCGGTGTCATGGATCTGTTCGCCGATCCCGCCCGGGTGCCGCGCGCGGGCATCGACGTACGCGTGCACGGCCGCTACTACCGCGATCCGCCCGAGTTCCTCACCTTCCTGCACGGCGGCTCCGACGGCCTCCACCACGGTCTGTGGTTCGACGACGGCCGCACCAGCCGCGGGGTCGCCTCCTACCGCACCCACGACGGGGGCGGCATCGACATGAGCGCGGCCACCCCGCTGGAGGCGGTGCGTGCCATCCTCGAACGCCACTGGCGCGACCTCGACGACGACGAGCAGAGCGACGAGGTGGCGGCGCGGCGGGCCCGCCTCGGCCTGCTCAGGGAGCGGCTGACCGCCCACGGGACGGGCGAACGCCCGGAGACGGGCCTCGCCTACTCCCGGGCGTACGACGGCGGGGTCCACCACCGCGACCGCGTCACGACGCTGGACGGAGCTGGTGCCCTCGTAACCGGCGGGACGGCGTTGGGGCGCCCGCCCCAACACGCCGTGGACGAGTACGGATTCGCGACGCACATGTACGCCGTGTTCGAGGACCCCGCTCAGTTCGCAGCGGCGCTGGCGGAGGCCCGGTGCCGCCTCGCGGCCGGGGAGCCGGCGGAGGCCCTGGTCCTCGGCCGCGACCTGCACTGGGCGTCGGGCGGCGACCCCGCACGCGAGGCGGCCGCCGCCGACCTCCTCCCGCCGGCCTACCGCGCCCTCGGCCGCCCCGCCCTCGCGGCCATCGCCGAGTCCCACCGGCGCCACCGGGGCCTGTCGCACGTAGACGTGCTTGAGGACGAGGTGGCTTAGAGGGCCGGGTCATGGCTCGTAGGGCCGCCGCTGTGTCAGCTCGGCGTTCGCTCGCGGCGCGGGGCCCCTCTCACCTGGCGACCCGCTCCAGTAAGGTGTGGCTAACGTCAGTTATCAGCCACTCCGAGGACGTCCTGTGCCCGACGCCGTGATACCCGCAACCGCCCCCGCGTCCGGCGGCCGGGCCCCCTCCGCGGGCTCCGTCCCCGCGCCCCGCGCCGCGGGCTGGCGGGAGCTCGGCTCGGACGAGGAGCTGACCGAACTGCTCGGTGAACCGCACCCGATCGTCATCGACAAGGTGCACGATGAACTCACCGAGGACGACCTGGGCATACTCGCCCGCTCCCCCTTCTGCGTCCTGTCCACGTCGGACGCGGAGGGCAACTGCGACTCCTCCCCGCGGGGCGACACCATGGGCTTCGTCCACGTCCTGGACACCCGCACGGTGGCGCTCCCCGACCGCCCCGGCAACCGGCGCGGTGACAGCCTCCGCAACATCCTCGCCAACCCCCGTGTGGGACTGCTGCACCTCGTGCCCGGCGGCGCCGACGTGCTGCGCGTCAACGGCCGGGCACGGATTCTCACCGACGCCCCGTTCTTCGACGCGATGAGCGTCGGGGGCCGGCGCCCGACGCTCGCCGTCGTGGTGGAGATCGACGAGATATTCCGCCACTGCCCGGCGTCACTGCGGCGGGCCGGCCTGTGGCAGCCGGAGACGTGGCCGCAGGACGTACCGCGCGGCTGAGGACGGCCCTGCGGATGCGCGGACGGCCGTCAGGCGGGAGCCTGGGAGCATGAGTGATCCACTCGTACCCCCCGAAGAGACCCCGCCGGCCGAAGGCTCCATCGCCGAGGCCCACGAGGAACGCGCGGACGGCTCCTTCTGGGAGCACCCGGGCGTCTGGGTGTGGGTGATCGTCGCGGGCGCCGCGATCGTCGCCGCCTACTTCATCGCCCGCCTCGTGGCGCTGTGACCCGGTGGCACCCCGCACGCGATCCGACGAGAACGGAGCGAGGCCCCATGCCCGAGAAGGACGACCTCAGCAAGGGTGACAAGGTCACCTGGAACAGCCACGGCCAGAAGGTGCCCGGCACGGTGAAGAAGAAGATCACCGACCGCACCGAGGCGGCGGGCCGCACGGTGGACGCGTCGAAGGACGAGCCGCAGTACGAGGTGGAGAGCGACAAGTCCGGCCGCTCCGCCGTGCACAAGCCCGGCGCCCTGCGCAAGAAGGGCGGCAGCCGTTGACCGCCGCCGGGCAGGGCGCCGACCGGGACGAGACGGTCGCCGGCTTCGAGGAGGCGGTGAACATGACCGCGGGCCGCCTGGAGAAGTGGCTGGAGACCGACGAGTCGAAGAGCGTCGGGCAGAGCGACGGTGGCGAGAGCGTCGGCCACGCCTCCGGTCGGCGCATCGTCCGGCTTCTGCACACCAACAAGGCCGACCTCACCGACGACGATCTCGCCCATATGCGCAAGGTGGTCGGCTACGTCCACCGCCATCTGAAGCAGCGCCCCGACGGCGACATCACCGACACCCGCTGGCGCTACTCCCTCATGAACTGGGGCCACGACCCCACGAAGCGGTGAGGCGGGCCGAGCGGGCCGTCAGTAGCCTCGCTTGAGGTCGGCGAGCAGGGCGTCGAGTGCGCGCTCCAGCGGCTCACGGTGGGGCTCGAACCACGTGGTGCGGATGCGTTCGTTGATGCCGCCCGGGGTCTCGTGGCCCGCCGCGATCCGGGGCAGTGACTTCGACGCGTCGGTCAGCGCGTGCGCGGCGTTCTCGAAGAGGCCGCGCACGTACCGGTCCGCGGCCTCGCCGTCGATGCCCTGCCGGGCGCCCCAGTCGGCGAGCGTGGCGAGGTAGGCGTAGTACGAGGTGAAGGTCGACGTCAGCGCGGAGAACACGTCGAAGGCCCCCTCCGCGGGTGCCACGAGCGCCCCTCCGAGGCGGTCGAACAGGGCCTCGGCGACCGGGTGGGCGGGGTAGGTGACGGTGATCGACGACCTGCGGCTCACGGCGGGCAGCGGGATGACGCGGACGACCGGTCCGTCGTGGCCGAGGAGCTCGCCGACCTCGGCGACGCTCGTCCCCGCGATGGCGCTGATGACGACCGTGCCGGGCCGCACCGTGAGCGGGGCGAGGGCCTCCGCGCGCTGCTGCGGCCGCACGGCCAGGATGAGGACGTCGGCGGCGTCGGCCACGGCCTGGTTGTCCGCGCACACGCGTACGTTCCCGTGGCGTTCCGCCAGTTCGGCGGCCGTCCCCGCGCCCCTGGGAGACAGCACGATCGACGGCGGTACGTCCGTGCCGTCGCACAGGCCGCTCACGATGGCGTGCGCGATCTCCCCCACCCCGATGATCCCGAGTGTCCGCTCCGCTTCCATTCGCCCTCCTTGATCGCTGGTGGGTTCGGACCCTACCCGCGGGACGGCGGCCGGAGCCGTCTTTCGGCCTCGGGAAGGGCCCGCCACGGCAAGGGGAGGGAGGCACCCCGGTGCCTCCGCCGTGGCGGGCCCCGAAAGGGGGGTGGTCAGGCCGTGTGCAGGGTCAGGCCGTAGCGGTTGAGGATCTCGTTGACCGGCTGGTGCCAGGTCTCGCCGCCGCCGGAGCAGTTGCCCCAGCCGCCCGAGGTGACACCCTGTGCCTGGTCACCGCTGATGAAGGAGCCGCCGGAGTCGCCGGGTTCGGCGCAGACGCTGGTCTTGGTCATCTCGTGGACCGCGCCCTGGCTGTAGTTGACGGTCTCGTTCCTGGCGAGGACCCTGCCGCAGTGCCAGTGCGTCGTGGAGCCCGAGCGGCAGACGGAGGCGCCGATGGGCGCGTCGGCGGAGCCGCGCACCAACTGGTCGGAGACCGTGCCCCAGCCGAGCACGACGGGCACCGTCCACCAGCCGTTGCCCACGCTGACCCAGGAGTAGTCGTTGCCGGGGAAGGACGAACCCCGGAAGTTGCCGATGGTCGAGTTGTCCCAGCCGCGGACCTGCGCGCCGGTCTGGCCGCAGTGCCCCGCGGAGACGAACCCGCCGTGGACGGAGAAGCCTATGGAGCAGCGGACGTTGCCGGTGTAGTACGGGTCGCCGCCGACCGTGCCCGCGGCGAAGGTGCGCGGCGCCTCGCCGACTTCCCTGACGGTGACGGGTCCGGCCTTCCCGGCCCGCTCGACGAATGTGCGGACATCGTTGTCAGCCTTGCGGGACGCGACGACGTTCACGACGACGCTGCTCGCGCGCGGGTCGACGTGCCAACTGCTCACGCCTCGGGGCGCCTTGAGCGCGTCGATCTTCTTCTTCACGCCGTCGAGCTGCCGCGCGGAGTGCGCGACCACCTTGACGTCGGCGCCCGCCGTCCGTACCTCGTCGGCCTTCGCCCTGTCCGTCACGGCGACGGTCAGCCTGTTCGTGGAGGCGTCGAACCAGGAGCCGCCGTAGGCGGACCCGGCGGCCTCGCGCGCCTCGCCCTCGACGGAGGTCGCCTTCTTCTCGGCCGCGAGCCGCCGCACGGCCTCGCTCTTCGTCAGGCCGAGGTCCTTCCGCATCGCCGTCAGGAGGGCCTCCGACGCCGGTGCGGCGGCCTCGGCGGACGAGGAGTCGGCCGCGGAGGCCGAGGGGAGGCCGAGCGTGGCGGCGGCGCCCAGGAACAGGGCACAGACTCCCGCGCCGAGGGCGGTCCTGCGGCGCCCGGCGGAAGCCGCGGTGGACCGGGGGTGGTGGGGGTGGTGGGGGTGGTGGGGGTGCGTCAGGTGTCTCAAGGCGGATGGCCCTTCTGTCGTTCCGGCTCGGTGGGGGTGGAACAGGAGACGAGCGCCGAGAGCGCCGCAGAGAGCGCTCTCAGAGGGTTCGGGTCGGAGCGTAACGAGCCGATGTGGCCAGGTCCATGCCAAGAGTGGGGGCAGTGCGATGTGGCCGGAAACCGTGCGTCGCCCGTCCGCCCGCCCCGCCCCCTGTCCCCTGCCCGCCTCCTCCCGCCCCCTAGGGGTGCAGCACGCTCCACGTCACGGCGTCCACCACGCCGGTGGAGGGCTTGGAGAACTGCAGTTGCAGATGTTCGACGGAGGCTCTGGTCACCTCTTCGAAGATGCCGCTCTGTGGGACGTTCTGGTAGCGGTAGACCTCGTTGAGGATGCACTGGAGGTGGCGCACGGCCTCCCCCGAGCTGCCCATCTGCAGGGTGGGGTGCGAGCCCAGGTACATGCACAGCCGCCACTCGGCGCCCGTCGCCGCCGCGGGGCCCGCCGTGGCGGAGCCCGCGGCGCCCACCGTCAGGACGGCGGTGGCGAGCACCGTCGCGGCCGCCGTACGGATCGTGCGTCCGGTCTTCATCGCAGCTCCTTCTCGCTTCACTGACAGGTGACAGGTGACAGGTGGCAGGTGGCGAACCACAGGCAGGTGACAGGTGACAGACGGCGGGTGACAGGTGTCAGGTGCCAGGGGTGGGACGTCCGGGCCGGTCAGTACCAGGGGCAGCGCGGCAGGCCGACGGGCGGGTGCGACATGCCGGCGGGGAGCTGGACCATCTCGGCCGGGACGTTCCCCCAGCCCTTGATGTAGGGCAGGTCACCCACCCGGTCGCCCTGGGTGTAGTACCAGACGTCGTTGCCCTTGGTGTCCTTCGGCCCGATGCTGTAACAGGTGAACCAGGAGGGTGACAGCAGCAGCCACCCCGTGATCGGCGCACTGAACGTGGGTCTGCCGTACAGGTCCGCCGGGAGGTTGTCGCAGTGGAGCGCCCTGGTGAACGTGTTGCCGATCGTATCCCGCAGGACGACACCGTCCTGCAGCACGCAGGTGGACCGCGCGTCGGCGCGCGCGGGAGCGGTCGCGAGGGCCGGGCCCAGCAGCGCGCCGACGGAGACGGCGACAGCGGCGGCACGGGCGGCGAGGAGCGGGCGGAGCGGTCTGCGTCTCACGGCGTACTCCTGACGGTTCGGCACGTGCCGTACGGAAAGGGGGCGGGAGCGGAGGCACGGTCGCCGGTCATGACCAGGAGCACTTGGCCAGCCCGGGGAAGGGGTGCTGAGGCGCCTCGACCATGTCGGCGGGCAGGTAGCCCCACGCCTTGACCTTGGGGGACGTCACGACCTGATCGCCCTGGGTGTAGTACCAGATGTTGCTGCCCAGGTAGTCGGAGCCCTCCTTCCAGCACACGAACCAGTGCGGGCTGAACCGCATGATGCCGATGACCGGGCTGGTGGAGCGCGACTGGATGCGGACGGAGCCGGGGGTGAGTTCGCACCACAGGTCCCCGGTGAAACCCATTCCGGTCCAGTCCACGTGCGGCTCGTCCGGCCGCAGCCAGCACTCGGTCTCGGTGGAGGCGGCGGACGCCGCGGACGCCGGCACCGTGAGCGCCGCGCACAGCAGTGCGGAGGCTGCCAGCGGTCCCGCCATGCCACGCAGCCGCCGCCCGGTTCTTCCGCTCATCGTGAGTACACCCCTCGTCTGGTCGACAGGATTCGGCCGTTCCCAGCGGTACGGGGCCGATGGTGGCCGTCAAGACTGACGTGTCCCTGACGAACTGGCCCTCGGTGCACGATAGTTGAAGAGTCAGAAGCGCGTCAGCACCCTGTGTGACGCTCCGCGCCGAGGACTCAGGCACATCGGGGCACACCGGGCGACTCCCGAGGGGGAATCATGCGAAGACCTGGTCATGGACAGCGCTGGCGTCGTCCTGGAGGACGCCCGCGGCGCGGACGCGGCCACGCCGCCCTCCTCGCCGTCACGGCCCTGCTGCTGGCCCTGACGGACCTGGGCTCAACCGCCGGTACCGCGCGGGCGGCCTCGTCGGACATCAACATCGTCGCCAAGCACACCGGCATGTGCCTGGAAGCCGGTTCCGCGACGGAGGGCGAGGTGATCACCCAACGTCGGTGCGCCGGGCGCAAGAACGCCCTGTGGACGCTGCGGACCTCCCCCCTCGGCGGCGCTTCGTACCAGCTCGTCAACGCCTACAGCGGCAAGTGCATGACCGTCGAGAATTCGAGCGCCACGACCGGTGCCCTCGTGCGGCAGCAGGCCTGCGGCAGTCAGCCGGGCGCCAGTTTCTCCTTCGGCGAGACCGAGGGCGGGGTCTGGATACAGCCCAGGTCCGCGCCCGCGCTCTGCCTCGAAGTCACCGGCTCCTCCGCCGCCGACGGCGCCCAGCTGCGTCAGTGGAGCTGCGACCGGCAGCCCGGGTCCGTCTTCTCGCAGGAGCGGTACGCCGGCCCCGCCCTGGGCTGGGCGAAGATCCGGCCCGCGGGCGCGCCCGGTCTCTGCGTCACCGAGGGCCGCGACCGCAAGGGCCTCTACCAGAGCGCCGTCGCCGTCCAGCGGGACTGCGCCCAGGCCACGCCGCCGCGCACCTACCTCGAAGAGGTCGGCGCGGGCCGCTACCGCATCCAGTGGCACCACCCCGAATTCGGCGTCGGCTGCCTGACCGTCATGGACGGAGGCCCGGTGCCCGGCATGCTCGAACCGTGGGACGCCTGCGCCGCGGCCACCGTCTTCCTCGTCGAAGCGGTCGAGACCCCGGTCCCCGGCGGCTTCCGCATCCGCGAGGAGGCCACGGGCCAGTGCGTCGGCATGGCGGGCGGGGGCACGGCGGCCGGCGTGGAGGTGACGCGCCAGGCGTGTACGTCGGCGGTCTCGCAGGAGTTCTTCGTGGACCCGGAGTGAGTGCCGGCCGGGAGGAAACGTCCCCCCGGAGTGACCCTCGGAGTGAGCACCCCTCGGAGTGAGCGTCCCGCAAGGTGAGCGTCGGCCGCGAGTGAGTGGGCGCTTCACCCGGGAGCGAGCGGTCGCGGGCCGGGGGCCGGGCGCTCAGCACCGCCCGG
>NZ_JBFAHX010000082.1:0-11118 GCF_040654435.1 Streptomyces sp. NPDC050703
GCGGCGGCGCATGTGGCGGGTGTGTGGTCGCTTGCTGATGCGGTGAAGGTGGTGTCGGCGCGTGGTGCGCTGATGCAGGCGCTGCCGGCCGGTGGAGCCATGGTTGCCGTCCAGGCGACCGAGGCCGAGATCGCCCCGGACCTGTCGGAGACGGTCGGCCTGGCCGCCGTCAACGGACCCACCTCCGTCGTCGTCTCGGGCGTCGCCGCAGATGTCGAGGCCGTCGCGGAGAAATGGCGTGAGGCGGGCCGCAAGGTGTCCCGGCTGAAGGTCAGCCACGCCTTCCACTCGCCGTTGATGGAGCCGATGCTCGGTGACTTCCGCCGGGTGCTTGAGGGCGTGTCGTACGAGGCGCCCTCGCTGCCGATCGTGTCGACGCTGACCGGCGTCCGGGCGAGCGCCGAGGAACTGACCTCTCCCGAGTACTGGGTGCGGCACGTGCGCGAGGCCGTACGGTTCGCCGACGCCGTCGGCACGCTCACGGACGAGGGCGTGACCACGTTCGTCGAGGTCGGCCCCGGCGGCACCCTGTCCGGGCTGGGCCTCGCATGCGCGCCGGACGCGGTGTTCCTGCCCGCGTTGCGTGGCGAGCGGCCCGAGGAGGCCGCGCTCGTGACGACCGTGGCCGCCCTGCACACGCGGGGCGTGGCGGTCGACTGGGCCGCGTACTTCGCGGGCAGCGGCGCCCGGCGGGTGGACCTGCCCACGTACGCCTTCCAGCGTCAGCGCTACTGGATGGACTCCCCGCCCGCCGTCGTCGCCGAGGCCGCGCCGAACGCGGACGAGGCGCGGTTCTGGGCCGCGGTGGAGAGCGAGGAGGCGTCCGCGCTCGCCTCGTCCCTGGGCATCACCGATGACGGGGCGGCCGACTCGCTCCGCGCCGTGCTGCCGTTCCTGACGTCGTGGCGCCGCCGCAGCCACGAGAAGTCCACGCTGGACCAGTGGCGTTACACAGTCGGCTGGAGACCCGTCGGGATTCCGACGACGACGCCTCCCGCCGGCACCTGGCTGACCGTGGCGTTCGCCGGGGACGAGCGGGCCCGCGCGGTGAGGGAACTGCTCGCCGGCAGCGGCCTCTCGCTCGCCGTGGTCGAGGTCGCCGGGGCGGCGGACCGCGCGGGGCTGGCCGACGCGCTGGGCACAGCCCTTGAGCGGGCCCTCGCGCGGGAGGAGGAGATCGGCGGAGTCCTGTCGCTGCTGGCGTTCGACGAGTCGCCGCACGCCGAGCACCCCGCGGTGCCGAACGGGGTGGCTGCCACCCTCGCGCTGGTGCAGGCGCTCGGCGACACCGACGTACAGGCACCGCTGTGGTGTGTCACCTCCGGCGCGGTGGCCGCGGTCGCGGACGACACCGTCGAGGGCTTCGCGCAGTCGATGGTGTGGGGCCTCGGCCGGGCCGTGGCGCTGGAACACCCCGGCCGCTGGGGCGGATTGGCCGACCTGCCGGAGACGGTGGACGAGCGGGTGGCCGCACGGCTGTGCGGGCTCCTCGGCGGGGCGGAGGACCAGGTCGCCGTACGCGGGACCGGTGTGTTCACACGCCGTCTCCGCAGGGCCGACAGGACCGGCACCGGCGCGGGATGGACGCCGCGCGGCACGGTCCTGGTGACCGGCGGTCTCGGCGCCCTCGGCGCACGGGCCGCGCGGTGGTCCGCCGAGCACGGCGCCGAGCACGTCGTCCTGGTGAGCCGGCGTGGCGGCGCGGCCGATGGCGCCGCCGAGCTGGAGGCCGAACTCACCGGACTGGGCGCCCGCGTCACGGTCGCCGCCGTCGACATCGCCGACCGGGAAGCGCTCGCCGCGCTCCTCGACGGCCTCACCGCCGCGGGAGACCGGGTCTCGGCCGTCGTGCACACCGCCGGACTCAACGACAGCGCCCCCGTCCAGGAGACCGGCCTCGCGCGCTTCGCCGACGTGGTCGGCGCCAAGGTCGCCGGCGCCGCGCACCTGCACGAACTGCTCGCGGACACACCGCTCGACGCCTTCCTCTGCTACTCCTCCATCGCCGGCGTCTGGGGCAGCGGCGGCCAGGTCGGCTACAGCGCGGCCAACGCCTGCCTCGACGCCCTCGCCGAGCACCGCACCGCCCACGGCCTGCCCGGCACAGCCGTGGCCTGGGGCCCCTGGGGCGGCGGCGGCATGGCCGACGACGAGGCACAGCGGCAGCTCTCCCGGCGCGGACTCCTGACGCTGCCGCCCCAGCTCGCGGTGGGCGCCATCGCCGACGCGGTCGGCGGCGGCACGGCGAGCACGGTCGTGGCGGACGTCGACTGGGAGAGGTTCGCGCCCGCGTTCACCATCGGCAGGCCGAGCCCGCTCCTCGCCGACCTGCCCGAAGCACGTGACGCCGTCGCGGGCCGGGACGCCGGTGCCGAAGGGCCCGCCCGGGCGGACGGCTCCGACGAGGACGGGGCGCGGCTGCGGGCCCGGCTCACCGGCCTCGACGCGGCCGGGCGGGGCGAAGCGGTGCGTACGCTCGTGGTGGCGCAGGCGGCCACTGTCCTGGGGCACGGCACGGCCGGTGCCGTCGACGCCGACCGGGCCTTCCGCGACCTCGGCTTCGACTCGCTGACCGCCGTGGAACTGCGCAACGCGCTGACGGCCGCGACCGGCCTCACGCTTCCCGCGACCGTGGTCTTCGACTACCCCACCCCCGCGGCGCTCGCCGACCACCTGCTGTCGGCCGTCGTGGAACCGCACGGCGAAACACCGCCGGCACCCGCCGCCGCACCGTCGGCCGCGTCCGACGAGCCGATCGCGATCGTGGCGATGGCGTGCCGCTACCCCGGCGGCGTGACGAGCCCGGAGGACCTGTGGCAGGTGCTCATGTCGGGCGGGGACGCGGTGTCGGAGTTCCCGGCCGACCGGGGCTGGGACATCGAGGCCCTGTACGACCCGGACCCCGCGGGCATCGGCACCACGTACTCGCGCCGAGGCGCCTTCCTCGACCACGTGGCGGACTTCGACGCGCCCTTCTTCGGGACGTCACCGCGTGAGGCGCTGGCGATGGACCCGCAGCAGCGGCTTCTCCTGGAGACCTCCTGGGAGGTCTTCGAGCGGGCCGGCATCGATCCCGACACGGTCCGCGGCGAGCGGGTCGGCGTGTTCGTCGGCTCCAACGTGCAGGACTACGGCCTGGTCCTCGACGACGCCGTGGAGGACGTGGGCGGGCACGTGGCCACGGGCAGCGCGGCGAGCGTCATGTCCGGCCGCCTGTCCTACACGTTCGGCCTCGAAGGCCCCGCGGTGACCGTGGACACGGCGTGCTCGTCGTCGCTCGTCGCCCTGCACCTGGCGGTGCAGGCGCTGCGCTCCGGCGAGTGCGAACTGGCCCTCACGGGCGGTGTGACGGTGATGTCGACACCGGGCGCGTTCATCGAGTTCAGCCGCCAGCGCGGCCTTGCCGTGGACGGCCGCTGCAAGGCGTTCTCCGACAGCGCCGACGGCACCGGCTGGGGCGAGGGCATCGGCATGCTGATCGTCGAGCGCCTCTCCGACGCCCGCCGCAACGGCCACCAGGTCCTCGCGGTCGTCCGGGGCTCCGCCGTCAACCAGGACGGTGCCTCCA
This sequence comes from Streptomyces sp. NPDC050703, assembly GCF_040654435.1. Classification (NCBI taxonomy): domain Bacteria; kingdom Bacillati; phylum Actinomycetota; class Actinomycetes; order Kitasatosporales; family Streptomycetaceae; genus Streptomyces; species Streptomyces sp. NPDC050703. The sequence goes on from NZ_JBFAHX010000082.1 coordinate 3,569, forward strand.
ACGGCCTGACCGCCCCCAACGGCCCCTCCCAGCAGCGCGTCATCCGCCAGGCGCTCGCCGGCGCGGGCCTGGCCCCGGCCGACGTGGACGCCGTCGAGGCGCACGGCACCGGCACCACCCTCGGCGACCCCATCGAGGCCCAGGCCCTCCTCGCCACCTACGGCCAGGGCCGCCCCGCCGACCGGCCGCTGCTGCTCGGCTCGGTGAAGTCCAACATCGGCCACACGCAGGCCGCCGCCGGTGTCGCGGGCATCATCAAAATGGTGATGGCGATGCGGCACGGCGTGCTGCCGCGGACCCTGCACGTCACCGAACCGTCCACGCACGTCGACTGGTCGGCGGGCGCGATGGAACTGCTCACCGACCGGCGCGAGTGGCCGTCCGTCGACCGCCCGTGGCGGGCCGGCGTGTCATCGTTCGGGTTCAGCGGCACCAACGCGCACACCATCATCGAGCAGGCCCCCGAAACGGCGGCCCCCGACAGCGCGCCGGCGGAGCCGGACGCCATACCGTGGGTGCTCTCGGCGCGGTCCGCCGAAGCCCTGCGGGATCAGGCGTCCCGCCTCCGCGACGGCATCGAGCGCGGGGACGCGGCCGCGACGGTCGCCGACATCGCCCACTCGCTGCGGTCCCGCTCGGTGTTCGACCACCGGGCCGTGGTGGTGGGGCTCGACAGGGAGGACTTCCGCACCGGCCTCACCGCCCTCGCCGAAGGCCGCGAGGCACCCCACGTCGTGACCGGCACCGCCGGGAACCGCGGCACCGGCACGGTGTTCGTCTTCCCCGGCCACGGCACGCAGTGGGTCGGCATGGCCCTGGAACTCCTCGACTCCTCCCCGGCGTTCCGCACGCGGATGGAGGAGTGCGCCGAAGCACTCGGCGAACACGTCGACTGGTCGCTCATCGACGCGATCCAGGACCCCGTCCTGATGGAGCGCCTCGATGTCGTCCAGCCCGCCCTGTTCGCGGTGATGGTGTCCCTCGCGGCCACCTGGCGGTCCTGGGGCGTCGAACCCGGCGCCGTACTGGGACACTCCCAGGGCGAGATCGCCGCGGCGTGCGTCGCGGGCGCCCTGTCGCTGCCCGACGCCGCCCGCCTCGCCGTCCTGCGCAGCAAGGCCCTGACCGCGCTGGCGGGCCGGGGCGGCATGGTGTCACTCGCGCTCGGCGTGGACGACGTACGGGAACTCCTCACCCGGTGGGACGGACAGCTCACCGTCGGCGTGGTCAACGGCCCCGCGTCGGTCGTCGTCTCCGGTGACGTCACCGCCCTGGACGAACTGCTGGACGTCTGCGCCGAACAGGGCGTGTGGGCACGGCGGGTCAAGGCGGACTACGCCCCGCACTCCCACCACGTCGAGCGCGTCGAGGCGGACATCCTGGAAGGCCTCGCGGACGTGACACCGCGCTCCGGCGACGTGCCGTACTACTCCCCCCTGGCCGGCGGTCGGCTGGACACCCGCGAACTGGACGCCTCGTACTGGTACCGCAGCCTGCGGCAGACGGTGGAGTTCGCGGACTCCGTCTCCACCCTCGTGGCGGAGGGCTTCACCACCTTCGTCGAAGTCAGCCCGCACCCGGTCCTGGTGGCCGGACTCGGCGAACTCACCGGCCCCGACGGCCTGGTCGTCGGCTCACTGCGGCGCGACGACGGCGGCAAGGACCGGCTCCTGGACTCCGCGAGCCGACTGTTCGTCCGCGGCGGCCGGGTGGACTGGCCCCTGCCCGAGGCCCGGCACGTGGACCTACCCACCTACCCCTTCCAGCGCCGGCGCTTCTGGCCCACCACGGCACACACCGCCCCCGGCGACGTGACCTCCGCGGGCCTCGGCCGCGTCGACCACCCCCTGCTCGCCGCCGTCACCGAACTCGCCGACTCCGACGCCCTGGTGTTCAGCGGCAGACTCTCCCAGCGCACCCACCCCTGGCTCACCGACTACCGCGTCCTCGACACCGCCGTACTCCCCGGCGCCGCCTACGTCGACCTCGCGCTGCGCGCCGGGGACCACGTCGGCTGCGCCTCCCTGGACGACCTCGTCCTCGAAGCACCCCTGGTGCTGCCCGAACGGGACGGCGTCCAGCTGCGGCTCAGCCTCGAAGGCCCCGACGCGTCCGGCGGGCGGGCGTTCACCGTGGACTCCCGCGGCGACGAGGGCGGGGACTGGACCCGCCACGCCACCGGCACCCTCACCCCCCAGCCGGCCCCCGTCACCGACGACCTCGTGGCCTGGCCCCCCGGCGAAGCCGAACCGGTCGACCTGGAACAGCACTACGCCACCGTCACCGCCTCCGGCCTCGACCACGGCCCCGCCTTCCGGGGACTGCGCGCCGCCTGGCGCAAGGGCGACGAGGTGTTCGCCGAAGTGACCCTCCCCGACGGCCTCACCGACACGGGCTTCGGCCTGCACCCCGCCCTCCTGGACGCCGCGCTGCACGCCACCGGGCTCGGCACCGGCTCCCAGGGACTGCTGCCGTTCTCCTGGGCCGGGGTACGGCTCCTCGCGACCGGGGCGACATCCCTGCGGGCCCGGCTGACACCGGCCGGCGTGGACACCGTCGCCGTCCTCGTCACCGACGGCTCCGGCGAACCCGTCGCCGCCGTCGACGAACTGAGCCTGCGCCCCCTCTCCGCCGACCAGCTCAACGCCGCCCGCTCCGCCCACCGCGACGCGCTCTTCGAGGTCACGTGGGCACCGATGCCCGACGCCGCTCCCGAGACCGGCACCTGGGCCGTCATCGGCGGCGACACCGCACGCCTCGCCCACGCGCTCACCGCCGCGGGCGAACCCGTGGACGAGCACACCGACCTGGCCGCACTCCTCGCGGCCGTCGACGCGGGGCTGCCCGTACCGCGGTGCGTGGCCGTGACACCCGGCGAGAACGCGACGACCCCCCGCGAGACGGCACACCACACCCTGGACCTGCTCCAGAAGTGGCTCGCGGACGACCGGTTCACCGCGACCCGGCTCGTCCTCGTCACCAGCGGCGCGGTACCGGCGGGCCCCGACGACGCCGTACCCGACCTGGTACGCGCCCCCGCATGGGGCCTGGTCCGCTCGGCACAGTCGGAACACCCCGAGCGGTTCGTCCTCGCCGACGTGGACGGCGAGGAGAAGTCGCTCCGCAGACTGCCCGCCGCCGTGGCGACCGGCGAACCGCAGGTCGTCATCAGGAACGGCACCGCCACGGTGGCCAGGCTCGCGCGGCTCACCGCCCCCGCCGACACCCCCGAGCAGCCGGCGTTCACCCCCGAAAGCACCGTGCTCATCACCGGCGGCCTCGGCGTACTCGGCGCCACGACCGCACGCCACCTCGTCACCCGCCACGGCGTACGGGACCTCGTCCTCACCGGCAGGCGCGGCCCGGCCACCCCTGGCGCGGACGAACTGCGCCGCGAACTCGCCGGACTCGGCGCACGCGTCACCGTCGCCGCCTGCGACGTCGGCGACCGCGCCGCGCTCGCCGCACTCCTCGCCGAACACCCCGTCACCGCCGTCGTCCACACGGCGGGCACCCTGGACGACAGCGTCATCGAGTCCCTGACCCCACGGCACATCGACACGGTGTTCGCCCCCAAGGCCGACGCCGCACTGCACCTCCACGAGCTGACCCGGGACCAGAACCTGACCGCGTTCGTCCTGTTCTCCGCGGCCGCCGGCGTGTTCGGCGGCCCCGGCCAGGGCAACTACGCCGCCGCCAACGCCTTCCTCGACGCGCTCGCCCAGCACCGCCGCGCACAGGGCCTGCCCGCCACCTCCCTCGCCTGGGGCCTGTGGGCCGAGGCCAGCGGCATCACCGGCCACCTCGACGACGCCGACGTCCAGCGGATGGCCAGGGGCGGCATGACCCCCCTGTCCAACGCGACCGGCATGGCACTGTTCGACGCGGCACAGGCCACCGGAACCGCCACCGCCGTGCCCGCCGCACTCGACCTCACCACGCTGCGGGCCGACCCCGAACAGGTACGGCCGCTCCTGCGCGGCCTGATACCCACACCCCTCCGCCGAGCGGCACGCACCGGTGACGGCACCACCACGGTCCCGCTCGCCCAACGGCTCGCCGGCCTCACCGAGGCCGAGCAGGACCGCGCCCTGGTCCAGCTCGTCCGCACCCACACCGCGGCCGTGCTCGGCTTCACGGGACCGGAGGCCGTCGAGGCGGAACGGGCCTTCAAGGAGCTGGGCTTCGACTCACTCACCGCCGTGGAACTGCGCAACAGGCTCGACGCCGAAGTCGACTCCCGACTTCCCGCCACCCTGGTCTTCGACCACCCCAACCCGGCGGCACTCGCGGCCCACCTGCGCACCACGGTGCTCACCGGCGACAACACACCCGCCGCCGAAGTACTCGGCGAACTGAACAGACTCTCCGTCACCATCTCCAAACTCGACCCGAACGACGCCCTGGCCGGAGACATCCGGCTGCGGCTCCGCTCGCTCCTGTCCACCTGGGACGAGAGCGAATCCGAGGCCCCGAAGGACGATCTGACCTCGGCGACCCTCGACGACGTCTTCGACATCATCGACGAGGAACTCGGAAAGTCCTGACCAGCGGAAACGCGTTCCCGCCCCCATCTGAAGGGCGGGAGCGCGACCCACCACCCTGACCAGCCGGTACGGACTCCCATCACCACGGGCACGGACTCTCACCCAGAGGGGTAACAAGCACATGTCGACCGACGACAAGGTCCTCGACTACCTGAAGCGCCTGACCGCCGACCTGCGGCAGACCAAGCAGCGCCTCCGCGAGGTCGAGGAGAAGGACAGCGAGCCGATCGCCATCGTCGGCATGAGCTGCCGCTTCCCCGGCGGGGTCGCGTCGCCCGAGGACCTGTGGCGTCTCGTCGAGTCCGGAGCCGACGCCGTCGCCGGATTCCCCACCGACCGCGGCTGGGACCTCAAGGCCCTGTACGACGCCGACCCCGAGCACACCGGCACCACCTACGCCCGCGAAGGCGGATTCCTCTACGACGCGACCGAGTTCGACCCCGCCTTCTTCGGGATCTCCCCGCGCGAGGCCGCGGCGATGGACCCCCAGCAGCGGCTGCTCCTGGAAACCTCCTGGGAGGCCTTCGAGCGCGCGGGCATCGACCCGGCCTCGCTCCGCGGCAGCCGCTCGGGCGTGTTCGTCGGCACCAACGGCCAGGACTACGGTGCGCTGCTGATGGCCGCGCACGAAGAGGTCGAGGGATACGCGGGCACCGGCATCTCGGCGAGCGTCATCTCCGGCCGCCTGTCCTACACCTTCGGCCTCGAAGGCCCCGCGGTGACGGTCGACACCGCCTGCTCGTCCTCGCTGGTCGCCCTGCACCTGGCGACCCAGGCCCTGCACCAGGGCGAATGCGAACTCGCGCTGGTCGGCGGCGTGACGGTGATGTCCACGCCGGGCTCCTTCATCGAGTTCAGCCGCCAGCGCGGCCTCGCCCCCGACGGCCGCTGCAAGGCGTTCTCCGACAGCGCCGACGGCACCGGCTGGGGCGAGGGCGTCGGCATGCTCCTGGTGGAGCGCCTGTCCGACGCCCAGCGCAACGGCCACCAGATCCTCGCGGTCGTACGCGGCTCCGCCGTCAACCAGGACGGCGCCTCCAACGGCCTGACCGCCCCCAACGGCCCCTCCCAGCAGCGCGTCATCCGCCAGGCCCTGGCGAGCGCGGGGCTGACCCCCGCCGACGTGGACGCCATGGAAGCGCACGGCACGGGCACGAAGCTGGGCGACCCGATCGAGGCGCAGGCCCTCCTCGCCACCTACGGCCAGGACCGCCCCGCCGGCCGTCCGCTCTGGCTGGGCTCGATCAAGTCCAACATCGGCCACACCCAGGCCGCCGCCGGTGTCGCGGGCATCATCAAGATGGTCATGGCGATGCGGCACGGCGTCCTCCCCAAGACCCTGCACGTCACCGAACCGTCCACACACGTCGACTGGTCGGCCGGCGCGGTGGAACTCCTGACGGAGACCCGCGCGTGGCCGCGGACGGGACAGCCCTGGCGGGCCGGCGTGTCGTCGTTCGGCGTGAGCGGCACGAACGCGCACACCATCATCGAGCAGGCCCCGGAGCCCCGGGAATCGACGCCGACGGCGGCGTCCGCCGCGGCGGGACCGGTGCCGTGGGTCCTCTCGGCCCGCAGCGCCGAGGCACTGCGCGACCAGGCGGCACGACTGATCTCCGGCATCATCGGCCTGGACCCCAGGGACGTCGGCTTCTCCCTCGCGACGACACGGGCGTCGCTGGAACAGCGCGCGGTCGTCACCGCGGACGACGAGGAATCCCGGCTGACCGCCCTCACCGCGCTCGCCGAGGGCAAGCAGTCGACGGGCGTGGTGACGGGCTCCGTCGCCCCCGGCCTGCTGGGGTTTCTGTTTTCGGGACAGGGGGCGCAGCGACTTGCGACGGGCCGTGAACTGGCCGAGCGGTACGAGGTGTTCGCCGAGGCCCTGAACTCGGTACTGGACGAGTGCGATCCGCGGGTGCGTGAGGTGCTGTTCGGCGAGGACGCCGACGCGCTGAACGAGACGGGTGTCACCCAGCCGGCGCTGTTCGCGGTCGAGGTGGCGCTGTTCCGGCTCCTTGAGTCGTGGGGCGTGCGCCCGGACATGCTGGCGGGTCACTCGATCGGCGAGCTGGCGGCGGCGCATGTGGCGGGTGTGTGGTCGCTTGCGGACGCGGTGAAGGTGGTGTCGGCACGGGGCGCGCTGATGCAGGCGCTGCCCGCGGGCGGTGCGATGATCGCGATCCAGGCGACGGAGGCCGAGGTCACGCCGGACCTGTCGGAGACGGTCGGCATCGCGGCGGTCAACGGCCCCACGTCGGTGGTGGTGTCCGGAGTCGCCGCCGATGTCGAAGCGGTCGCGGAGAAGTGGCGCGAGGCGGGCCGCAAGACGTCCCGGCTGCGGGTCAGTCACGCGTTCCACTCGCCGCTGATGGAGCCGATGCTCGACGAGTTCCGCCGGGTCCTTGAGGGCGTGTCCTACGAGGCTCCCGCGATCCCCGTGGTGTCGACGCTGACGGGCCGCCCTGCCACAGCCGAGGAGCTGGCCTCGGCGGAGTACTGGGTGCGCCACGTACGCGAGCCGGTGCGGTTCGCCGACGCCGTGAGGACGCTGCGGCACGAGGGCGTGACCACGTTCGTCGAGATCGGCCCCGGCGGCACGCTGTCGGCGCTCGGACCGGAGACCGCGCCGGACGCCGGGTTCGTGGCGGCGCTGCGGAACGGCCGCCCCGAGGTGGCGGCGCTGACCACCGCGCTCGCGGAAGCACATGTGCGGGGCGTACACGTGGACTGGGCCGCCTGTTACGCGGGCAGCGGGGCCAAGAGGGTCGAGCTGCCGACGTACGCCTTCCAGCGCGAGCGCTTCTGGCTGGACGTACCGCCGTCGGCCGGTGACGTCACGGCGGCCGGACTGGGTTCGGCGGAGCACCCGCTGCTGGGCGCTGCCATCACGGTGGGCGGCACGGACGGTGTGCTGCTGACGGGACGGCTGTCGGTGCGGACGCACCCGTGGCTCGCCGACTATGTGGTGCGGGGTTCGGTGCTGCTGCCGGGTGCCGCGTT
>NZ_JBFAHX010000083.1:0-10195 GCF_040654435.1 Streptomyces sp. NPDC050703
GTCGAGGAGCAGCCCGGCTCGCTCCCTGGCCTCGGTCTTGGCGACGCCCTTGACCTGGACCGGCGCCTCCATGACGTTCTCCAGGGCCGTCATCCCGGAAAGCCTTCCCCCACGAAAGGAATCCGGGACTCCCCTGAGTGTGGATCAGGGGCCTGTGGTCCCGTCAGAAGGCCAGAGCGGCACCTTCCCCGAGACCCGCCTTCATCTCGCACCGGTTGGCGAAGGTGGTGGACCAGTTGACGTGCTTGCCGTCCCAGACGCCGGTGACGGAGACCGTGACGGGCCGCCACTCCTTGGTGCACACGGCGTCGGACGTGCTGCCCACGAGCCGGGCGAACTGGCCGCCCGTCTTGGCCAGTTCGGCACACGCGGCCGCCGCCGCCGGGTGGGTTCCGCCGGGGCGCGGCGCGCAGGTCAGCGTGACGGCGCGCTCGACCGCGGTGGAGGGGGCGTCCTCTCCCTGACCGACCGCGAGCACCAGGGCGGACGGCGCGTAGAGGCCGGCCTGCCGCGGGGCCTCGGCGTGCGCGGTACCCGATGTCGCGGCGAGGACGCAGGTCGCCGCCGCCGCGGCTGCTCCCACGATCCTGAGGGTGCGACGCATGGTGGGCTCTCCTTTGCTCGTTGCGGATGATGACTGCGGTGAGGAGTCTTGCCTGTGCGGAGAGTGAGTGCCACACGCATGGTCGATTTCCGGATGAGTGTGTTCGCTGAGCGGTGCCCCGCTGCCTGTTCGGGCAGCTCACGGCCGGTGGGCCGCCCGCGCGGCGCGTGTCCAGCATATGGACAACCATGAGTGGTATAAAGCCAGACGACCGTCTGACCTGCGGTATCGCGAAATTGGTTCTTGCTTCGACTACCGGCAACGACCGGAAATGATCGCTGCGGGAGAACGCCTCGTTAAGAGGGCCGGATGCCCGGGGTGGCCGCGGGTGTCTCCTGGGCGTACGGGTTGGCGGACGCGCCTTCCGTGCTGATCAGTACGACCGTCGAAGCGGGCCCGATGCCCAGCTCCGCCCGGCGTTCCGCGCCGCCCTCGCCGGTGAGGGCCGCGCGCACCCCCGCCAGCGGGGCGGCACCGCACGGTCCGGACGACACACCGGACTCCGCGAGGTCGCGGGCGGCCGCCGCGCTCTCGGCGTCCGTCACGGCGACCGCCGCGTCCAGCCCGGCACGCAGCGTGGGCCAGGCGAGCGCGGACGGCGAGCCGCAGTTGAGCCCGGCCATGGCCGTGACGCCGGTCGGCACGCTCCTGAGCCGCCCCGCGCGCAGGCTGGACAGCACGCAGGCGGCGCCCTCGGGTTCCACCGAGAGCAGCGCGGGAGGCGTGCCGTCGCCACCGGCCGCGCGGGGCCCGCCGCGGTAGTGCGTGACGGCGGCCTGCGCGAGCGACCCCACGCCCACGGGGACCGCGACCAGCGAGGGCGTCCGTACGCCGGTGGCGGCCAGTTGGGCGTCGATCTCGGCGAACAGCGTGGCGTACCCCTCGACGATGAGGGCGGGGATCTCCTCGTAGCCCTCCCACGCGGTGTCCTGGATGAGCACGGCGTCCGGGGCCTCCGCCGCCTCCGCGGCCCGGCGGACCGCCGCGTCGTAGGAGCCGGGCACCGCCGTGACCTCGGCACCCTCCGCCTCGATGGCCGCCACGGCCGCCGGATGCACCCCGTCGGGCACGAAGACGTGGGCGCGCCGTCCGAGCCGCCGCGCCACCCGGGCCACGGCCCGGCCGTGGTTGCCGTCCGTGGCGGTGACCAGGCGCAGCGGCGGCGCGCCGGGAGCCGCGCCGCCCCCGCCCTCGTACCGTGCCAGGACGCGGTGGATCGCCCAGGACGCGCCGAGCGCCTTGAACGCGGGCAGGCCGAGCCGGGCCGACTCGTCCTTGACGAAGACCCGCGCCACGCCGAACTCCACCGCGAGCGCCGGGAGTTCGCGCAGAGCGGTCGGCGCGTACTCGGGCAGCGCGGTGTGGAAGGCCCAGGCGTCCGGGGGGAGCGGGGGACACGTCCACGCCCGTGCGGCGGGCCGCGCGTACCAGGGGCGGGGGGCGGTGGAACCGGCCATGGGGTCCTCAGCTCCGCGAGAAGGCCAGCACGGCGGCCAGGTTCATGGGCTGCCGCGTCGAGACGTAGATGTACGGGGCGCCGCCGTAGGAGTTCCGCAGCTCGATGCGGAGGGCCGTGGGGATGTAGGAGCGCAGCAGGAGCATCGCGTACGGGTTCGCCCTGACGGTCCGCCACTCGAAGGCCTCGCGTTCGTCGAGGATCTCCGTGGTGCCGAGCGCCTCGATCGGGATCTTCCGCCCGCCGACGACCAGGGAGCCCGGCGTCACGAGGATGCGCACCCTGCCGTGCGCGTACACGATGCCCGCGGACACCGCCATGCCGACCGCCGCCGAGGTCACCGCCGCGATCGCACCGAAGGGAATCCCCGCCAGCGCGAGACCGGCGCCGCCCAGGGCGACCAGCGCCCACCAGGAGCGGGGGACGCTCAGCCGCTCTTCGTAGATGTGCATGGACGAATCCTGGCAGGAGCGCCCGCGGGGACCCGCGGAGGGTTCCTCCCACGGCGCGCCAGGCAACGCGGAGGGGCACTTCTCCGTCCTCGAAGAGGCAGGAGGGGCACGCCAGTTCGGATGGGTGTCCTGAGAAGAGTGAGATGAGGAGGACATCTTGAGACGTGTCCCACGCGTGGCGACCACGGCACTCGCGGTGCTCGCGCTCGCGGTGGTCACCCCGGGGGCGGCGCAGGCGCTGCCCGCCGCACCGCCACCCGCGTCACCCGTCCCGCCCGGCGGCGACCTCCCGGAAGGCTGGCGCCTCACCGGTGAGGGCAGCGGCAAGGAGCTGGTCTGGGCCGCGGACGAGCCGGTGCCCATGGGTGACGCCAGGGTCGAGTTCTACGCCGGGGACAGGCTCCTCGGCAGACCGACGGCGGCACAGGACCGCCGGTCGTTCCGGCTGCCGCTGCACGGCGACCGCATCGGCCCGGCGAAGAAGCTGCGGGTGGTGGCGGGCGGCCGACGGCTCGACGAGGCGGCGCCCTCGGCCGGTCCGAGTGCCGCGCGGCCCGCGCCGCCCGCCGCGCTCCCGCCCGCCAACGCGGTCGACCCGGGCAAGAAGGGCCGCTACCGCACCACCAGCGGCGAGTACACCCTCACGTCGGTGAAACTGCCCGGCTTCCCCGAACCGGTGGAGATGCGGGCCGACGTGATCGGCCCCACGAACGCGCCGGGCAAGCGCCCGCTCGCCCTGTTCCTGCACGGCCGCCACTACACGTGCTACGGAGGGGGCGACGGCCAGGGCGGCGGCTGGCCGTGCGGGCACGGCACCAAGCCGGTGCCGAGCCAGGCGGGCTACCACAAGGCCCAGAAGCTCCTGGCCTCCCAGGGGTACGTCACCGTGTCCATCGCGGCCAACGGCATCAACGGCCAGGACCACCTCGCCGAGGACGGCGGCGCACAGGCCCGCTCCTCGCTGGTGCGGCTGCACCTCGGCCGCTGGGCGGACTGGGCGAAGGAGCCGGCCGGCGCCCCGGCGGCCGTGCGCGCCGTCTCTCCCGCCGACCTCTCCCGCGTCCTGCTGGTCGGCCACTCACGCGGCGGCGAGGGCGTCAACAGGGCCGCGCTCGACAGCCTCTACGCCCCGCCCGCCGACCAGGACGGCTACCGCGGCCCGACGCGCTGGAAGATACGCGGCAACGTCCTCATAGGCCCCACGGTCTTCGGCCAGAACCCGGTGCCCGACGTGCCGTCCGCCACGATCCTGCCCGGCTGCGACGGAGACGTCTCCGACCTCCAGGGCGAGATCTACGTCGACGGCACACGCCGGGTCAGCCGCGGGAAGGCCCTGCACAGCGCGGTGTACATGGTCGGCGCCAACCACAACTTCTTCAACAGCGAGTGGACCCCGGGGCAGGCGGAGGCACCCGCCGACGACGACTTCGGCGACGACGCGGACCCCGTGTGCTCGCCGGACGTGAAGACCCGGCTCACCGCCTCCCAGCAGCAGCGCGCGGGAGCCACGTACATCGCCGCGGCGGCCCGGCTGTTCGTCGCCGGCGACGACCGGGTGCGCCCCCTCCTGGACGGCGCCGAGCGCAGGGCGCCCTCCGCCGACCCCGCACGGGTCCTGACCCACGCCGTGGGCGCGAACAGGACGGCCGCCTTCCTGCCGGACGCCTCGACCACGGTCAGGGGCGGCAGGGTCTGCGCCCAGGTCGACCAGGACGCGGCCCGCGCCTGCCTGCCGCCCCGCACGGCGGGGGCGTCACCGCACTTCGCCGAGTGGGACGTCTCGCCCGAGCCGGGACGTGACGCGGTCGCGCTGCGCTGGACGCACCCCGGCGCCCCGGTGCGGGTGAGCCCCGCCCGGCCCGTCTCGCTCGCGGGCGCCGACTGTCTGGCGCTGCGTCTGATCGTGCCGCCCAACACCACCGGCACCCGGCTCGACGTGACGCTCGTCGACGCCGCGGGCCACCGCGCGCGGCTCGGCCGCGTCCGTGTCGACGGCCTGCCGGGCAGTGAGCAAACCGCCTCGTACTGGGGCCGCGAGGTCCGCGTACCGCTGTCGCGCGCGGTCAGGGACACGCTGGACCTGAAGCGGGTGAAGACCCTCGAACTCACCCCGCGCAGCAGCTCGGGCAAGGCGTGGCTGATGGACGGCTGGGGCTGGCGCCCCGGCACGCCCGCGGTGCGGCCCGCCGCGCTGCCGCGCGTCGACGTGGGGCGGCTGACCGTGGACGAGGGGGACTCCGGCGTGCGGACCCACCACATCCCGGTCCGCGTCTCGGGAGAGGGCAGCGGCACGGTCAGGGTGTCCGTCCCCGAGCCGGGCACCGGCCGGTTCACCCACCGCACGGTGACGGTGCGGCCGGGCACGAACGATGTCGACGTACCGGTGAAGGTGCGCGGTGACACCCGCTACGGCCACGACGTCGGCCACGACGCGTACGTCAAGGCGGTGCGCGGCGCCGTCGTCGGCTCCCACCAGGGCGGCGTGACGGCGCGCAACGACGACCCGATGCCGAAGGTGACGCTCGAACCCGTCGCGGACCGGGTCACCGAGGGCAAGCCGCTGACGTGGCGCATGACGCTGTCGGAGGCCGCCGACGTGGACATCATGGCCGGCCTCGCCTTCCTGCCGGTCGACCGCGGCGCCGAACTGTCCACGCTGGACGTCAGCAGGCGCTGGGTCCAGGAGCAGGTCGGTGTCCCGGTCCGTCCGGCACGGGCGCTGTCCGAGATGACGGAGGAGGACGCCCTCTACGTCACCGTGCCCGCCGGCAAGAAGAGCGCCGAGGTCCGCGTGCCGACCGTCAAGGACGACGTGCGGGAACCGGCCGAGTCCCTCAAGGCCCGGCTCTCGGTCTACGACGAGAACTGGGAGCCGCTGCCGGGCGGTCCGGTGGTCACCGGCACGGTCCGGGACGCCGGGTAGCGGGGAGCGGGTGCGGGGCCGTCGCCGGCGGCCCCGCACCCGCCGGTGGGACATGGGGCGGATGCGTAGGGTTGCCCCATGTCCCCATCCTCGACGCCTCCCTCGCTCCAGCTGCTCCGCCCCGAGCACGCCCCCGCCCTGCTCGCCTTCGAGGAGGTGAACCGCGCCTACTTCGCCGCGTCGGTCCCCGACCGGGGTGACGCCTACTTCGCACGGTTCGCGGCACGGCACGCGGCCCTCCTCGCCGAACAGGCGACGGGGGAGTGCTACTTCCACGTGCTCGTGGGGGAGGGCGGCGAGGTGCTCGGGCGGGTCAACCTCGTCGACGTGGCGGACGGCGGGGCCGAACTCGGCTACCGGATCGCGGAGAAGGCCGCGGGGCGGGGCCTCGCCACGTGGGCCGTGCGCCGAGCCCGCGACCTCGCCGTCACGGCGTACGGCCTCACCGAACTCCGCGCCGTCACCACGCTGGACAACCCCGCGTCACGTGCCGTGCTCACCCGCACCGGCTTCGTGCCCACCGGAGCCGTCCGCGTCGACGGCAGGCCGGGCACCAGCTTCGTGCTGACGCTCTGACGCCTCCCTGGCCGGCCTGATGCCGATGTTCACCTCCCGAGGTCCCACGCTGCGCGAACCGGCCGTCCAAGCTGCGGCACGGGAGCGGGCGTCTCCGCGCTGCTGCCGCTGTGCCGGAAGCGGGTCACCGGGGTGGACTTCAGCGCGGGGATGCCGACCGCCACGCGGCGGCGGTGCCGGGCGGTCGCGCCGGCGGCGCCCCAGGGCGAAACACGCCCTATCCCGTACCGTCCGCCGCCGCGTACAGCCCCGCCACGTCCAGCTTCTTCATGCCGAACATCGCCTGGGCCGCCCGCTGCGCGCGCGCCGGGTCGGGGTCGTTCGTCAGCTCGTGCAGGGCCCTCGGGATGACCTGCCAGGACAGGCCGTACTTGTCCTTGAGCCAGCCGCAGGGGCCCTCCTCGCCGCCTTCGGAGAGCTTGGACCAGTAGTGGTCGACCTCCTGCTGGTCAGCACAGTCGATCATGAGGGAGACGGCCTCGGTGAACGTGAACTCGGGGCCGCCGTTGATCGCCGTGAACCGTTTGCCGTCCAGTTCGAAGTCGACCGCCAGGACGGTGCCGGCCGGGCGCGGGGCGTTCTCCCCGTAGCGCGAGACGTTCTTGACGGAGCTGTTGGGGAAGACCGAGCAGTAGAACTCCGCGGCCTCCTCGCCCTGCGTGTCGAACCACAGTGCGGGCGTGATCTCGGGCATGACAGCACTCTCCTGTCCCGTCGGCGCGGCAGCGGGCCGCCGCCACGCTCCTGACAAAGAGACTGCCGCGCCGCACGGAACTCATCGCCGCACCGTCAGGCGATGCGTCCGAGCACGGGCTCCCCCTTCAGGACGACGCCGAAGTGCCGCTCGTACGCCGCGAGCACCTCCGCCTCCGACGCCAGCTCACTCACGTGCCGCTCACCGGCCACGGTCGTGGTGAGCCTGCGGCCGCTGAGCGTGATCCGGCCGTCCTCCGTGAGGATCGAGCAGACCAGGCTGCGGGTGAAGTGGGACTCCGGGGACGTCCGGTGGTACCAGGCGCCGGCCCTGAAGTCGGCCAGCTCCCGCGGGCGCTCCTCAAGCAGATACTGCGGGGTGCCGTCGTGCAGCACCTCCAGGTCGCCCGCCGCCGTCCTGACCAGGTGGAACGTACCGGCCGGGTCGGTCTGGGGGCCCCGCTCGCCGAAGCGTAGCGGCAGTTCGCTGTGGGCGCCGAAGCCGACGTCGGCCAGCCAGTCGCCGCCCTCGTCCGTGCGGACGCGCAGCGCGAGGTGGTCGAAGGGGATGCCGAGCCGTCCCCCCTCGCCGTACACCCGGCCCTGGAGCAGGGTGACGTCGAAGCCGAGGGACGCGAGGAGGGCCGCGAACGCGCCGTTGAGCTCGTAGCAGAAGCCGCCCCGGCGGGCCTCCACGACCTTCGCCACCACGGCCTCGTCGCTGAGTTCGATCTCCTCGCCCAGGTGGATCGAGAGGTTCTCGAAGGGGACGCTGCGCAGATGCGCCACATGCAGCTCGCGCAGCGCCCGCGCGCTCGGTGACGTGGGGCGCGCGGCACCGATGCGCCGCAGGTAGGCCTCGGTCTGTTCGATGTCCATGGGGCCAGTCTCGCCGGGGCGGGGCGCGCGGGCCACGGACCTCCGGCGGCGCCCGCCCCGGCCGACGGACCTAGGTCCTTCGGCCCGTGCGCCCGCCACCTCGTTCGCATGTTCGGAAAACCCGCCGCACAGAAACTGAGTACGGTGTACGCTTCCGGCGTCCCTCCCTCCGGCTCTCCGCCGCTCTCCTCCGCTCGCCCCACCCCCACACCACACCCACGGCCCATCCCTGAGCCATGCCCGAAAAGGAGCCCCCGTGCAGGCCACCCCCGCCGACAGCCACACCGTCATCCAGGTCCGCGGCGCCCGCGAGAACAACCTGCGGGACGTCTCCGTGGACCTGCCCAAGCGGCGGCTCACCGTCTTCACCGGAGTCTCCGGGTCGGGGAAGTCCTCGCTCGTCTTCGGCACCATCGCCGCCGAGTCCCAGCGGCTGATCAACGAGACGTACACCGCCTTCGTCCAGTCGTTCATGCCGAGCCTCGGCCGGCCCGACGTCGACGCGTTGCGCAACCTCAGCGCGTCGATCGTCGTCGACCAGGAGCGGATGGGCGCCAACTCGCGCTCCACGGTGGGCACCGCCACCGACGCCTCCACCATGCTGCGGATCGTCTTCAGCCGCCTCGGCGTCCCCCGCATCGGCACCTCCGCCGCCTTCAGCTTCAACCTGCCCGACGGCATGTGCCCCGAGTGCGAGGGCACCGGCGAGGTCTCCACGGTCGACGTCGACCAGCTCGTGGACCGTTCGCTCTCGCTCGACGAGGGCGCCCTCCTCGTACCGAACTACGCCGTGGACTCCTGGAGCTGGCAGGTCATGGCCCACTCCGGCTTCTACGACCCTGGCAAGAGGCTCGCCGACTTCACCGAGCGGGAGTGGGCCGACCTCCTGCACAAGGAGCCCGTCAAGGTGAAGGTCGGCTCCAACGGCTTCACCTACGAAGGGCTCGTCGCCAAGCTGCGGCGCACCTGGCTCGCCAAGGACCGCGACTCCCTCCAGCCCCACATCAGGGCCTTCGTGGACCGCGCGGTCGTCTTCGCGCGCTGTCCGGTCTGCGAAGGGACCCGGCTCTCCGCCGCCGCGCTCTCCTCGAAGATCCACGGGCGCAGCATCGCCGACTGCTCGTCGATGCAGATCAGCGATCTCGCCGCGTTCGTGCGCGAACTCGACGACCCCGGCGTCGCGCCGCTCGTCGCGGGGCTGCGGGAGCTGCTGGACTCGCTGACCGAGATCGGGCTCGGCTACCTCAGCCTGGACCGCCCCTCCGGCTCGCTCTCCGGCGGTGAGGCACAGCGCGTGAAGATGGTCCGCCACCTCGGTTCCAGCATCACCGACGTCACGTACGTCTTCGACGAGCCGACCACCGGTCTGCACCCGCACGACATCCAGCGGATGAACGGCCTGCTGCTGCGGCTGCGGGACAAGGGCAACACCGTCCTCGTCGTGGAGCACAAGCCCGAGGTCATCGAGATCGCCGACCACGTGGTCGATCTGGGCCCCGGCGCCGGCGAGGCGGGCGGGACCATCTGCTACACCGGCGACGTGGCGGGGCTGCGGGCCTCGGGGACGCTGACCGGACGGCATCTGGACCACCGCGCCCGGCTGCGCGAGACGGTGCGCACGCCCACGGGACAGCTCTCCGTCAAGGGCGCCGACCTGCACAACCTCAGGGACGTCGAGGTCGACGTCCCGGCCGGCGTGCTCACCGTGGTCACCGGGGTCGCGGGCTCCGGCAAGAGCTCCCTCGTCCACGGCTACCTCTCCGTACGGGAAGGGGTGGTCGTCGCCGACCAGTCGCCGATCCGGGGCTCCCGGCGCAGCAACCCGGCGACGTACACCGGGCTCCTCGGCCCGATCCGCACCGCCTTCGCCAAGGCCAACGGCGTCAAGGCGGCGCTGTTCAGCGCCAATTCCGAGGGCGCCTGCCCCGGCTGCAACGGGCTCGGCCTCGTCTACACCGACCTGGCGATGATGGCGGGGGTCGCGTCGGTGTGCGAGAAGTGCGACGGGGAGCGCTTCACCGCCGAGGTGCTCACCTACCGGCTGCGCGGCAAGAACATCAGCGAGGTGCTCGGGATGTCGGTGGCCGAGGCGCGCGACTTCTTCCCCGCCGGGCAGGCGCACACCATCCTCGGCCGCCTCTTCGACGTCGGGCTCGGCTACCTGCGGCTCGGCCAGCCGCTCGACACGCTCTCGGGCGGTGAGCGGCAGCGGCTGAAACTCGCCCTTCGCATGGCGGACAAGGCCCACACGTACGTCCTCGACGAGCCGACGACCGGGCTGCACCTCGCCGACGTCGACAAGCTCCTCGCCCTGCTCGACCGCCTCGTCGACGACGGCAACACCGTGGTCGTCATCGAGCACCACCAGGCCGTCATGGCCCACGCGGACTGGATCATCGACCTGGGGCCCGGCGGCGGGCACGACGGCGGGCGCGTGGTCTTCACGGGGACCCCGGCCGAACTCGTCGCCGGGGGAGACACCCGCACGGCGGAGCACCTGCGGAAGTACGTGGCCGGCTAGGTGTATTGACCCGCAGCGTTGTTGACCCGGCTGATCGGGGGCTGGCCGCCGAGTGCGGTGTGGCAGCGGTGGTGGTTGTAGGTGTGGAGGA
>NZ_JBFAHX010000084.1:0-10195 GCF_040654435.1 Streptomyces sp. NPDC050703
AGCCGGCGGGCGACGGCCTGGTGCCGTGGGTGCTCTCGGCACGCAGCGCCGAGGCGCTGCGCGAACAGGCGGCGCGCCTCAAGTCCTTCGCCGACATGGCTCACGAGCTGACCGTGGCCGACGTGGGCCGCGCGCTGGTGTCCTCGCGGGCACTGCTCGAACACCGAGCGGTCGTGGTCGCCGGCGAACGGCCGGAGTTCCTTGCCGCGCTGGAGGCCGTGGCCGAGGACCGGGCGACCGGTGCCGTGGTCACGGGGACGGTCGGGGAGCCCGGCCGACTGGCCTTCCTGTTCTCGGGGCAGGGTTCGCAGCGGCTCGGCATGGGCCGCGAACTGGCCGAGCGGTACGAGGTGTTCGCGGACGCCCTGAACGTCGTACTCGACGAGTTCGACCCGCGCGTACGTGCGGTGCTGTTCGGCGAGGACGCCGACGCGGTGAACGAGACCGGGGTGACGCAGCCGGCGCTGTTCGCGGTCGAGGTGGCGCTGTTCCGGCTCCTTGAGTCGTGGGGCGTCCGCCCCGACGTGCTTGCCGGTCACTCGATCGGCGAGCTGGCCGCCGCGCACGTGGCCGGCGTCTGGTCGCTGGCGGACGCCGTGAAGGTGGTGTCGGCGCGTGGTGCGCTGATGCAGGCGCTGCCCGCGGGCGGTGCGATGGTCGCGATCCAGGCGACCGAGGCCGAAGTTAGCCCGGAGCTGCCGGAGACCGTGGGCATCGCCGCCGTCAACGGCCCCACCTCAGTGGTCATCTCCGGTGCAGCCGCCGATGTCGACGCGGTCGCGGAGAAGTGGCGGGAGGCAGGCCGCAAGGTGACCCGGCTCCGCGTGAGCCACGCCTTCCACTCGCCGCTGATGGAGCCGATGCTCGACGACTTCCGGCAGGTACTGGAGGGTGTCTCCCACGAGGCGCCGACGGTCCCGATCGTGTCGACGCTGACCGGCGTCCGGGCGAGCGCCGAGGAACTGACCTCTCCCGAGTACTGGGTGCGGCACGTGCGCGAGGCCGTACGGTTCGCCGACGCCGTCGGCACGCTCACGGACGAGGGCGTGGGCACGTTCGTCGAGGTCGGACCTGGCGGCACGCTGGCCGCGCTGGGCCGGGAATCCGCGCCGGACGCGGTCTTCGTGCCGGTGCTGCGCGGCGACCGCCCGGAGGCCATGGCGGCCACGACCGCCGCGGGTCACCTGCACGTGCGCGGCGTCCGGGTGGACTGGGAGGCGTTCTTCGCCGGCCACAGCACCCGGCACGTGGACCTGCCCACGTACGCCTTCCAGCGTGAACGCTTCTGGCCCGACGTGCTGGCCGCGATCGGTGACGTCTCGGCGGTCGGGCTCGGTTCGGCGGAGCATCCGCTCCTCGGCGCGGCCGTCACGGTGGGCGGCACCGATGGTGTGCTGCTCACCGGCCGGCTGTCGCTCCAGACGCACCCGTGGCTCGCCGACTCCCTCGTACGGGGTTCGGTGCTGCTGCCCGGTGCCGCGTTCGTGGAGCTCGCGGTGCGCGCGGGCGACCAGGTGGGCTGCGATCTGGTCGAGGAGCTGACGCTTGAGGCCCCGCTCGTCCTGCCCGAGAACGGTTCGGTGCGGGTCCAGGTGTGGGTCGGCGCCGAGGACCCCTCCGGCCGCCGTGAGCTGACCTTCCACTCCAGCGCGGGTGACACCGACGACGGCCGTACGTGGACACGCCACGCCACCGGCGTACTGCGCGAGGGCGGGGCCTCCGGTGGCTCTTCGCTGGTCGCGTGGCCGCCCACGGGCGCGGAGGCAGTGGACCTGGACGGTTTCTACGCCCGCATGGCCGACGGAGGCTTCGGCTACGGCCCGCTGTTCCAAGGGCTGCGGTCGGCCTGGCGCAGGGGCGAGGAGGTGTTCGCCGAGGTCGCGCTGCCGGACGGCGTACGCGTGGACGGCTTCGCCCTGCACCCGGCGCTGCTCGACGCGGCCTTGCACGCGATCGGCCTCGCCGACGGCGAAGGCGACTCCGGCGGCCTGCCGTTCTCGTGGTCGGGTGTGCGGCTGCACGCGTCGGGCGCGACGGCGCTGCGGGTGCGGTTGGCGCCCGTCGGCACCGATGGCGTCGCGCTGACCGTCGCGGACGGTTCCGGCGCCCCGGTGGCCACGGTCGACTCGCTGGTGCTGCGCCCCATGACGGCGAAGCCGTCGCGGCAGGACGGGGGGCCGCTGTTCGGCGTCGACTGGGTGCAGGCGGCTCCCGCGGCCGGCGATGTGCCGACGGCCGAGTGGACCGACCTGGCGGCTCTGGCGGACATCCCGGAACTGCCTGACTTCGTCGTCCTGCCGTGCCCGGTCACTGCTGCCTCTGACGTGATCGCCGGCGCGCACGAGGCGGCACACTGGGCGCTGAACGCGGTGCGGACCTGGCTGGCGGATGAGCGGTTCGCGGCGTCGCGCCTGGTCGTCGCCACCAGCGGGGCGATCGCCGCTACGGCCGACGATGACGTACGAGACCTCGCGCAGGCGGCGGTATGGGGCCTGGTGCGCTCTGCCCAGTCGGAGAACCCCGACCGGTTCGTACTGGTCGACCTCGATGGGGACACGGCGTCGGTGGATGCCCTGCCGTCCGCGCTGGCCACGGGCGAGCCGCAGTTGACGGTCCGGTCCGGTGACATACGCGCGCCCCGCCTGGCGAGGGTCCGGACGCTCGACGCGGACGCCCCGGGCTTCGAGTTCGGTGACGGTGCCGTGCTGGTCACGGGTGCGACGGGGACGCTCGGCGGTCTCGTCGCCCGGCACTTGGTCGCTGAACGGGGTGTGCGGGACCTGCTGCTGGTGAGCGGGCGCGGTGCTGCTGCCGAGGGCGCCGAGGCTCTGCGCAAGGACTTGGTCGCGTCGGGCGCCGAGGTGACCTTCGCAGCCTGTGACGTGGCCGACCGCGAGGCCCTGAGGGATCTGCTGTCCGAGCACCAGGTGTCGGCGGTCGTCCACACCGCGGGCGTACCGGACGACGGCACGGCCGGCTCCCCGACCGCCGAGCGGACCGACATCGGCACCGCCTTCCCGCACCGGGCCGCCGCGGCCTGGAACCTGCACGAACTGACCCGCGCCCTGGACCCCGGCCTGTCCGCCTTCGTGCTGTTCTCCTCGGCGGCGGGCACGCTCGGCGACCCCGCGCGGGGCGACCGCGCGGCGGCCGCCGCGTTCCTCGACGCGCTCGCCCAGCACCGCCACGCCACCGGCCTGCCCGCCACGTCGCTGGCGTGGGGCCCCTGGGCGGAGGCGGACGTACCGTCGATGACCCGGACCGGTGTGACCCCGCTCGGGGCGGCCGAAGGCCTGGCACTGTTCGACGCGGCGGGGGCCGCGGGGCGTGCCGCGCTCGTACCGGTCGCCCTGGACCTGCCGGTGCTGCACCGCCAGGCGCGCTCCCAGCCCGTACCGCACGTACTGCGCGGCCTGGTGCGGGGGACCGCGCGCAGGACGGCGGAGCCGGGGGCCGCGGGGTCCGCGTTGGCGCAGTCCCTCGCGGGGCTGAGCGCGGCGGAGCGGGAGAAGGCCCTCCTGGACCTGGTGCTCGGTCATGTGGCCGCGGTGCTCGGCCACGGCTCGGCGCAGGCCGTCGTACCGGAGCGCGCGTTCAAGGAGCTCGGGTTCGACTCGCTGACCGCTGTCGAGTTCCGTGACCGGCTGAACGCGGCCACCGAGCTGCGGCTGCCCGCCACGCTGGTCTTCGACTACCCGACGCCCGCCGCGCTCGTCGCGCACCTCGTCGCCGAACTCGCGGGTGAGCCGGTGGCCGAGGCGCGCGGCCGCAAGACCGTCGCCGTGGCGGACGAGCCGATCGCGATCGTCGGCATGAGCTGCCGCTACCCCGGCGGGGTCGACTCGCCCGAGGACCTGTGGCGCCTCGTCTCTGACGGCACGGACGCCATCAGCGAGTTCCCCGCCAACCGCGGCTGGGACCTCGACGCGATCTACCACCCGGACCCCGACCACCTGGGCACCGCCTACACCCGCCAGGGCGGCTTCCTGCACGACGCCGACCTGTTCGACCCGGCGTTCTTCGGCATCTCGCCCCGCGAGGCGCTGGCCATGGACCCGCAGCACCGGCTGCTCCTGGAGACCACGTGGGAGGCGTTCGAGCGGGCCGGGATCGACCCGAACTCGGTGCGGGGGCGCGACATCGGCGTCTACGCCGGCACCAGCATCCAGGACTACGCCTCGCTGCTCGGGGCGAGTGAGGAAAGCGTCGAGGGTTACGTCGGTACGGGCAACGCGGCGAGCGTCACGTCCGGCCGCCTGTCCTACACGTTCGGCCTTGAGGGCCCCGCGGTGACCGTCGACACGGCGTGCTCGTCGTCGCTGGTGGCCCTGCACCTGGCCGTGCAGGCGGTGCGGTCGGGCGAGTGCTCGATGGCGCTGGCCGGCGGTGTCGCGGTGATGACGACGCCGGGCGCGTTCCTGGACTTCAGCAGGCAGCGTGGACTGTCCGCCGACGGACGGTGCAGGCCGTTCTCTTCGGACGCCGACGGCACCGGCTGGGGCGAGGGCGTCGGCATGCTCGTCCTCGAACGGCTGTCCGACGCCCGGCGGAACGGGCGCCGCGTGCTCGCCGTCGTCCGTGGCTCGGCGGTGAACCAGGACGGCGCGTCCAACGGCCTGACCGCGCCCAACGGCCCCTCCCAGCAGCGCGTCATCCGCCAGGCCCTGGCGAGCGCAGGACTGGAGTCGGCCGACGTGGACGCCATGGAGGCGCACGGCACGGGCACGAAGCTGGGCGACCCGATCGAGGCGCAGGCACTCCTCGCCACCTACGGCCAGGACCGCCCCGCCGACCAGCCGCTCTGGCTCGGCTCGCTGAAGTCGAACATCGGCCACACCCAGGGCGCGGCCGGCGTCGGCGGCGTCATCAAGATGGTCATGGCGATGCGGCACGGTGTGCTGCCGAAGACCCTGCACGTCGCCGAGCCGACCCCGGAGGTCGACTGGTCGGCCGGGGACATCGAACTCCTCACCGAGGCCCGCCCCTGGCCGGAGACCGACCGGCCGCGCCGGTTCGCCGTGTCGTCCTTCGGGTTCAGCGGCACGAACGCGCACGCCATCATCGAGCAGGCCCCGGACATCGAGTCGGCCACCGGGCCGACCACCGAACCGGCCACCGAACCGGCCACCGAACCGGCCACCGAACCGGCCACCGCCGGGGAGACCGTACGAAAGGCCGCCCAGGACGCGACCGCGCAGGAAACCGCCGTGCTGCCGCTGCTCGTCTCGGCCCGCGGTGACGACGCGCTGCGGGCGCAGGCCGAGCGGCTGCGCGCCCACCTCACGACGCATCCGGAGCTCGACCTGCTCGACGTCGCCGCCACGCTCGCGGACACGCGGGCCGCCCTCGACCACCGGGCGGTCGTCGTCGGCAAGGACCGCGCCGGGATGCTCTCGGCCCTCACCGCGCTCGCCGAGGGGCGGACCGCGAACGGCCTCGTCTCCGGAGTCGCGGCGGGGCACCGGACGGCGTTCCTGTTCTCCGGCCAGGGCGCGCAGCGGCTCGGGATGGGGCGCGAACTGTACGACCGCTTCCCGGTGTTCGCCGACGCGCTCGACGAAGTCTGCGCCCACCTGGACGCCCGTCTGAAGGACGGATCGGAGGCGGACCGCGTTCGGCCGCTGCGGGACCTGCTCTTCGGCGACGACGCCGAGGCGCTCAACCGGACCGTGGTGACCCAGCCCGCGCTGTTCGCGGTGGAGGTGGCGCTGTTCCGACTCCTCGAATCCTGGGGTGTGCGACCCGAGACGCTGGCGGGCCACTCGATCGGCGAGCTGGCCGCGGCCCACGTGGCCGGCGTCTGGTCACTGGCCGACGCCGCCGCGGTGGTGGCGGGCCGGGGCCGCCTCATGCAGGCACTGCCCGAGGGCGGCGCGATGTTCGCCGTCCAGGCGACCGAGGCCGAAATCCTGCCGGAGCTGACCGACACCGTCGGCATCGCCGCCGTGAACGGCCCCACCTCGGTGGTCGTCTCCGGTGTCGCCGCCGACGCCGAGGCCATCGCCGAACGCCTGCGTGCGAGGGGACGGAAGGTGACACGGCTGCGCGTCAGCCACGCCTTCCACTCACCGCTCATGGAACCGATGCTCGACGACTTCCGCCGCGTGCTCGAAGGGGTCTCCTACGAGGCGCCGAAGATCCCCGTCGTGTCCACCCTGACCGGCGCCCGCGCCACCGCCGACGAGCTCGCGTCCCCGGAGTACTGGGTGCGGCACGTACGGGAGTCGGTGCGGTTCGCCGACGCGGTCGGCACCCTGCGCGAACAGGGCGTGGACGCCTTCCTGGAGATCGGGCCGCGCGGAGTGCTCACCGCGCTGGGCCAGGAGAGCGCGCCCGACGCCGCCTTCGTGCCCGCCCTGCGCGGCGACCGGTCCGAGACCCTCGAACTGGTCACGGCCGCGGCCAGGCTGCACGTGCTCGGGGCCGGCGTCGACTGGTCCGCGCTGACCGCCGGCGGCACCCACATCGACCTGCCCACCTACGCCTTCCAGCGGCAGCGGTTCTGGCCCACCCTGGCCGAGACCCCCGCCGGCGACGTCTCCGGAGCCGTCGACGCGCGATTCTGGGCGGCCGTGGCCGACGGCGACCTCGGTGAGCTGGCGGACGAACTGGCCGTCTCCCTCGACGAGCCGATCAGCGCCGTGCTGCCCCGCCTCTCGTCGTGGCGGCGGGAACAGGCCGCGAACTCCGCGGTCGACGGCCTGCGCTACCGCGTCACCTGGCAGCCGGTGAGCGAACCCACCGCGGCGCTCACGGGCACCTGGCTCGTGGTCAGCAGGGACGGCGCCGACGAGGAAGCCGTCACGGCCGCGCTGGGCAGGCACGGGGCGCGCGTGGTCCCCGTACGGACCGGCGAAGCGGTGGACCGCGAAGCCCTCGCGGCCCGGATGACGACCGGCGAGCCCGTCGCGGGCGTACTGTCGCTGTTCGCCCTCGACGCGGAACTGCCCTCCGGCGGCCTGTACGCGACCCTCGCCCTCGTCCAGGCACTCAGCGACATCGGCCTCGCCGCCCCGCTGTGGTGCGCGACGCGCGGCGGAGTCGCCGTCGGCGGCTCCGACACCCCCGCCGACCCCGGCCAGGCGATGGTGTGGGGACTCGGCAGGGTCGTCGCACTGGAACACCCCGAACGCTGGGGCGGCCTCGTCGACCTGCCCGCCACCCTGGACGAACGCGCCGGCGCACGCCTCGCGGGCGTCCTGGCCGGCACCCAGGGCGAGGACCAGGCCGCGCTCCGCTCCGGCGGGGTGTACGGCCGCCGCCTCACACCGGTGACCTCCGCACGCCTCGGCGACTGGGACCCCACCGGCACCGTCCTCGTCACCGGCGGCACCGGCTCGCTCGGCGGGCACGTCGCCAAGTGGCTGGTGGCCAAGGGCGCCGAGCACCTGCTCCTGACCAGCAGGCGCGGCCTTGAGGCCGACGGTGCGAAGGAACTGCACGCCGAACTGACCGATCTCGGCGCCCGCGTCACCATCGCGGCCTGCGACGTCGCCGACCGCGACGCCCTCGCCGAGCTGCTGGCCTCCGTCCCCGAGGAGTTCCCGCTCACCGCGGTCGTGCACGCGGCGGGCACCCTGGACGACGGCGTACTGTCCGCGCTCACCCCGGAGCGGCTCGACGCCGTGCTGCGGCCGAAGGCCGTCGCCGCGGCCAACCTCGACGAGCTGACGCGGGACCTGGACCTCTCGGCGTTCGTCATGTTCTCCTCCGTGTCCGGCACGTTCGGCGCGGCGGCCCAGGGCAACTACGCGCCCGCCAACGCCTTCCTCGACGCCCTCGCCGAACAGCGGGTGGCCGCGGGGCTGCCCGCCACCGCGGTCGCGTGGGGACCCTGGGGCGGCGGCGGCATGGCCGACGGACAGCTCGGCGAACAGCTGCGCCGCCGCGGCCTCGCCCCGCTCGAACCCGAGCAGGCCGTCGCCGCGCTGGACCGGGCCGTCCGCCAGGGCGACCCGACCGCGCTGGTGGCCGACGTCGACTGGAGCGTGTTCGCGCCGGCCTTCACCTCGGTGCGGCCGAGCCCGCTCCTGAAGGACCTGCCCGGCGTCCGGCAGGCCCAGGGCACCGCCGAGGCACCGGCACCCGCCGACATGGTGGCCGAACTCACCGCGCTCTCCGGGGAGGAGCGCGAACGCGCCGCCCTCGACATGGTGCGGGAGGCGGCGGCCGCCGTCCTCGGACACGAGGGCACCAAGCTGGTCGAACCCGGCCGCCCCTTCCAGGAGCTGGGCTTCGACTCGCTCACCGCCGTCGAGTTCCGCAACCTCCTCAACGCCACCACCGGACTGAGCCTCCCCGCCACCCTCGTCTTCGACTTCCCCACGCCGTCCGCGCTCGCCGCGCACGTGCTGGAGGGCCTGCCGGGAGGCGGCACCCCGACCATCGACGCCGAACTGGACCGACTCGAATCCACCCTGTCCCTCCTCACACCGGACGACGAGCGGAGCGCGGCCGTCGGAGAACGGCTCCGCGCACTGCTGTCCATGTGGGACGAGACGCACAACCGCACAGAACCCGCCGAGTCCAAGACGGACGCGCGTACCGCGTCGGCGGATGAGCTGCTCGCGCTGCTCGACGAACAACTTGGCAACTCCTGAGCACGAACCGCTCACGCTGCTCGACGAACAACTCGGTAGGCACAGAGCCGATGAACTCACCTGAAGGGTCCCAAGACATGTCCAACGAGGAGAAGTACCTCGACTACCTCCGCCGAGCCTCCGTGGACCTCCAGGAGGCGCGCGGCAAGCTGCGCGAGGCCGAGGAGCGCGAGGTCGAGCCGATCGCGATCGTCGGCATGAGCTGCCGGTTCCCCGGGGGCGTGCGATCCCCGGAGGACCTGTGGCGACTCCTGCGGGACGGCGAGGACGCCGTATCGGAGTTCCCCACCGACCGCGGCTGGGACCTGGAAGCACTCTTCGACGACGACCCCGACCGGCAGGGGACCTGCTACACCCGCGAGGGCGCCTTCGTCCACGACGCACCGGACTTCGACCCGGCGTTCTTCAACATCTCGCCCCGCGAGGCCGCCGCGATGGACCCGCAGCAGCGGCTGCTCCTCGAAACCTCCTGGGAGGCATTCGAGCGTGCGGGCATCGACCCGCACACGCTGCGCGGCAGCCGGTCGGGCGTGTTCGTCGGCACCAACGGCCAGGACTACCTGGCCCGCCTCCTGACCGGCGCGCCCGAGGGGTACGAGGGCTTCCTCGGCACCGGGAACGCGGCGAGCATCATCTCCGGCCGGCTGTCCTACACCTTCGGCTTCGAGGGCCCCGCGCTGACCATCGACACCGCCTGCTCGTCGTCCCTGGTCGCCATGCACCTCGCGGTGCACGCGCTGCGGCACGGCGAGTGCCCGATCGCCCTCGCGGGCGGCGTCACCGTCATGTCGACGCCCGGCGTCTTCATCGACTTCAGCCGGCAGCGCGGCCTCGCGGCGGACGGCCGCGTCAAGGCGTTCGCCGACGCCGCCGACGGCACCGGCTGGGGCGAGGGCGTCGGCCTGCTCGTGCTGGAACGCCTCTCGGACGCCCAGCGGAACGGGCACCCCGTCCTCGCCGTCATCCGCGGTTCGGCGGTGAACCAGGACGGCGCGTCCAACGGCCTGACCGCGCCCAACGGCCCCTCCCAGCAGCGCGTCATCCGCCAGGCCCTGGCCGGCGCACGGCTCACCGCGGCACAGGTGGACGCGGTCGAGGCCCACGGCACGGGCACGAAGCTCGGCGACCCCATCGAAGCCCAGGCCCTCCTCACGGCCTACGGCCAGGACCGCCCCGCCGACCGGCCCCTGTGGCTCGGCTCGGTGAAGTCCAACATCGGGCACACCCAGGCCGCCGCCGGTGTCGCGGGCGTCATCAAGATGGTGATGGCGATGCGGCACGGCGTGCTGCCCAAGACGCTCCACGTCGACCGGCCGACCTCGCACGTGGACTGGTCGGCGGGCGCCGTCCAGCTGCTGACGGAGGCCCGCCCCTGGCCGGAGACCGGCCAGCCGTGGCGCGCGGGTGTGTCGTCGTTCGGCGTGAGCGGTACGAACGCCCACGTCATCGTCGAGCAGGCCCCCACCGCAGGGCAGACCGAACCCGAAGCCGCCCCCGGGGAGCCGGCGGGCGACGGCCTGGTGCCGTGGGTGCTCTCGGCACGCAGCGCCGAGGCGCTGCGCGAACAGGCGGCGCGCCTCAAGTCCTTCGCCGAC
>NZ_JBFAHX010000085.1:0-10152 GCF_040654435.1 Streptomyces sp. NPDC050703
CGTCCAGCCGGTCGTGACCTCGATCGATGGACGGCCCCGTGACTGCAGACGTCGATGGAACACCCGAGAAGAGCCGCATACGGCGCATGCCAACCCCTCGTGGCTCGGATCGGCGGTGAACCCATGCTGCCGCGCGGTGTGCCGCGGCCGTCCGAGCACTTCGTGGCCTCCGTCGATCTCGCGGCTCTTCCGTCGGGCGCCACCGGCCTCCCGCTCCCCGACGACGGGCACCTGCTCCTCTTTTCCGGTACCGATATGCAGGGCATCGGGGGGCAGGTGGCCGACGCGGTGCTGTACGTCCCGGCCGGGGTTCCGACTGCCCGGAGTCCCCTCGGGCACAGCTGGCGCGAGCCCTACCGGCCGCGTGAGCTTCGCACGGTCTGGCACCAGCCGAGCGCGCAGATGCCGGAGAGCTTCGCTCTCGACAGATGGGGCAGCTTCCCCGAGGACGAGCAGTTCGAGCTCGCCGATGAACTCAGCGACGCCTGGGCGCACGTGGGTGGCCACCGGCCCGCCTGGGCCCTGCAGATCGGCGGCCACCCGGTCTCGCCCCAGAACGACCCCGTCCACTACGCCCGTGGTCCCGCAGACACGGCTCATGGCGAGGGCGTTGACGACTGGGCTCTCCTGGGCAGCTGGAGGTGCGGCGAGGACGTCACGGAACTGGACTCCGGCGTGGCCCACTGGGTGGTCCGCCGCCGGGACGTGGCGGACCGGCGCTTCGACAGGGTCCACCGCTACGTCGAGATGGCCTGACCGTGGGGACACAGGGGCGGTCGGCTCCCACGGCGCTCATCGGCTGCCATTCCGCCACGCCCAGCCGGTTCGTGTCGTCCTGTCGTTGTGTCGTTGTGTCGTCACCATGGCACTGCGTGGCTTGTACAGCAGGTAGTGCCCCTAAGCGACTGAAGCGACTGAGTCCTTGTCTTGTCTGGCATGTGCTCACGGGAGGCGCAGGCCACTCGGATGTACCGAGGTAGCGATCACTCCGCTGGAGCTGGAGCGGAGTCCTTGCGCCGGTTGGCGTTGAAGCGCGCCTTCTTCTGTCGGTTTCCGCATGTGTTCATGTCGCACCATCTGCGGGTGCGGCTTCGGCTGGTGTCGAAGAAGGCGGCTCGGCAGGTGGGCGACGCGCACAAGGCCAACCTTCCGTCTCGTTCGCCCGCGATGACGCTGATCGCGTCGGCGGCGATCACGCTGAGGGCATCCTCCACACGGGAAGGCGACCCGAGCTGCCACAGCCGCTCGCCCTCGGGCGTCAGGATCGCCGCCGTCCGCCCCTGAGCGCTGCAGTCATTGATGACGCGGACAGCGGAGGCGGGGAGAGCGTCCTGGATCGCGGCTGCTGTCGCGGCAGCGTGGATCGACTCCCTCAGTTCCTTCGCCCGTTCGAGCTGGGCGGTAGTGCACGAGTCGACCGCGAGGCCGTACACCGCCAGCCAGTCGACGAGGCGGTGCGGCGCGGGTATGCGCTCCACGGCGTCGCCATGACGCTCCGACAGGGTGCCCGTGAAGCTGGTCGCCAGCACGGTACCGAGGCGAAAGTCAGGGAAGCCGGCACGCATGGAACCACCTTAGCCGGTTGCCCGCGGGCGTGAGGACATAGTAGAACCGTCATAGCCGGTTCACGGGAGGTCGTGGCCGGTTCCGCGACGGCCAGGAGGTCTCATGCCCCGCCCGACCAGCGACGTACGCGTGCACGCATTTCGAGCCCACGCAACCGACGCCGACCTCGACGACCTGCGCGCCCGGCTGGCCTCGGCGCGGCTGCCGGAGGCCGAGACGGTCCATCGAGCCGCGTCTGGCCGTCGCCGATGGGAACAGGGCGTTCCTCTCGCCGACCTCGTCGACGTCGTGCACTACTGGCGCACCGGGTACGACTGGCGGTCGTTCGAGGAGCGCATCAACGGAATCGGCCAGTTCCGTACGACCATCGATGGCCTTGGAATCCACTTCCTGCACCGGCGGTCCGCGCGTGCGGATGCCACTCCTCTGCTTCTGACGCACGGCTGGCCGGACAGCATCGCCCGGTTCGTCGACGTCGTGGACGAGCTGGCGGACCCGGACGACACGGACGCTCCGGCGTTCCACGTCGTGGTCCCGTCGCTGCCGGGCTTCGGTTACAGCGACAAGCCGGCTACCACCGGCTGGGGAACCGAGAAGATCGCGGCTGCCTGGGTGGAGTTGATGGACAGGCTCGGCTACCGCAGGTTCGCGGCCCACGGCGGCGACTGGGGAGGCAATATCACCACGGTCCTCGGCGGCAGATTCCCGGCGCACGTCCTCGGCATCCACACCACGTTCGCGGAGGGCCCGCCCGGATTGACGACGGACGGGCTGACGGCGACCGAGCGCCAATGGGTCGAGGAGAGCCGCGACTTCTGGCGCCACCGCGCGGCGTACGCGAAGCAGCAGGCGACCCGACCGCAGACCATCGGATACTCGCTCGTGGACTCACCCGTCGGGCTTCTCGCCTGGATACTCGACAAGTTCGCCGAGTGGTCGGACACCGAGGACAGCCCGTTCGAGACGATCTCCAGAGACCGCGTTCTCGACGACGTCACCCTGTACTGGCTGACGCGGTCCGGCGCATCGGCCGCCCGCATCTACTACGAGAGCCACAACTCACTGGACCCCGAACTCCGGGTCGACGTCCCTTCGGCGATCACCGCGTATCCCCGCGACGTCGAGAAGTGCCCTCGCCCCTGGGCACAGGAGCGGTACCGGCACATCGTCCGATGGAGTTCGCCCGAGAGCGGGGGGCACTTCCCCTCACTGGAGGTTCCCGCCTACTTCGTCAAGGATCTGCGAGAGAGCCTTGCGGCAGTGCTGAACGCCAAGCGGTGACACCAAGCGGTGACACCAAGCGGTGACACCAGTCGGTGACAAGCAGTCGGTGACAAGCAGTCGGTGACATGCAGTCGGTGACATGCAGTCGGCACCGGCGGTCCTCGGGGCTGTCACGGGCCGGCGGACGTCATCTTCGACGTGCCCTGCGAGCGCGGGGTCTTCTCCCCCACCTTGCCCGCGGCGATGGTCCGGGGGTCGACCGCTTCGAGGGGGGAGCCGACCCGGTAGGGGCACTCGGGGTCGTCCGGCTGGTTGGGGCGGTCGTGGGGCAGGAGGTAGAACGTGCGGCGGGCGAAGAGGCCGCTGTCGGCGCTGCGCGGGGCCTTCGGGGCGAGGTTGGAGTAGCCGATGAGGCGACCGTCGCGTTCGTAGCGCGGTTTGCCCTTACGGGTGTTGACCTTGTCCAGGGCCTGGCGGACGTAGTCCAGGTCGGTCGGGTCCTCCAGCCAGACGACCTCGGCTTCCTGGGCGAGATCGCCTTCCTGCGGGATCGCGCTCATCAGGCCTCCTGGGTCTGGGCGGCCGGGCAACGGCCTTCGGGTGCGGCATTCACGCGGCTCGGCTTCCCGGGCGTCCGGGCGGGCCGGCGGGGCGAGCATCGTCCATCGTACGGGTGGCTCGCGGCCTCGGTCGGGGCCGGAGCGTGGCGGTCCCTCACGATGCCCCGCTTCCTCGGTCGGTGTCGCCGCCCTCGGGGAGCAGGGCGAGGCCGGGGTACAGCTTGGTCGCGTTGTTCTTGATCATTTCTGCGGGTGAGGACAGGCCGAGTTCCTGCCGGATGCGGCTGGCGAAAGCACGGCTGGTGGAGGGGCGGATGCCTTCGTCGGCGCACCAGCGCCCGTAGGTCTCGTACAGGAGTTTCTGCTCCACGCGCAGGTCGGCGCTGGTGCCGCCGTTCGTGCCCCTGGTGCAGCACTCGGTGAGGAAGCGGCCGACGTGGTCTTCGGTGGTCTCGTAGGCGGCGGTCGCCACCCGGACCGAGGCGGGGCCGGTGAGCGGGTCGCGGGTGGCCAGGTAGTGCTTGGCTCCCTCGATCAGCCACTGGAGGATGCCGGGGCCCTCGTCGCGTACGAGCTCGGCGGCGAGGTTGTCGATCTTGCGTTCGTCGGGCACGCTCCGTTCGAACGGGATGATCCGCATACGCCGCCAGAACGCGTAGCCGCCGGTGCCGACCTCGGGGCGGTGGTTGCCCAGCAGCCACAGCTTGTGCGTGGGGGTGAAGGTGAAGAAGTTCTGCCGCATCCGGCGGGCGGTGATGGTGTCACCGCCGGTGAGAAGCTTGACGCGGGCCTCGTTGAACTTGTCGTTGGGCTTCAGTTCGCTGCATACGACGATGCGGCGGCCGTGCAGCTCGGTGAGTTCCGTGGAGTGCTCGGTGAACTTGCCCTTCTCCATGAGGAATCCGGGCGGCGCGGCGTTGGCGTAGTCGCCGAGGATCTGGGTCATCACCTCCAGCAGTACGGACTTGCCGTTGGCCCCGGAACCGTAGAGGAAGGGCAGTACCTGCGCGCCGACGTCGCCGGTGATGGAGTAGCCGAGCAGCAGGTGCAGGAAGCGGGTGGTCTCCAGGCCCTTCTCGTCGTCGCCGAAGGTGTCCCGCAGGAAGCTGTCCCAGCGCGGGATCGGCATGGCCTGGGGGGCGACGAGGGTGGCCCGCGAGTGCATGTCGGTGAGGGGGTCCGGCTTGCGCAGGGTTCCGGTCCTGAGGTCCACGACGCCGGCGGGGGTGCACAGGGCGTAGATGTCGCCGTCCAGGACGTCGGGGTCCAGGCGCAGGCCGGGCGCGGCCTGCGCCTGGAACAGCAGGGCCTTGAGTCCCGAGGTCGATTCCGAGTGCCGGCGGTGGGCGGCCAGCGCGCGGTCGCTGAACCGGCCCGTGGGGTCGTGCTCGGCGATCTGCTCGGCCATTTCACCGGCCGCCCAGATGGCGGCTTCGTCGCCGCCGGTGAGCTTCCAGCGGTACTCGTCCCAGGAGTGCCAGCCCATCCCGATGACGTAGCGGAACTGGTCGCGGTAGAGGCGGGCGAACAGTTTGGCGTTGCCCCGGTCGGTCAGGGAGGTGGGCAGCAGTCCGGTCTCGGGGGGCGCGGGGGTCCCGGAGGCGGCGGGAGGGTGGTAGGCGTCCGTCTGCTGGGCCGGGAGGCTCGGGAGGCCGGGGTGCGTGTCCGGCATCGCGAGGTCGAGGCTCTGTTGGCGGATCTGTGCGGCGGCCGCTTCGGCGTCGAAGCGTGCGGGCTCGGCGCTCATGAACGTCCTCGGGGGTGGAGTGGGCGCTGGGCGCCTGCAGACAGAGCGGACTCGATGATCGTCAGGTTGCGGCCCTCTTGGGCGGGGCGGGCGGAGCGGGCCGCCTCCAGGAGCTGTTCCCGCACTGCCTCCCGGTCCAGGTGGCCGCCTTGGACCAGGCCGCCGGCGGTGTAGGCGGCCCGGTTCAGTTTCTCCGTGAAGCTCGCCCCCTCCGGGGTGGCCGCGCAGGCGCTGACCTCGGCGAGGAGGGGGTGCAGGAGGCGTTCGGCTCCCTTGGCCGAGCGTCGGCGTCGGCGGGGGCGAGTCGGGGTTGGGGATGGATCTGGGGTTGGGGATGGATCTGGGGCTGGGGCTGAGGATGGCGCTGGGGATGGGTTTGGGTTTGGGGGTGCTTTTGTGGTTGTGGGTGTGCTCGTCGTCGTAGCGGGGGCAGGGACGTGCCGGGTGCGCGCGAGTTCCTCGGCGAGCCATTGGGGCAGGGGTGCCGGGTGGCGGGCCGTTCCCACGGGGCGGTAGCTGCCCGCCGTGGTCCTGGTCGCGGGGGCGACGATGTAACCGTTGTCGGACCGCACGTCCACCTGCCAGGCCAGCGCCGTCTTGGGGCTGGACCCCGTGGAGGAGCGGTAGCGGATCGTGGGGTTCGGGTTGCGGTACCAAATGTGCAGGCCGCCGGAGGGCGTGCGTACGCGCAGGGTCCCGGTGTCCTCCGCCGGGTTGGGCCGACCGCGGAGGGCTGCCAGGAGCGCCAGGGTGTCGAAACCTGTGGCCAGGCCGTCCAGGTTGACCTGCGGGGCGATCGGGATGCCCGGCAGGAGGCGGGAGCGGTCGGGGACCTGCGTGGCATGGGCGTCGACGTCCAGCACGACCAAGTCCGCGGGCCCGCAGGAGACGCCGACCCCGAAGCGGGGCTGGGCCTGCCACCAGGCGTCGATGCGGTCCATGTCGGTGGTGGCGGCGTGGAACCCGTGACACCAGCGGCCCGCGGCCTTGCACGGGCACGCGGTGGGGCTGTGCGGGTTGTCTTTGCACGCCTGGCAGTTGGCCGGCGGGACCTTTTGCTGGGGCGCCAGGGGGTGGACGGGCCAGCCGGCCTTGGCGCACCAGCGGGCGATGGCGTGAGCGTGGGAGTGGGGGTGGCGGTGGGGGCGTGCCGAAGCGTGTGCGGGGGATGCGGGGGTGTGGCTGTCTTCGGGGTGGTGCGCGAAGCCCGGGGCCGGGGCGGGGGGTTGTGCGGGACCGTGGGCGTGTCCGTGTGCTTCGTGGCCGTGCCTGGTCTCGGCCAGGGCCAGGGCCTCGGCCGAGACCGTTGGCTCAGTCGAGGGCTGGCGGGTCAACGGGGCATCCTTGTCACGGTTCGTGCGGTTCTTTGTGCGGTCCTGCAGGCGGGGCTATGAGCGTTTTTCGAGCGGTCCTGCAAGCGGGTCTGTGGCGTTCTTCGAGCGGCCTTCGTGGTTCCTTGAACGTCTGTCGTCTCGCGGGAGCCGGCCCAACTGCCGGGGGCCTTTTTCGGTGGGGCCAACGGGTCTGAAGGGACTGAGGTTTCGGGTTTGCGGCACGAGCGTAGCCCACCGGCGGGGCAGCGTCAGCACAGCCCTGGCGTGTCGGAGGAATTCGGTCCCGTCAGTCCCGCAGTGGGCAGGGGCAGGTGGACCATCCTGTCGTTCTTTCCTGTGCCGGTTCAGTCCCGTCATCTGGGGCGGGACTCAGTCCCGTTGTACATCATGCCTGGTCAGAGGGGGGTTTCCCTCTTTTACGGGACTGACGGGGCCGAAGGTCATAGTTATAAGCTGCTCAAGCGTTCCGACTCCTCACGTGTGCGCGCGCGTGTTGGAGTGTTCTGAGCAGAAGATAACTAGCAGGGTTGGTCCCGTCAGTCCCGTGGATTTGGCGGATGTGTGCTCTGACCTGCGTTTTCTTGGGGTGTCCCTGTACGGGACTGAACCGTACGGGACTGAACGCCGCCGGGCGGGGGCCCATAGCCTCCCCTGACCTCCGCCTGGAGTAGTTGTCCAGCGAATGGGTGAAGTTCGGTCCCGTCAGCCCCGTTGATCCCGTCCTCCTGCCCGCAGGTAGACCAGGCCCGGGAGCCCCTCCCCGCGTCAACCCGTACGGGGTGACGTAAGGGCGAAAAACGGGCATAACGAAACACTTCTCTTAGAACGGTAGAAAATCCGAGGCCAGAGAAGGGGGGTAGGAGCGCCGAACGTGATGCGGGCGGGGTGATGGGCTGACTGGTGTCGAGATCGCCCATCAGTGGGCCGTACAGAGCTTTTTGCTCTGGCTTTTCCCTCAGGGGCGAAGGCAAGGGCCTGCCCGTGGACGTCTTGATGACGGACGGCTCACGGGCGTTCGCGCGGGAAACGGAGACGGCGAAAACTGGCAAGCATATCGCTTTAGGTCGTCTACGCCAAGGACCTCGCGATGTGGCGCAAAGAGAAAGGGCGTCACTCCCCCGGACGACAACTCGCTGATGGCCGAGACGCTGCCCATGCGTTTCGGGACGCTGCCGGCGGATGCCACGCGCAAGTTCGGGACCTTCGACGTCCGCTGACGGATCGGCGCTCTCGTCACTCGTCCCTTGTCTGCTGATGGCGGCCGGCTATTACGCCGTAATAGCGGTGCGTGTTCAGTCTGCACCGAAGCCGATCCGGGTAGCTCTCCCCCGTCGCGTCCATGCCTGTGCGGCGCGCCGCGTGCCGCGTGCCGTGTGTGCGGGGAGTTGTGGTTGCTTGCGATCGGCCTCGGTCCTTTGCCTACGCGTCTGGTTCGGAAGTGTCCCCCGCCATCGCCCGGACGAGGATCGCGGCTACGACCTCGGACTTGGCGTCGGCGTAGTTCTGCATGTACTCCCAGGACTGCCGGGACAGGGACCGCTTGGCATCGGCGTACAGCTTGCGGTCGCCGCTGTCCGTGCGCAGCCGGTCGCGGAAGCGCAGCATACGGATGGCTTCCTCGCAGTCCGCGGGCAGGACGTGCAGGTTGACCGCTTCGGCGCTCGGGCCCAGGCCGTGCTTGCGCAGGAGGCGGTGCTCGTACCACTCGGGCTCACGGATGACGAGGGTGTAGTCGAGGTCCTCCAGGAACGGTACGTAGCGTGCCTCCTCGCCGGGGTCGGGGAGGGTCAGGAGGATGTCGATGACCGGCTTGGCTGGCAGGTCCGGCACGGACATGGAGCCGACGTGCTCGATCCGGTGGCCGACGTGGTGCAGGCGCTCGCGCATGCGGGCGGCCTCCTGCTCGAAGAGCGCGGGCCACTGGGGGTCGTACTCGTGCAGTGTGACCTGGCCGTTGAGCTTGGGCGGTCTGATCACGTGGGCCGCCTCGATCTCCTCGGTGGTCATGGGGGTGCTCGGCGCTATCTTCTCGGGCCGTTCGGACATGGGAGCTCCCGTATGTGATCTGTGGCCCTGGCCGAAGTGGGCCAGGGCCCGTGACGATGAATCAATGGCCCGCACGGTCAGCCCCTGCTGACGACGGACCCTCATCTTCCCCGCAGCCCGTGCTCTCGCGTGCCCGCACGCAGCGTTTCCTTCTGGGCTCGGTTGGGTGTGGTCGGCTCCTGCCCCCTCCGGCGCTCGATTATTACGGCGTAATAGCCGAGCGACGCTACTGCCTGAGCCCGCCCCGCCCTGTGACCGGAGGGTTCGGCCACAGGGCGGCGCTATTACGGCGTAATAGTCGACGGAGCCGGAGCCGGAGCCGGGGGAGTAGGTGGCGGTGTTCGTGGCGCAGCTGCCCAGGGCAATGGCGCGGCGGTCCCTGCCGCAGCAGCTGCGGTAGATCTTCACTTTGGGCGGCTTGGCACGGTGGTGTTCTTGGGCATCAGGTCCCCCCGGGTGGTCCAGTGAGTGATGGGGTCCATGAACCGTCCTGTTGGTGAAGCGTTGGCTCCGGTGCTCCGGTGCTCCGGTGCTCCGGTGCTCCGGTGCTCCGGTGCTCTGGTGAGGTGTTGGTCGGCTGTCCTCTGCTGGCTTGTCGGTCCGAGGCACGCCAGGGCCGCCCATCTGACGGGGCCTCGGCGGCTATTACGTCGTAATAGCCGCCGTCGGTGTGATGGTTCCGGAGGACGGTCGCGGCTCCTCCGCGGTGCGTGAGTGGGGTGCCGGCTATTACGTCGTAATAACCAGGGGAGCCGCCGTCCTGCGTCTGCCGACGCATCCGGGCTCCAGCCTCCACGCATCCTGTGCGGCGACCGACCGGTGTCGCGCCACCATCTCTGCGAGGGGCCGACAGTCACGCGCCGCTATTACGGCGTAATAGTCGGCCGAGGTTGTGATGGCCGCAGGGGAGTGGCAGCGGCAGGGGGCAGCGGCTCGCCCCTCCGTTGGGAGCCGAGCGCTCGGTATTACGGCGTAATAGTGCGGGGCGCTGGCCATCCGGCGGTGGGCGTCGCTGGGTGCCAGTGGCACGTTCAGGCTGCTGCGCATTCGGACTCGCCGGACCCCGGTCGGCCTGGGGGAGAGCAGGCGGGGCTATTACGGCGTAATAGTCGGCGAGGCATGCCGGCTGCGGAGGGGGGCAGGGCCAGCGGTACGGGTAGCGGGCGTTTCGGCGCCGGTGGGAGTGGAGCGCGCTCGGTATTACGGCGTAATAGTGCGGGGCGAGCGGGGCCGGGCTGCGTACTCGGGCCCGCGTACGGCTCAGGGCTGCGCGTGTGCCGGTGGCCGCAGGCCCTCCTGACAGGCGGTCAGGGCAACGGTCGGGTATGGCCCGCGACCTCGCCGGGGCCCGGCGGGCTGCGGTCGGCGGCTAATGAGGGAGCCTGAGCGCTATTACGGCGTAATAGCCGTCGAGGGCGTGCTGGCCGGCGATGAGCCGGAGCGGCCCGGCTTCCGGGGGAGCGGTGCGGCGGTTATTACGGCGTAATAGCGCGAGGCGAGCCGGGCTGGGCCGCGTGCTCGGGGCCGCGTACGGCTCAGGGCTGTTCGCCTTCCGGTGGCCGCTGCTCCTCCCTGACAGGCGGTCAGGGCCGAGGATCGCCTGCGGGAAGTTCGTGAACCGCTTGCCGTAGGGGTAGACGACCATCGGGACCACCGCGACGGGCGCCAGCGCCAG
>NZ_JBFAHX010000086.1:0-7860 GCF_040654435.1 Streptomyces sp. NPDC050703
GCCGACCTCGACGAACGCGAACGCACCCTCATCCACCTCCGCTTCGTCGAAGAGCAGACCCAACAGCAGATCGCCGACCAGCTCGGCTGCTCCCAAATGCACGTCTCCCGCCTCCTCACCCGCACCGTCACCAAACTCCGCACCGGCCTCATGGACCGCGACGAGGCATAGGGCTTGACCCGTGTGCACCACGCCGCGGCGCCTTCGGGCGACAGAGCCGTACGATCGGAGAAGTCCCGGAAGCGATATCGGTGGCCGGCCGTCCGTCGGTCCCGTCCATCGCGGACAAACGGCCTTTTGACGTGCTTGAGGACCAGGCACATCCGCGGGAGCGGACCCTTTTCGGGCCGTCCCTAGGTGTGCCCCGTCGCGCTCCCGTGCTGTTGATCACGACAGTTCCACGGGAAGGCCACGCACATGCCGACGAAGGCAGGACGTTCCCACCGCCGCCCGGACGCGCCGGACACCGCCGCCGACTTCGAGCGCCTCGCCGCCCTGCCCCCGGGCCCGGAGCGGCAGCGTCTCGCCACCCGGCTGGTCGAGGCGTGGCTGCCCATGGCGCGCAGGCTGGCCGGCAGGTTCCGCGACCGCGGCGAGCAGCTGGAGGACCTGGAGCAGGTCGCGGCCCTCGGCCTGGTCAAGGCCGTCGACCGCTACGACCCGGCGTACGGCCCCTTCGCCCCGTACGCCGTCCCCACGATCATCGGCGAGGTGAAGCGGCACTTCCGGGACCACGCCTGGCACGTCCATGTGCCCCGGCGCGTGCAGGAGCTGCGCGGCCAGGTGCGGGCCTGCATCCGCGAGCTCAGCACCGGTACGGGCCGCTTCCCCACGGTGGCGGAGATCGCCGAGCAGGGGCGGATGAGCGAGGAGGACGTGCTGGCCGGCCTGGAGGCCATCGAGAGCTTCCGGGCGCTGTCCCTGGACGCCCAGCTCGGCGCGGGCAGCGAGGAGGGCTCCGCGGCGCTCGCCGACACCCTCGGTCTGACCGAGCCGCGGTTCGACGCCGTGGTGGCGCGCGAGGCGGTCAAGCCGGGCCTTGCCCATCTGCCCGAGCGCGAGCGCCGCATCCTGTACCTGCGGTTCTTCCACGACATGACCCAGGCGCGCATCGGCGAGGAGCTCGGCATCTCGCAGATGCACGTCTCCCGGCTGCTCGCCCACGCGTGCCGGCGTGTGCGGGCCCATGTCGAACGCGACGACGGAGGCGGCCGGCACCCGGCGTCGGCCGCCGTCTGAGCGGGCGGCGTCGGGTGCCGGAACGGCTCAGGGGCGGGGCCGGGTGGCGGTGTCGAGGTAGAAGGCGTCGATGCTCTGCACGGCCAGCTCGAACTCCTCCAGGTTCACCGGCTTGGTCACGTAGGCGTTGGCGTGGCTGCTGTACGCGCCGTTCACGTCGTCGGGGGCGCTGGAGGTGGTGAGGACGACCACGGGGATGGTCTGGAGGTCGTCGTCGGACTTGAGGACCTTCAGCAGTTCCCGCCCGTTCATCCGCGGCATGTTCAGGTCCAGGACGATGAGGTCGGGCCGGGCGGTCTCCGGATCACGCAGGTGTTCGAGGGCGGCTACTCCGTCCGTGACCTGGACCAGGTTGCGCGCACCGCGCTCGCAGAGGGCTTCCTCGATGAGCATCGCGTCGGCGGCGTCGTCTTCGACGAGCAGGACGTCGAAGGGGCGGGCGGGGGTGGCGATCATCGGATGCTCCGTGGGTTTTTCGTTGGAGTAGTGGAAGAGCCCCGGCCAGCGGCGCCGGGCTCCTTGCCGGGTCAGGCCGCACGCGGCGCCGATCTGGGGGTATCCGGCACCCGCGTGGGCGGCTGCCACGGCCGCGTCACGCTGCAGCCGTTCGGTGGCCTGCCGCAGGTGGTCCAGTACGTGCAGCAGGGCGAGGGCCGGTGCCGGGTCGTCGGGTGCCCGGTGCGCAGGGGCTTCGAGCTGCTCGCGCAGGAGGCGCCGGGCGAGGTCGCCGGCCTCCGCGTCGGCGAGGGCGGCCATCTGCTGCGCAGTGGCTCGCAGCTGGAAGTTCTTGCCTGGCATGCTCGGCACTCTAGGTCCCGGGGCGGCCGGATGACAACAAATGTTGTCGAGCCTCTAGAGTGTCCTGGCCGCGCCTTCGCAGCGGCCGTCCGTTTCCCAGCAAGGAGTCCAGTGATGACCCGCGTCGAGAGACGAGCGCCCGCCCCCGGGCGCTTCCCGTGGACGACACGGCGGTGGCTCCGCGTGGGGGTGGCCGTGTCTCTGCTGATCCTGGTGCTGCTCGGCTCGACGGGGGCATGGGTGCTCGCGCGCACCGAGTCGCTCAGCACGGACCTCAGCGATGTGCGCTCCCCCGCCCTGACCACCGCCATCCGCCTTGAGTCCGCCATGCTCAACCAGGAGACCGGCATCCGCGGCTACG
This sequence comes from Streptomyces sp. NPDC050703, assembly GCF_040654435.1. Taxonomy (NCBI): domain Bacteria; kingdom Bacillati; phylum Actinomycetota; class Actinomycetes; order Kitasatosporales; family Streptomycetaceae; genus Streptomyces; species Streptomyces sp. NPDC050703. The sequence continues at coordinate 2,399 of NZ_JBFAHX010000086.1, forward strand.
GGCTCACCGGCAACCCGGAGTTCCGTGCCCCCTACGACCGGGGGCTCGTCGAGCAGAGGGCGAGCATGAGGGAGCTCGCCGGGCTGCTCGACGGCGACCGCACCGGTCTCGAAGGCCTGAAGACCGTGCGGGAGGCCGTCGGGAAGTGGCAGGAGAGGATCGCCGTGCCGATCGCCGCCGCGCGGCCCGGCTCGCCCTCCCCGCTGGCCACCGAGCGGGCCGAGGAGGGCAAGACCTCCTTCGACCAGGTGCGGACCGCCCTGGACGACCAGCAGAGGACGCTGCGCGCCGAGCGTGCGAAGGCCAGGGCCGACCTGGTGGACACGATGGCCCTGCGCAACTGGGTGTTCGGCGCCATAGGTCTCGTCATACTGGCCCTCATCGCCGGCGTCTTCGAGGGCCTGCGGCGCGGCATCAACCGGCCGCTGGAGCGGCTCGGCTCGGACGCCCGCACCATCGCCGGCGGTGACTTCGACCATCCGATCACCCCGACGGGCCCCGCCGACCTGCGCCACCTCAGCGGTGAGATCGACCACATGCGCCGGCGTCTCGTACGGGAGCTGGACTTCAAGGAGCAGGCGCGGGTACGCCTGGACGCGCAGGCCGCCGACCTGCGGCGCTCCAACGCGGAGCTGGAGCAGTTCGCGTACGTGGCCTCCCACGACCTCCAGGAGCCGCTGCGCAAGGTCTCCAGCTTCACCCAGCTCCTGCAGCGGCGCTACGGCGGGCAGCTCGACGACCGGGCGGACCAGTACATCGACTTCGCGGTGGACGGGGCGAACCGCATGCAGGTCCTCATCAACGACCTGCTCGACTTCTCCCGGGTGGGCCGGCTCCACAACGACCAGCAGGACGTCGACCTCGACAAGGTCTTCGAGCGGACGCTGTCGGCGTTGAGCGTCGGCATCGAGGAGTCGGAGGCGGTCATCACCCACGACGCGCTGCCGACGCTGGTCGCCGACCCCACGCAGATGGGCATGCTCTGGCAGAACCTGATCGCCAACGCGGTCAAGTTCCGCAGGCCCGGAGTGGCGCCGAAGATCCACGTCACGGCGGTGCGCGAGGACGGGCTGTGGCGCTTCACCGTCACCGACAACGGCATCGGCATCCCCGAGGAGTTCGCGGAGAAGATCTTCGTGATCTTCCAGCGCCTGCACACCAAGGACGCCTATCCCGGCAGCGGCATCGGCCTGGCGATGTGCAAGAAGATCGTGGAGTTCCACGGGGGCACCATCGCCGTGGACCCCGAGTACCGCGAGGGCGCGCGCATCACGTTCACGCTGGCCGCCGAGCCGTCCGAGCACGCCGCCGACGTCCTGGCGTCCGTCCTGCCGGAGCCGGCTTCCCCCGCTGATCCGGACGAGAAGCCCTAGCGGCGGGGGCGCAGCCGGAGCTGGTGGGCCAGTTCGCCGCGGATGTCGGCGGGCAGCTCGCCGGACCCGGCCCACCGGACGAGCAGCGTGGCCACGTCCCGCAGCTTGGTGTTGGTGCGCTGGGAGATGGCGCGCAGGACGTTCCGCGCCTCGTCGGGGGTGAGCCGTCCCAGGACGACGAGGACGCCGATGGCGTAGTACGTCGTGGCGTGCGGGTGCGCCGGCGTGAGGGGCGGCGTGGTGGCCGCCGCGTGCTCGGCGGTCGTCGTCGGTCGCGGGTCCTGCGTCTTCGGCCACGCGGTCGCGTCAGTGCTCACCGTTGCCTCCGGGGTCTTCCGGGCTTCTGAGCGCCCGCGCCCATCCTGCCCGTGCCCGCCGGGCGGGGGGCGCAGCGACGCGGCGTTCAGTCGAGGTAGTGCGCGCGCCCCTCGTCGTCCATGCCGACCGGGCCCTCGGGGATGACGCAGAACTCGTTGCCCTCGGGGTCGGCCATCACCAGGAAGCCGCTGTCGGCGTACTCCTCCAGGCGGCGTCCGCCGAGGCTCTCGACGCGCCGCTGTCCGGCGGCGGGGTCGGGTGTGCTGACGTCGACGTGCATGCGGTTCTTGCCCGGCGTGGGCTCGGCGGTCCGCTGGAAGCCGAGGGCGAGGCCGTTCGCGCGCCGCAGCCATACGTAGGGGCCGGTGCGGCTTTCGATGGGCCTGTCGAGCAGGGCGGACCAGAACGCGGCGAGCCGCTCGGGGTCGGCGGCGTCGACGATGAGGGCGTTGATCCGCATCGGTGAGTGCGTCATGCCCCCGATCCTTCCCCGCGTCGGCGGGCGGGCCACGGCCGTGGTCGCTCCAGGGAGTTTTTCCTTTCTCTGGACAAAGTATGGACCTCTTCGGACAACCTCCCTACGCTGAGCCCCGCTTTGGCCACGGAAATCTGCGTAAGCCACGCCGGAATCAGCGGAACCACGCAGGAGGACAAGTGAAGCCACGCCCCGAGCCGATCCCCGGGCCGATCCCCGGGCGGCGCCGCCGCACGGCCCGAAGATCCACCGCCCTGTTGCTCACCGCCATGCTCGGCGGTGGACTCCTCGCGCCCGCCGCGGCCGCGAAGGACGACGGGAAGCCGTTCGCGGACCTGCCGCCGCAGGAACCCGGCGTCACCCTGCGGGTCTTCGACGTGCAGACGCCCCTCAAGAAGCTCTGCGACCTCAAGCCCGCCCAGACCCCCAACGTCGACAAGCTGATCCCGACCGCCGACTGGAAGTCCACCGAGGGCTTCGGGTTCAGCGACAACTTCGTCTCGCAGATCATCGGCAACCTGAACGTGCCCGAGGCGGGCACCTACGACTTCCGTCTGATCAGCGACGACGGCTCGCGGCTCTTCATCGGCGAGCAGCGGGTCATCGACCACGACGGACTGCACGGTGCCGAGCCCAAGGACGGCGGGATCACACTCAACGCCGGCCACCAGCCGCTGCGCATCGACCACTTCGACGCGGGCGGCGGGCAGCAGGTCACGCTCGAATGGAAGCCGCCGGGGGCGAGCGGGTTCACGACGGTGCCGAACTCGGTGCTCAGCACGGACGCCGATGTCGTACGGGTCACCGCGCCCGGCCGCAAGGAGTGCGAGGGGACCCACGACACCCCCGGTGACGGCCTCCCGCTCACCGAGGTCAACCCCGGGTACCGGCTGACCGACCTGCGCCCCAAGGGCTTCGAGCCCCAGGTCTCCGCGATGGACTGGCTGCCCGACGGCCGCCTCGCGATCTCCACCTGGGGCGGCAGCAACGAGAACAAGGGCGAGGTGTACCTGCTCGACCACGTCACCGGTGACACCGGCCCCGAGAAGGTCACGTACAAGAAGATCGCCGACGGGCTCAAGGAGCCGATGGGCATCAAGTACGTGGACGGCAAGCTGTACGTGTCGGAGAAACACCAGCTCACCGAGTTGAACGACACCGACGGCGACGACGTCACCGACGACAAGCGGAAGATCGCCGAGTGGCCGTACGGCAAGAACTTCCACGAGTTCGCCTTCGGACTGCTCTACGAGAAGGGCCACTTCTATCTGAACCTCTCCGTCGCCATCGACTACGGCGGCGCGACCACCGACCCGCAGCCCGCCAAGAACCGTGGCACGACCATCAAGGTCAACAAGGCGACCGGCAAGGTGAGTTACCTCGCGGGGGGCCTGCGCACCCCCAACGGCATCGGCCGCGGCCCGGACAACAACCTGTTCGTCGCGGACAACCAGGGCGGCTGGCTGCCCGCCTCCAAGCTGGTCCACATCGAGCAGGACCGCTTCTTCAACCACTACATGAACCCCGGCGGGCCCTACGACGACAAGCCCGTCACCAAGCCCGCGCTCTGGCTGCCGCAGAACGAGATCGCCAACTCCCCCAGCACCCCGATGCGGCTGAAGAAGGGCCCCTTCGCCGGGCAGATGGTCTTCGGTGACGTCACCTACGGCGGACTCCAGCGCGCGGACCTGGAGAAGGTCGACGGCGAGTACCAGGGCGCGGTGTTCCGCCACACCCAGGGCCTCGAAGCCGGCGTCTCGCGCATCAGCACCGGCCCCGACGGCGCGATCTACACCGGCGGCCTCGGCGCCGACGGCAACTGGGGACAGGCCGGCAAGCTCCGCTTCGGCCTGCAGAAGCTGACGCCCAACGGCAAGACCGCCTTCGACATCAGGACGATGCGCGCCACCCGCGACGGCTTCGAACTCACCTACACCAAGCCCCTGTCGCAGGAGACCGCCGACAAGCTGACCAAGGGCGCGTACTCCGTCGAGCAGTGGCGCTACGCGCCCACCCCCGCCTACGGCGGCCCGAAGGTCGACGAGGAGGCGCTGCCGGTCACCGCGGCGAAGCTCTCCTCCGACCGCAAGAAGGTGAAACTGACCATTCCCGGGCTCAGGAGCGACCGCGTCGTGCACGTCCGCTCGCCGCGCCCGTTCTCCTCCTCCACCCGCGAGCAGCTCTGGTCCACCGAGGCCTGGTACACGCTCAACGCCAAGCCGGGCCCCGACGACCCGAGCACCGCCTACGACGCCGAGTCGGCCCGGCTGTCCGGCGGCGCGGGCACCGACACCGAGCACGCCGGTCACACGGGCGCCGGCTTCGTCGACGGCCTCGGCGAGAAGGGCGCCGCGGTGACCTTCGACGTCGACGTGGCGAAGAAGGGCACCTACGACGTGGGCCTGCGCTACGCCAACGGCCCGCACCCCTCCCCCGGCACCAAGACGATCGGCGTCAGCGTCAACGGCGCCGCCGCCCGGCAGACCAGCCTGCCGTCGACCGGCGAGTGGAACCGCTGGAGCACCAGGACGGAACGCCTGACCCTGCGCAAGGGCCGCAACACGATCACCTACGGGGTGGGCGCCGATGACACCGGACACGTCAACCTCGACGCGATCGACGTCCGGCGCCCCGGCAGCCGCGTCGACCTCTTCTCCGGCGGCAGCATCTCCACGGCCTGGCAGCACACCGACGGCCGCAGCGCCGAGTGGCCGCACACCGCGGAGAAGTCCATGGAGGTCTGCTGCGGCGACCTGCGCACGAAGCAGCACTTCCAGGACTTCAGGCTGCACGTGGAGTTCCGGGTGCCGAAGCTCCCCGACGACGTCACGGGGCAGGACCGCGGCAACAGCGGCGTCTACCTCCAGGACCGGTACGAGGTGCAGATCCTCGACTCGTACGGCGTGAAGAAGCTCGCCGACAACGAGGCGGCGGCGATCTACCAGAAGAAGGCCGCCGACCGCAACGCCGCCAAGCCGCCCGAGACCTGGCAGACCTACGACATCACCTTCCGCGCCGCCCGTTTCGACGCGGACGGCGAGAAGACGTCGGACGCGCGGGTCACGGTCGTCTGGAACGGCGAGAAGGTCCACGACGACGTGGCCGTCGACGGCCCCACCGGCGCGGGTGCCCCCGAGTCGGCGGCGGCCGGTGCCATCCGCCTCCAGGACCACGGCAACAAGGTCCGCTACCGCGATGTGTGGGTGGAGCCGCTGTCCTGAGAGCGGCGCGGTGGCCCGGCTCCGTCCGGGAGCGGTTCGTCGAGGAGAACGAGTGATGCGTGACGCGGTGGCCGG
>NZ_JBFAHX010000087.1:0-7097 GCF_040654435.1 Streptomyces sp. NPDC050703
CGCCGGATTCACAACCGGCCCCAGTTCGACCACGTCCATGGCCGTGATCTCGCGGACGGGAAGCCCCGTTTCCGCGTCGTCTTCGTCTGCCCGACGCTGACCCCCATCGAGCACGCGGAACGTGAAGGACGAGCCGCGAAGGTCGCCCCGCTTCAGAAGCTCCGCGACGTCACGGCCGGTCGTCGTGTCCGGAAGGTCAACCTCATACCACCCGCCCTCGCGGTCTTCCCCCACACGCAGCGTGCCCGACGACGTGCGCCCGAGCAGAGACTGTGAGTTGTGGTTGAAAGTTGCGTACACGTCGTTCTGTCGCAGCGACGGACCGCCGGCCCCAGGCACAATGCGTTCCCGAAAGCCGCCCAGGTCGTGTGACAGTTCATTGAAGCGGTAGGCGTATCCGCGCATAGAAATGCGCCCGTCACCCGACGAGCGCTCTTCAAGTGCACCAACCGCGAACCGAAGTTCACGAGTCGTCATCTTCGTCTGTGCCCCCTTCGTTAACCGGGTCGCCTTCGGCGGTGTCCGGCTCGTCCCCCGGCTCAGATGCGGGGGGTTCAATGGCTGGGGGCGCGGGCTCCGGCTTCTCACCCACAACGGACAGATTCATCGGCACGCGGTACTCAGCGCCCAACCCCTCCGGAAGCGGTGGCAGATCCTCGGCAGCTCGAACTTCGTCAATCGAGTAGATACCGTTTTGCAGCCCCAGCGACCACAGCTCCATACGCTCTTTCGGTGCGCCCCGCTTGATCTCGTCCAAGTTGAACTTGACGAACTTGTGGCGGTCCGCAGTCTCCGCGAAAAGAAGTCTGTTCAGTCCCGACTCGATGCGTTCGAGCCACGGTCGCAGCGAGAACATACTGAACGCGATGTTCTGTTCAGCAAGACCGGAACCCCACGAAGTCGAGTTCGTCGCGTCCGCGATGAGGTGCGGCGGAACGCCAAAGATGCGCGCAATTTCCGGAACCTGAAACTGTCGCGTCTGCAAGAACTGTGCTTCGTCCGGCGACATAGCGACCTTGCTGAACTTCGCGCCTTCAGTGAGCAGCGCTACACGGTGCGCGTTGTCCACACCGCTGTTCGCTGCGCGCCACGCTTCACGCGCCCGTGCAAGTCCCTCTTCGCTCATTGTTCCGGGGACCTCAACCACAGCCCCAGGCATCGCGCCATTGGCGAAGAACTTCGAACCGTACGTCTGGGCAGCAAGCGCAAGCCCGATGGACTCACGTGCGTACGAGATCGGCGAGCAACCGACGAAGTCACCGGGAAGCATCATCCCGGGAATGTGAAGAACATCGCGCGGCGTGAACCAACCCAACAGAACTTCGTTCCCGTCGGAGTCCACATCGAACGCTTCAAACACCTTCCGACGAAGACCGTCGACCATGACCATGTGCACGTGAATCTTCGTCGGGTCGAGCACGTCCAACCCAGCAATGTTCGGTCCCACCCAGCGGACGGCAAGAAACGCATTGCCCTGAAGAAGAAGTGACAGGACCGTTTGAGACAGGATGTCGATCCGGCCCATGCCGCCCGGCTCAGCGTTCGGGTAGTCGAGCCACGCGGGAGTTTCGATCTGCCGGCGGACCCCGCCGCGCTTGCTGTACGTGCCTACTGGCAGCGTGGCAATCGTCTCGGAGAGCAGCCGGACCGACGCGAATACGGCCGACACCTGAAGGGCGTTATGCGGTGTAACGCGCTGCCCGGAAGCCGCGGTGACACCCAAGCTGTACAGCTCAGGGTCATACGGCTCCCACGCGCGTTCAGCCGCTACAGCGTCCAGTGCGAGAGATGACCCCCACCCGAAGAGAGCAGACCAAAAACCCATAGCGCCCCCTTCGGGTCAGATATCAGCGAAGTAATCGGATTCATCGGGGGCGAGCCCGGTCGTGAAGACCTGCCCGTCGGCCCCCTCCCACGTGGCGAGAATCGCCGTATCAACGTGGGTGCCGTTGTCCTCGCGCCACATGATTGCGCCGTGAACAGCGAGAACCATGGCGATAGCAAGGTCAATCTTTCGGCGACTGGCCGCGTATTCCTTCGTCACGCGGGCACCGTGCTTGTCTTCCTTCAGCACGGCATTGCCGATGTGCCGGGCAAGCGCCGGATTACCGTCATGCGACAAGCGGCCATCCCGGCACGCGTCGTACACAGACTGCGTCGCGGGGATCATGCGTTTCAACGAGTTCGTTGGGAACGCTTCAACGGGGAAGCCGTCAGCTTCGAGATTGTCTAGCGTCTCTTCCCAGCGGTAAGGGTCTGCCACCAGATTGCGTACCAGGTATGTGTCAAGCGCCCCGTGAAGAGCGTCCCGAACATCCGCCATGGGAACCCGCCAATGAGCGTCGTCCGCCGGCGCTTCCCAGTGGCCCAGGACAAACACCTTCAAGTCCCGTACGCGGCAAGCGACGAGCGCCGTAGAGTCGCCCTTCCACGAACCGTCAAAGCCGAGCACAATTTCGTCCCCCGGCTCTAGGGGGTCATCCGCCGCAGCGAGCGAATCCCATAGCCCGTGCGGCAACCACGTTGAAGCGCCACGCACGAACTGTGAAAGTCGGTAGATACGGAAACTGGCTTCAGTGCTCCGCTGGGCCGCCGCCTTGAAGTCGTCCGGGTTCAAGATTTCGTACGACGGGTTGCACCTGGCCCACACTTCGGGGTCAAGGTGGTCGACGGTTTCGCCCAAGCGCGGGCCCCACGACCGGAAGAAAAGCGTTGGGTCGTCGGCTTCCCCGGAATTGACACGCTCACCTTGCTCGCAGAGTTGCGCAAAAGGTCCGTCAGGGTCCGGCCCCGCAGTCGAAATGATCAGGAACATCGGTTGATTGCGCGCAGCACTGCCCAGCGTGAGCGCGTCGAACAAGTCGGAGTTCTTAGAGAACGCGTACTCGTCGAGCGACACCGCGGAAGGATTCAGCCCCTGTTGCCGCCCAGCGTCCGCGCTAACGACCCGGTAAGTGTTGTCCTTATACCGGATCACGTCGCGCTGCACGTTGCATACGGCGCTCAGCTTCGGCGAAGCGTTAACCATCTGCTTCGCAGCGTCGAACACCATGCGAGCCTGATTGCGGTCATTGGCGGCAGCGATGATCTGACGCTGTGCGTCGCCCCGGTCCGCAATCAGGTGATAGAGCATGATGGCTGCGGCAATGGTGCTCTTGCCGTTCTTGCGCGCCACGCACACACACACGGTGCGGTGCTTCCGGCGCCAACGACCGAACGTGTCCTGCGTTAGCTCGTACGCGTCCACAAGAAGGGTTCGCTGCCACGGCAACAGCCGGAACGGTTGGCCGGCGAACGAGCCCGTCAGATAGCAGAATTCTTCAATCCACTTCGCTACCCGGTAGCCCTCACTGGGGAACGGCGCGTCGGTGGGTATGTGCCGGGCAATAACTGGATCAATGCCTTCGGCGGGGAGACGCTTCGCCATGACACCCCCCGCATTGACAAGAGCCTACTCACGTGAGTAGGTTGTTCCTCGTAAGGCGGACAACGACGAAGGGGCCGAAACTGTGTACGCGTTCAAGCGCATCGAAACCGGCAAGCGCACCGTGATCATTAGCGTGTTTGAAGGCATGTCGGAGATTGAGCACTACGGCTGTGACCCGCTGGGTGTTCTCAACCCGGACGCGACGGTTACTGATCTGACCGTGGAACTCGGGGAGGGGCGCTCCGTGAAGTTCGAGCGCATTTCCATTCCGGGGCCGAAGCGACGCCGCTGAGCGGATTGGCGCCCCTGGGGAAACCTGGGGGCGCTTAGCTGTGCTCAGAAATCCTCCGGCCCCGCGGCCACCTTGCGCGCCTCCGCAGCAACGAGCCCCAGGCGCAGACGTGCTTCAGGCGTGAACCCGATCGCAGTCTCAATCGAGCGGAGTTCCTTCTCCGTCGACTCGACGTAGCGAAGCATGGGGTGCGCCACCGGTTGCCCGTTGTACCCCTCCGACATGTAGCCGTCAGCGGCCACCAGTGCGAGCAGATCAGCGCGACGGTCGTGCAGCTCGCAGTACCGCGTGATCACGTTGCGGTCTGTGTCGGGGGAGTACGCACCCATGCCGGCGGACCACACGTTGCGCCACACGTCCTTACCCGCGGCCTTCAGGTGCGCGGGCACACGGGGCGCTCGACCTTCGTACACAACGGGGGCGGGCTCCGCTACCGCGGCAGTGTTGGCGTTGCCGGTACGCATGTCCGGCGCCTTAGCTCGGCTCACTTAGCACCCCCCTAACGGGTCGTTAACTGACCCGTTCTCAGCGTGCCGAAGTGGCGGAAGGCCAGTAGTTGCAAGGATTCAGGCCGCTGGGGGGCGGGGTCCGGCGCTGCACCTAGCGTGCGTTTTCCGAGCTTGGGCCGGGATCGCTGTAGAAAATTTCTGGGAACTTTCGGACCGCTCTCCCCCTAGAAGGGGCGCTTGCCGAAGTCCAGTGCCGTCTTGATGCGGTGGCATCGCTTGCACAGTGCTTGGACGTTGCTATCCACGTCCTCACCCCCAAGCGCGAGCGGCTTGATGTGGTCAATGTCCAGCCATGAAGGCAGGAAGTGACCACCGCAGTGTGCACACTCGGCACCCATGGCCTTGCGCACAGCGCGACGCAGACGAGCGGCAGCGTTGTTGCCCCGGGCGATAGCAGCACGCCGCTTCGCGTGGCTCTTGATGGAGCGCTGTGCGTTGTACTCGGAGTGATGCATGGCGCACCTACCCCCGTGTGTGGCCCAGGCTCGACAGTCAAGGCAGCGTGTACGCATGGCCCCCCCTTCCTGGGGAAGCCCCCTATACCTCGCAAGTTGTGCTCCCGGCTGGATTCGAACCAGCAACCACCCCGTTATACGAACCCGGGTAGGGGCGCTCTGCCATTGAGCTACGGAAGCAAGCGCGGCTTCGCTAGGTTCGGCATTCTCACGAACGCTTACGGACGAAGCCGCCCAGTTGCTCAACCCCGAGAGAAGTCGGGGGAGCCCCTGGCCGAAGGGTGAGCACTCATGCGCCGTTGCGTATCGCTACTTGATGCGCGGTGCGGAATCACCCTTCTATCTATATGAAGTGAGTCGGTGACTTCAGCGCCGGATGTCGGGCAGTGACGTAGAGACGCAGTGAGGCGAAGTCCGGGATGCCTTAGAGACTTCTTATGTGAATCTGAAAAATGAGTCACAACGTCACTCCATCACTTCCCGCTGGTCGGGGCCCCACGCATCCTCCGCAGACGTGACGAAGGGGCCGACCCGGTGTGAGTCGGCCCCCGCACGGGCGTTACAGCGCTGCAAGTTCCCGCTCAGTGGCCTCTTCGTCGGTGTCGTCGGTGTCGTCGGGTAGTGGGTGCCACCGCAGTTCGATGCGTTGGTCTAGCGGGATGATCTTCTTTGTCTCGGGGTCGCGGCCCCGCCCAATGGTGACCCCCGACAGGAACAGGGCTAGGAACTGTCGACGCTCGAAGACGTCCCACGTTGCCCAGGGCGAGTCGTCCCCTATCGGGTCTTCCCCGGAGGCGAACCAGTCGGCCGGCACCGCTACCGCCGCGGACGTCTGGGCGTCCAACTCGTCGAGCTTCCGCGTGCACTCGTCTTCGTAGGCGCGGTATTGCTCCATCGTGGCTCGCCACATCGTGAGTTCGTCGCGGCCTCGGTACAACCCCGCTTTTCGGTCCGCCTGAAGCTCCTTGATGGACTGGCGTACGTGGGCGAGATGTGCCGCTGTTTCGCGCCGCTCTTCCTGCACGCCTGCAAGATCCTTTTGTCTTGCGTAGCGCACCGCCACCGCGGCTACCCATGCTCGGTCGTCTTCGTCCGCCATGTCCGCTGTGATGAGGCGCTGCCACACTCGGCGCGCAACGTACTCGTCGGCGTCTTTACGGCGGATGGATAGTCCGCCATGCCCCTTCGGGTTGGCGCACATGTACGTACCGTGCCCGTCGGTGGCTTCGGATTGCCCGACACTGCCAGTGCATACGCCGCAGTCGCTGAATCGCCACCCGCTGAGAAGGGTTGGCACGGCTTCCCCACCGGGTTGTCTGGTGTACTTGCTGGGGAGTTTCCGGTGTTCCTGAAGTTCGAGCCACCGGGCGCCGGAGATGATTCCCCGGTGGGGTGTCAGTGGCGAGCCTGCTTCGTCCCGCGCGATGACGTTGACGTACGCCTTACCGCGCTTTACGCGTGTGCTCGCAAAACCGCCTATTGCGGGGTGGTCGAGAATCCACCGGACGGTTTGCGCGCGCCACCGGATAGGTGCATCGGGGTCAGAAGTGCGTCGTTTTTTGAGTGCCTCTAGGCGCTTCTCTGTGGCGCGTCGTTTCGCGTTTCCGGGGGCCGGTATCTGCTCTTTTTCGAGCGTGGTTGCGATCTTGTTGTCACTTTTTCCGCTGAGTGACATGTCGACCATGCGTTCAACAACGGCGACGTGTTCGGGGTTGTCCGCGTCGGGTTCGAGAACGGACACAGTGAGTTTATCGATTTGCTCGCGAACGGTCCGCATACCGTATGGGGCCGTGGCGGAATGCCGTCCGCCTACAGCGCTAATTTCAGCTTTGGCGCCCTTGAGTCGGTCCGCTTTGTTGTCGCTATCCTGCTTCGCGAGTGCGGCAATGAGCGCGAAGATTGCGACGCCGATAGGGGTGGACGTGTCAAGGAAGGGCTCTAGTATGGACATGAACCGTACGCCGTGCGCCTTGAATTCCTTGTCGATTTCGAGTGCGTCGTGTGCGCCTTGCCGAGTGAGCCGCGAAAGCTCGTTGCTAATGACTACGTCACCTTCGCCCGCGCGAATGTCGGTCATCATGCGTTCGAAGTCGGTCCGTATGACGCTCGGGTCCCATCCAGACCGACCCTTGTCGACGTACTCGCCAACGACGACCCAGGGCACCCCTTGCAGCGAGCGGGCTTCTGCTAGGGCGTGTCCCGCCGCTAGTTGCGCTTCGGTGCTCACCTCGGAGCCGTCCGCGCGTGCGTAAGACTGTCGGGCGTACAGGAAGACGCGCACGACGTCCATGTGCGCGCTGTTGACGCTCGGAGAGAGGATTGGAGACATGGGAGAAGCATGCGTCATGCGTGCTGACCTGCGCTTTCGTTTGAACGGATTGGCCCTACTGGGTAGCTTCGCATGGATCACTTTC
>NZ_JBFAHX010000088.1:0-6735 GCF_040654435.1 Streptomyces sp. NPDC050703
GCAGGATGATCGAGATCCGCAAGCAGAACCCCGCCTTCGGCCTGGGCACCTACACCGAACTCCCCTCCTCCAACCCCGCCGTCCTCGCCTTCCTCCGCGAGTACGGGGACGACCTGGCGCTCTGCGTGTCCAATTTCTCCCGCTTCGCCCAGCCGACGGAGCTGGACCTGCGGGCCTACGCCGGACGCCACCCCGTCGAGCTGACCGGCGGGGTGCGCTTCCCGGCCATCGGCGAACTGCCGTACCTCCTCACCCTCGCCGGTCACGGCTTCTACTGGTTCCGCCTGTCCGAACAGCCACGACGTCCCACCGCGCCCGCGGTGCACTTCTGAAGGGACCTGTCGCGCATGCTGCAGACCGCATCGCAGTCACCCAGCAGCCTCAGCCCCCCGCAGCTGCTGACCTCGCTGGCCGGGCTCCTCCGGGCGTGGCTGCCGGGGCAGCGCTGGTTCGCGGGCAAGGGCAGGCCCGTGACGGACCTGTCCGTGATGTCGAGCACCGAACTCCACCCGGGGTGCCTGCACCTGCTGATCCGCACCGGGCACACGGGACGGCCCGACGACTGCTACCAGCTCATCCTCGGCGTCCGCGAACACCTGCCGGCCCGGCTCCACCACGCCGTCATCGGCCGCCCCGACGCGGGCCCCCTCGCGGGCCTCACCGTGTACGACGCCCTCCTCGACCCCTGGTCGGCGGGGCTGCTCCTGGAGCGCCTGCGGGTCCCCGGCGCCACGGGCCCGCTGCGCTTCGAACGGGACGCGCGGAGCGTGGTGCCCGAGGGGCTGCCGCCGCGACTCCTGGACGGGGAGCAGTCCAACACCTCCCTCGTGTACGGCGACGCGTACATCCTGAAGCTGTTCCGGCGCATCCAGTACGGCATCAACCCCGACCTGGAGGTGCCGCGGGCGCTCGCGGGCGGGGACTGCACCCGGGTGCCCGCGCCCGTGGCGTGGTTCTGGACCACCGAACCGCGCAAGATGACGCTCGGCGTGCTCCAGCCGTTCCTGCGCGAGGCCACGGACGGCTGGACCCTCGCGCTGAGGTCGCTGGCCTCCGGAGCCGACTTCGCCGACGAGTCCTTCGAGCTGGGGCGCGCCACCGCCGAGGTGCACCTCGCGCTGGCCGGGGCCTTCCCGACCGAGCCACCGGACCCGCACGGCGGCGCCCGGCTCGCCGCGGCCATGACCGGCCGCCTGGAGACCGCCGCCCGGCAGCTGCCGGGGCTCGTCCCCTACGTGTCGCGGCTGCGGGCCGCGTACGCGGCGGTCGCGGCGCGCGGCCTCAGCCGTCCGGCCCAGCGCATCCACGGCGACCTCCACCTCGGCCAGGTCCTCAGGGCGGGGGAGCGGTGGTTCGTCATCGACTTCGAGGGCGAACCGGCCAGGCCCCTCGCGGAGCGGCGCAACGCCCAGACCCCCGTACGGGACGTGGCCGGCATGCTCCGCTCCTTCGACTACGCGGCCCACACCCACCACCCGCGCCGCTCCTCCTGGGTGCGGCGCTGCCGGGAGGCGTACTGCGCGGGCTACGCCGCCGAGGCGAGGTGGGACCCGCGCACCGAGACCGAACTGCTCCGGGCCTACCAGACGGACCGGGCCGTCTACGAAGCGCTGTACGAGGCCAGGCACCGACCCGACTGGCTGCCGGTCCCCATGGCGGCGATCGCCCGCCTCGCAGAGGAGAGCTGATCCGTGACCACCACCGAGACCCACCCCACCGCCCCCGCGGCCGTCCTGCGCGCCCCCGTCGTCACCCGGCCCGCCGCCGGGCACACGGACCGCGTCCCCGAGGCCCCGCTCGCCGACGAGGACCGGCGGCGGCTCCTCGCCGGCACCCACCACGACCCGCACGCCGTGCTCGGCGCGCACCCGGTCCCCGGCGGTGTGGCCTTCGTGGTCCTGCGCCCCTACGCCCGCGCCGTCACGCTCCTCACCGGCGAGCGGCGCGTCCCGCTGAACGACATGGGCGACGGCTTCTTCTCCGCCGTCCTGCCGTACGGAGAGCCCGCGGGCGGCGCGCTCCCGGAGTACCGGATCGGCGTCACCTATGACGGCCCGGAGACCGCATACGAGGACCCCTACCGATTCCTGCCCGCCCTCGGCGCGTTCGACCTGCACCTGATCGGCGAGGGCCGGCACGAGCAGCTCTGGAAGGCGCTGGGCGCCCACCCGATGACCCACCAGGGGGTGCGCGGCACCCGCTTCACCGTCTGGGCGCCGCACGCCCGGGGCGTGCGGCTCTGCGGCGACTTCAGCTGCTGGGACGGGACGGCCCACCCCATGCGTTCGCTCGGTTCGAGCGGCGTGTGGGAGCTGTTCGTGCCCGGCCTCGGCCCCGGGACGGTCTACAAGTTCGACATCGCCCGCCCCGACGGCGCCCACACCCTGCGCGCCGACCCGATGGCCCGCAGGGCGGAGGTGCCGCCCGACACCGCCTCGGTCGTCACCGAGTCCTCCTACGTGTGGGCGGACGACGCCTGGATGGCCCACCGCGCGGACCGCCCGGTGCACGAGGCGCCCTTCTCGGTGTACGAGGTCCACCTGCCGTCCTGGCGACCAGGGCTGACCTATCGTCAGCTCGCCGACGAGCTGACCGGCTACGTCACCGACGCGGGCTTCACCCACGTCGAGCTGATGCCCGTCGCGGAGTTCCCCTTCAGCGGTTCCTGGGGCTACCAGGTCACCGGCTTCTACGCGCCCACGTCCCGCCTGGGCACCCCCGACGACTTCAGGTACCTGGTCGACCGGCTGCACCAGGCCGGGGTCGGCGTACTCCTCGACTGGGTCCCCGCCCACTTCCCGAAGGACGACTGGGCACTCGCGGACTTCGACGGCGCCCACCTCTACGAGCCGGGTGACCCCCGGCGCGCCGAGCACCCCGACTGGGGCACCCTCACCTTCGACTACGGCCGCAAGGAGGTGCGCAACTTCCTGGTGGCCAACGCCGTCTACTGGTGCGAGGAGTTCCACATCGACGGCCTGCGCGTCGACGCCGTCGCCTCGATGCTCTACCTCGACTACTCCCGCGAGGAGGGGCAGTGGGCCCCCAACGAGCACGGCGGCAGGGAGAACCTCGACGCCGTCGCCTTCCTCCAGGAGATGAACGCCACCGTCTACCGCCGCTGCCCCGGCGTCGTCACGATCGCCGAGGAGTCGACGGCGTGGAACGGCGTCACCCGGGCCACGCACGACGTGGGCCCCGACGGCCTGGGCGGTCTCGGCTTCGGCCTGAAGTGGAACATGGGCTGGTCGCACGACTCCCTGGAGTACATCAAGCGCGACCCCGTGCACCGCGAGTACCACCACAACGAGATGACGTTCTCGATGGTGTACGCCTACAGCGAGAACTACGTCCTGCCCCTCTCCCACGACGAGGTCGTCCACGGCAAGCAGGCGCTCGTCTCCAAGATGCCCGGCGACTGGTGGCAGCGGCGGGCCAACCACCGCGCCTACCTCGGCTACATGTGGGCCCACCCCGGCAAGCAGCTCCTGTTCATGGGCCAGGAGTTCGCCCAGGGCGCCGAGTGGTCGCAGGAGCACGGCCTCGACTGGTGGCTGCTCGACCCGGCCTACCCCGCGGAACAGGACCACAACGGCGTGCGGCGCCTGGTGCGCGACCTCAACCACCGGTACCGGGAGACGCCCGCCCTCTGGGAGCGGGACACCGACCCGGCCGGGTTCTCCTGGATCGTGGCGGACGCCGCCCAGGACAACGTCCTGGCGTTCCTGCGGTACGCGGCGGACGGCACACCGCTGCTCGCCGTCTCCAACTTCGCCCCGGTCGTCCGCCACGACTACCCGCTCGGCGTGGACGAGGCGGGCAGCGTGTGGCGGGAGGTGCTCAACACCGACGCCGCCGCGTACGGGGGCGGCGACGTCCACGACCCGGAACCGCTCCTGGCCCAGCCCGCCCCCGCGCACGGCCGCCCCGCCCGACTGCGCATGACCCTGCCGCCCCTGGCCACGGTCTGGCTGCGCCCGGAGTGAACCGCCGCCGGCCCGGTCCGGCCGGGCCGCGGGGCCGCGGTGGACGAGGTGGCCCAGCCCGTGCAGGCGCGGCAGCACCTCGTCCCGGCGCTCCAGCAGGGCGGGGAAGGGCGGCCCGTCCTGGGCCGAGAGGGTGCCGAGGGCGAAGGGCCCGGCGAAGAGCGTTCCAGTCGCTGCCGCTGCTCGTGGCGTGCACCCGGCGGATCGCGCTCGTCCAGGCGCGCCTCGCCCGACTGCTCGCCCCGCCGTCCGCCGCCCGCCGTCCGCATGGCCGAACCACCGTACGAAGCGGTCCCGCTGCGGGAGGCCCTGTGTGGCACCCGGTGTATACCCGCGACGCCGCGCACGTCTGGCTGCGCGAGACGGCGGCCCGGGTGGGGAGGCGGCTCGCGGGGGAGGGGGCGCAGGGGCGGGGCCGGTGCGGCGCTACGGGGCGGGCGGCCCCGCGGGCTCCCTGCGCGCCCCGTCCGGCTCGGCCACCCCTTCGTCTTCGTCGTCTTCGACGTCCGAGCCCTCGCTGTCCCTCTCCTCGATGCCCATGCCCTCGCCGAGCATGTCGTGTTCGGCGGCGTCCTCCGGGTCCTCCACGGCTCCCTCGTCGGGAGGGAGCAGCGGCTCCTCGTCGGGGTCGGCCAAGGGGGGCTCGTCGAGGGGCTCGTCGGCCCGTACCAGGTCGTCGGCGGCCACGCCGTCCTCCAGCGGGTCCGGCACGCTGAGCGCCGGGTCGGGCCGCTCCTCGGAGAGCCGTTCCGCGAGACTCTCGCCCTCGTACTGCTCCTCCGCCGTCGTGCCGGTGCGGGTCGCGGCGAGCGGGCGCTCCGGCGGGGCCCAGCCCTCGTCGTAGGGGTCGGACTCCTGGTCGCCGAGCGTGTCCTCCGGGTCGAGGATTCCGTCGTCCTCGCGTATCTCGCCGGGGTCGGGCTGGTAGACCTCGTCGCCCGTGGCGTCCTCGTTCCCCATGGTGCCCGTACTCCTCACTGCCGGCGCGTGTCGGTGTCCTGCCGTTGCTCTGCCGTGTATCCCGCCGGCCGGGGAACACACGTGCCGGCGTGCGGAACGGCTCGGACCGGGGGCCGTTCCCGCGGCTCAGGGCCGCCATTCGAGGAGCAGCAGGGTCGCGTCGTCGCGGAGCTGGTTGTCCTGCCGGTCGAGGATGGAGTGGATGAGCTGCCGCAGGGCCTCCGGCGCCGGTTCGCCCGCGGCGGTGGAGCGGATGATGCTGTCCACGAACCGCTGGAGGCCGAACTCGCCGCCGTTCCCGGTGCGCAGTTCGGTCACGCCGTCGGTGTACATGAGCACCCGGTCGCCTGGCTGCAGCGGCTCCTTGTGGACGATCCAGTCGACGCCGGCCAGTGAGGCGGGCGTCCCCATGGGCGGCTGCGGGGGCCGTTCGAGGGCGTGGTCGAGCACCCGGTGGTCCCGGATGAGCAGGGGCGTCGGATGGCCGCAGTTGCACCACCGCAGGACGCCCGTGGCCAGGTCGAGCTGGGCGAGGATGCCCGTGCAGAACTGCTCGGGCAGCCACTGGGCGATCGCCTCCTGGATCTTCTCCACGAGCGAGGGCAGCTCGATCCCCGCCCGGCGGGCGTTGCGGCACCCCGCCATCGCCACGGCGGTCGTGAGGCCCGACGCGAGGTTGTGCCCCATGGCGTCGAGGATCGCCACGTGCAGGGTGGACCGGGTCAGCGAGTGGTCGAAGACGTCGCCGCCGATCTCGTACGCCGGTTCGAGGACGGCGGTCGAGACGACGTGGGAGTTGCCGATCGTACGCGGGGGCAGGAAGGCCCGCAGCATCTCCGCGGGCAGCTGCATCCTCTGGGACCGGGTGCGCCGCGCGAAGCTGTCGCTCGACGCCCGCTTCGAGGTGATCGCCATGGCCAGGATGGAGCTGAGCACCCGGCAGTGGCGCAGCACCCTGCCGTCGAGGGACGGTGCGGTGACACCGATGACGCCCAGCCGCTCGACCCCGTCGATCAGCGGCAGCCAGGCGGTGAGCCGGCCGTGGGAACGCTCCTCGACGCGCAGCTCATGGGCCCGGTAGGCCGAACCGGCGACGGAACTGTCCACGCCGAGGGTGCTCGGCCCGTCGGCCAGCGGCACCAGGTAGCGCTGCTGGAGGTCGACCAGGTACACGTCGATCCGGTCGATGGCCGCCGAGTCGGCGAACTGCTGGACCACGGCGGGGAGTTCGAGCGCGGGCGCCGCGTGCACGGCGACGAGCAGCTGTTCCAGGAGCTGCTCTCCGGGGCCTGGCGCGCCGGGTGGACTCGACATCTGTGATCACCGCCTCAGGGGCAGTCTCACACCGCGGTCACGATCCCGCCCGACGGGCGCGGACCGCCGCCGGGCATGGGTCCTCGGGTCCCTGCGGAGGGGTCCTTGGTCCCCTGATCAGGTGAGGAAAGACCCGGTGGACGGCCTCCCGCACGCGGAATCACACCGGGGACCGGCGGGAGGACCGCGCGGGCTCCGGCCGGTGGCGGCTGCCGCGGGTGCGCGGAGCGAGAGTGTGTGAGTCAAGAGCGTGGAGGCGAGCGGAGCATGTTTCTTCGGACGGCCGGTGTGGACGAGGCGACCGACCCGGCGGGACAGCCCTGGACCGAGGCCACCGGGCCGGCGCCGGCCGGGGGCACGGCCGCCGCGCCGGCGTGGGGCGGGGCCGCCGGCGCTGTCGGAGAACGCCTTGCAGCGGCCGTCCACGGCAAGGCCGCGCTGGCGGCTGAACTCGATGAACGCGCCCGGTGTCGAC
>NZ_JBFAHX010000089.1:0-6026 GCF_040654435.1 Streptomyces sp. NPDC050703
CGTTGGACGTGGCCGCGCTGGAGGCGGCGCTGGGTGATGTGGCGGACCGGCACGAGAGTCTGCGGACGGTGTTCCCGGACCGCGACGGCGTCCCCTACCAGCACGTCCTGCACGGCACGGCGGGCCGGCCACCACTGCCGGTCACACGGACCGACGAGGCCCTGGTCCCGGAAACCCTGGTGGAACTGCTGGCCGTGGGCTTCGATCTGCGGGTTGATCTGCCGTGGCGTGCCCGGTTGTTGGAGGTGGGTGCGGAGCGGTTCGTGCTGTCGGTGGTGGCGCATCACGTGGCGGTCGATGGTTGGTCGATGGGGGTGTTGGCGCGGGATCTTGAGGTGGCGTACGCGGCGCGGTGTGAGGGGCGTGCGCCGGGGTGGGGTCCGTTGGCGGTGCAGTACGCGGATTACGCGTTGTGGCAGCGTGAGGTGCTGGGTGAGCTGGAGGACCCCGGCAGTGTGAGCAGTCGTCAGCTGGCGTATTGGCGGGCGGCGTTGGCGGAGTTGCCGCAGGAGATCGCGCTGCCGGTGGACCGGGCGCGGCCGGCTGTGCCGAGTTTCGAGGGGCGGTTGGTTCCGGTGGCCGCGGGTGCGGGGACGCATGCGCGGTTGGTGGAGCTGGCGGGGCGTGGCCGGGCGACGATGTTCATGGTGGTGCATGCCGCGGTGGGGGTGCTGCTGGCGAAGATGGGCGCGGGCGAGGATGTTCCGTTGGGTACGCCGGTGGCCGGGCGGGGTGAGGCGGCGTTGGAGGAGCTGGCGGGCTTCTTCGTGAACACCCTGGTCCTGCGGACCGACCTCAGTGGTGATCCGACGTTCGCGGAGTTGCTGGAGCGGGTGCGGGCGACGGACCTGGCGGCGTACGCGCATCAGGACGTGCCCTTCGAGCGGCTGGTGGAGGAGCTGAATCCCTCCCGATCGCTGTCCCGCACCCCGCTGTTCCAGGTGATGCTGGCCCTCCAGAACGTGCCCGAGGCCGCCTGGGACCTGCCCGGCGTACAGGTGGGCACCGAACCGCTGCCGCCCCGGCTCGCGGCCCGGTTCGACCTCGCGGTGTCCATGGTCGAACGCCGCGACGCGCGCGGCGCCCCCGCCGGACTCGACGGCGAGATCCTGTACGCCACCGACCTCTTCGACGCCGACACGGTCCGCGCCCTGGCCCAGCGCCTGACGCACGTCCTCGACCAGGTCGCCGCCGACCCGGACATCCGCCTCGGCGACGTGGACGTGCTGACCGCCGACGAGCGCGCGCAGGTGGTGGAGCACTGGAACGACTCCGACCTGCCCGTGTCACCCAGCTCGGTCGTCGAACTCTTCGAGGAGCGGGCCGCGTGGGCGCCCGCCGCCGTCGCCGTCGAGGCGGGCGAGCGCGGCGAGCACGCCCTGACGTACGGAGAGCTGGCGGCCGACGCGGCGCGGCTCGCCCGGTACCTGGTGCGCGCGGGCGTCGGCCCGGAGTGCAGGGTGGCGGTCGTGGCCGAGCGGTCCGTGGCGCTGGTGGTATCACTCGTCGCCGTCGCGATGGCCGGCGGGGTCTTCGTACCCGTCGACCCGGAGTACCCGGCGGACCGGGTGGCCCACCTCCTGGCGGACTCCGATCCGGCGGTGGTGCTCTGCACGACCGCGACACGGGACGCGGTGCCGACGGAGACCGCGACGCCGGCGGGAGGGCTGCCGGAGCCGGCGAGCCCGGCCGGCCGCACAGGCCCTCGCACGCGCCGCGTCGTGGTCGTGGACGACCCGGTGGTCGCCCGCGACGTGGCCTCGTACGCGGCCGACCCGCTGGGCCTCTCGGAGCGCCTGGCACCCCTGACGGGGGACAACGCCGCCTACGTGATCTACACCTCGGGTTCCACGGGCACCCCGAAGGGCGTCGCGGTCTCCCACCACGGGCTGCGCAACGTCGTGGAGGACAACCTCCTGCGCTACCGCCTCGACGGGGACAGCCGCGTCCTGCAACTCGTCTCGCCCAGCTTCGACGTCTCCATGGCCGACATCTGGCCGACGCTGTGCGCGGGCGCGCGGCTCGTCCTCGCACCCCCGAAGCTGGACGCCTCGGGCTACGAGCTGAGCCGCCTCATGCGCGCACGGCGCGTCACCCACCTGGCGACCACCCCGACCTACCTGCTCCAGCTGGACGCCGACGACCTGCCCGAACTGCGGCTGCTGATCGTCGGCGGCGAACCCATGCCGCCCGACGCGCGCCGCCGCTGGCAGCGGGGCCGCGCCGTGTACATCCAGTACGGCGTCACCGAGGCGACGATCATCTCCACGGTGAGCGCCGTACGGCACGACCGCGACGGCACGGCCCCGATCGGCGGCCCCATCGCCAACACCCGCGTCTTCGCCCTCGACCCGGCCCTGCGGCCGGTGCCGGTGGGGGTGCCGGGCGAGCTGTACGTCACCGGCGCCGGGCTCGCGCGCGGATACCTGGGGCGGTCAGGGCTCTCCGCGGAGCGGTTCGTCGCGAGCCCGTTCGGAGCGGGGGAGCGGATGTACCGCACCGGGGACGTGGTGCGCTGGACCAGCGAGGGCGAACTCGTCTTCGCGGGCCGCGCCGACGCCCAGGTCAAGGTGCGGGGACACCGGATCGAACCCGGCGAGATCGAGGCCGCGCTCGCGGCTTGCCCCGGAGTGCGCGAGGCCGTCGTCACGGTCCGCGAGGACACCCCGGGCCGGCGCCGCCTCATCGGCTACGCGGCCGCCGACCCCCGGGCCGTCGACGGGCGGACGGTGCGCGCGTACGCCGCCGGCGTGCTGCCCGAGCACATGGTGCCGACGGCGGTCGTCGTCCTGGACGCGCTGCCGCTGACCGCCAACGGCAAACTCGACAGGGCCGCGCTGCCCGCGCCCGACTTCGCCGAGCGTGTGTCCGGCCGTGCGCCGCGCACGGAGACCGAGCGCATCCTGTGCGACCTCTTCGCGGAGATGCTGCGGCTCGACCGGGTCGGCGCCGACGACGGCTTCTTCGAGCTGGGCGGCGACTCGATCAGCTCCATGCAACTGGTGTCGCGGGCACGCCGGGCGGGCCTCGTCATGACGCCCCGGCACGTGTTCGAGGAGAAGACCCCCGAACGCCTCGCGGCCGTGGTGGAGGCGGCCGGAACGGAACAGGAGCGCGCCCACGCCGACATCGGCGTGGGAGAGCTGCCGTGGACGCCGGTCATGCGGGCGTTCGGCGAGCGCGCCACGGGCCGCCGCTTCGCCCAGTGGATGACCGTGGGCGCCCCGGCGGGGCTCGGCACGGACGTCCTCGCGGCCGGACTCGGCGCCCTGCTCGACACCCACGACATGCTGAGGGCACGCACCGTCCCCGGCGAACCCGGGCTGATCGTCGACGAGCGCGGCCCCGCGCACGCCGCGAACCGGGTGGCGCGCGTGGACGCGGTCACCGCCGCCGACGACGACCTCGACGGCATCGCGGGGCGGGCGGCCCGCGACGCGGCGGAACACCTGGACCCCGGGTCCGGCGTCATGGCCCGGGCGGTCTGGGTCGACGCGGGACCCGCACGCACCGGCCGGATCGTGCTCGTCCTGCACCACCTCGTCGTCGACGGCGTCTCCTGGCGGATTCTGCTCCCGGACCTCAGGGCCGCCTGTGAGGCCGTCACAGCCGGAAGGACACCGCGGCTCGACCCCGTGGGCACGTCGTTCCGGCGCTGGGCCCACCTGCTCGCCGACCAGGCGCGCACGGAACAACGGGTGGCGGAGCTCGACGACTGGCTCTCCCTGCTCGGTGAGCACCGGCCCCCGCTGGGCAGGCGCGCGCTGAACCCGGCGGTGGACACCGCGCGGACCCTGCGCCGGCGCTCGTGGACGCTGCGGCCCGAGCAGGCGGCCACCCTGGTGGGCCGCACTCCGGCGGCCTTCCACTGCGGCGTGCGCGAGGTGCTGCTCGCCACCCTCGCGGGCGCGGTCGCACACTGGCGCCCGCACACCGCCGACGGGCTCCTCGTGGAGGTCGAGGGCCACGGCCGCGAGCCGCTGGAGGGCGCCGACCTGTCCCGTACCGTCGGCTGGTTCACCGACGCCCACCCCGTCCGCCTGGCGGTGGCCGGTGTCGACCTGGACGACGCTATGGCCGGCGGCCCGGCGGCGGGTACGTTGATGAAGGCGGTCAAGGAGCAGGTCCGGGCGGTGCCCGGCGACGGCCTCGGCCACCAGCTGCTCCGCCGGCTCAACCCCGCCACGGCCCCGGTCCTCGCGGCCGCGCCGGCCGCGCAGATCGGCTTCAACTACCTCGGCCGGTTCGACGCGGGAGCGGCGGGCGCCGTCGCCGACTGGCAGCCGGCCGGGGCCGACGCGGTCGGTGGCTCCACCGACCCCGACCTGCCCGCGATGCACGTGGTGGAAGGGCTCGCGGTCGTCCGGGACACCCCGGAGGGCCCCGAACTCACCGTCACCCTGAACCGGCCGCGACAGCTCCTGGACGACGCGGAAGTGGAGCGCGTCGGCCGGACCTGGGTGCGCATGCTCGACGGCCTCGCCGCACACACCGAGGAACCCGCGGCCGGCGGCCACACCCCTTCCGACTTCCATCTCCTCGACCTCGAACAGGACGAGGTCGACCAGTTCGAAGCGATAGCAGCCGAGCTAGAGGAGGGCCTGTCCCGGTGAAGACTCCGACTGCCGCCGACGGTGCGACCCGGCCGGCGGCCGGCACCCCGGCCCACGGCTCCGCCCTGGCCGGCGTCTGGCCCCTGTCCCCGCTGCAGGAGGGCCTGCTCTTCCACGCCGACTTCGACGACCGCGGCCCCGACGTCTACGCCGTGCAGTTCCTGCTGACCATCGAAGGCCCCCTGAACACGCACCGGCTCCGCAGGTCGTGGGGGGCGCTCCTCGACCGGCACGCGGCGCTGCGGGCCAGCTTCCACCGCAGGAAGTCGGGCGAGGCGGTCCAGCTCATCACCCGCAAGGTCACCCCGCCCTGGCGCCAGGCCGACCTGTCGGGGCTCGCCGAACCCGAGCGCTCGGCCCGTGCCGACGACCTGGCCGCGCGAGAGCAGGCCGAACGCCTCGACCTGACGACCCCACCGCTGCTCCGGCTGCTCCTCATCCGGCTCGGCGAACACCGGCACCGCCTCGTCGTGACCTCGCACCACCTCCTGATGGACGGCTGGTCGATGCCGGTCCTCATCGACGAGCTCTCCCAGGTGTACGAGGCGGCAGGCGACGCCTCGGTGCTCAAGCGGACGGCGCCCTACCGGGACTACCTGGTGTGGCTCGGCCGGCAGGACAAGGAGGCGGCGCGGGCGGCCTGGCGCGAGGAACTGGCGGGGGCCGACGAGCCGACCCTGATCGCCCCCGCGGACCCCGGCGGCACACCGGTGCTGCCGGACGAGCTGACGGTACGCCTGCCAGAGGCGACCACCCGGGCGCTGGCGGAGGCGGCCAGGGTGCGCGGCCTGACGGCCAACACCCTCGTCCAGGGCGCGTGGGCCCTGGTCCTCGCCCACCTCACCGGACGCACGGACGTGGTGTTCGGGGCGACCGTGGCGGGCCGCCCCGCGGAACTGCCCGGCGTGGAGTCCATGGTCGGCCTGCTCATCAACACCCTGCCCGTACGGGTGCGCCTGGACGGCGGGCAGCCGCTCGGTGACCTCCTTGCGGAACTCCAGGCACACCAGTCCCGCCTGCTGCCCCACCAGCACATGGGGCTCTCGCAGATCCAGAAGGCGGCGGGCCCCGGCGCGGTCTTCGACACGCTCGTGGTCTACGAGAACTACCCCGCCCCGCCCGCGAGGCCGACCGCCCCGGGCACCGCCACCTTCACCGTCTCCCCGGGGCGCCAGGCCACCAACTACCCCCTGACCCTCGGCGTCCTCATGGCGGACCGCCTCCACGTCCGCTTCTCGTACCGCCCCGACCTCCTGGACCAGCCAACGGTCACCGGCCTCGGACAGTGCCTGACCCGGGTCCTTGAGCAGATGGTGGGCGATCCGTCGGTGCCGGTGGGCCGGATCGATGTGGCGGGCCCTTCGGTACGTGACCTGGTGAGGGATGTCTGGAACGCGACGGCGGCGCCGGTGG
>NZ_JBFAHX010000090.1:0-4241 GCF_040654435.1 Streptomyces sp. NPDC050703
TCCCGCTGCCACAACGCGTAATCCGCGTACTGCACCGGCAACGGCACCCACTCCGGCACCCGACCCTCACAACGCGCCGCATACGCGGACGTCAGGTCACGCTCAAGCGGAGCGGACGACCAACCGTCGCTGGCGATGTGATGCATCACCACGACCAGCACATGTTCGTCGGGGCCTACGGTGAACAGGCGGGCCCGCAGCGGGATCTCGGCGCTCAGGTCGAAGGCGTACTCGGCCGCCTCCGCCACCACGCCGGCGAGCTCCTCCGCGCCGACCTCGGTGACGGTCAGCTCGAAAGCGGCTTCTTCGACGGAGAGGATGCGCTGGTACGGCTCCCCGTCGGCCACCGCGAACACCGTCCGCAGCACCTCATGGCGCCCCAGCACGTCCCGCAGCGCGCCTTCCAGCGCGGCGCGGTCGAGACTGCCGGTCAGCCGTACGCCCATCGGGATGTTGTAGGCGGCACTCGGGCCTTCCAGCTGGTCGATGAACCACAGCCGACGCTGGGCGGCCGACAGCGGGACGCGGTCCGGTCGCGCTCCCGCCTCCAACGTCGGGCGTGTCAGCCCCTCCTGCCCGAGCCGCGCCGCGAGGCCCGCGGGCGTCGGCACCTCGAACAGTGTGCGCAGCGGCACCTCCTCACCGAGGACCGCACGCACGCGACTCACCAGACGCGTCGCGAGCAGCGAATGCCCGCCGAGTGCGAAGAAGTCGTCGTCGACTCCGACCTGGTCAAGGCCGAGGACCTGCGCGAACGCCTGGCAGAGGATCTCCTCCTGCAAGGACACCGCGCCACGGCCGCCGCCGCTCGCGTACTGGGGAGCGGGCAGCGCCCTGCGGTCCAGCTTGCCGTTCACCGTCAGCGGCAGCTCGTCGAGGACCAGCACAGCGGACGGCACCATGTACTCCGGCAGCCGGCCGGCCGCGAAGGCGCGTACCTCGGCGACGAGACTCTCCGGCGCCGCGCTCTCGCTGCCGGCCGGGACGACATACGCGACCAGGCGCTTGTCGCCGGTGGCGTCCTCTCGTACGACCACGGCGGCCTGGCCCACCGCCGGATGCGCGGCCATGACCGCCTGCACCTCGCCCGGCTCGATCCGGAACCCACGGATCTTGACCTGCTCGTCCCGACGGCCGAGGTATTCCAGTCGGCCCTCCGCCGACCACCGCACCACGTCGCCGGTCCGGTACATCCGCTCGCCGGCCCGGCCGAACGGGCAGGCGACGAACCGCTCCGACGTCAGTCCCGGGCGCCTCACGTATCCGCGCGCCAGGCCCTCGCCCGCGACGTACAGCTCGCCCGCGACACCCACCGGCACGGGCCGGAGCCCGCCGTCCAGCGCGTAGGCGCGGGTGTTCGCGATCGGCGCGCCGATCGGCACCGACGTCATGTCGTCCGGCACTTCGGGGATCGCGTAGGTGCACGCGAAGGTGGTGGTCTCCGTCGGCCCGTATCCGTTCACCACTCGCAGGCCCGGGACCGCCTTCTGCACGTCCCGCACGTGCGGCACGGACAGTGCCTCGCCACCGACCAGCAACCGCTCAAGGCCCGCCAGAGCCTCCGGGTCCTCGTCGACCACCGTGTTGAACAGTGACGCGGTCAACCACAGGTCGCTGACGCCGCCGTCGCGGATCAACGATCTCAGTTCCGAGGCGCCCACCGCTCCAGCAGGAGCGATCACCAGGCGGCCGCCGTGCACCAGCGCGCCCCACAGCTCGAAGGTGGAGGCGTCGAAGACGAGCGGGGCCATCAACAGACGCGTGTTCCTGTCGCTGAACCCGGCGTACCGCTGGCCCCACACCAGGCGCACCACGGAACGGTGCTCCACCATCACGCCCTTGGGCAGTCCCGTCGAGCCCGACGTGAACATCACATACGCCACGTCGCCCGCACCGGCGGTCACCGCCGGATCCTCGCTCGGGAGGGAGACGTCGACGCTCGCCAACGGTACGACCCGGCCTCCGAACCCCGGTATGACGTCCGCCAGATCCACCTGCGTGACAACGACCTCTACGTCGGCGTCACGCAGCATGGAGGTCAACCGGTCCGCGGGGTACTCAGCGTCCAGCGGCACATAGCCCGCACCGGCCTTCCACACGCCTAGGATCGCCGCCACCGCGTCGGGTCCGCGCTCGACGCACACTCCCACCAACGAGCCGGCACTCACACCCGCCGCGATGAGGGCGTGCGCGATCTGGTTGGCTCGCACGTTCAGTTCCTGGTAGGTGAGCCGCACATCACCGGCCTCCACCGCCACGGCGTCCGGCCGTATCCGTGCCTGCTCGGCGACCAGCGTGTGCACGCCGGCCTTGGGCAGCTCGGTCGTGGTGTCGTTCCAGTCGTCGAGGATGCGGTTCTGTTCGGTCTCGTCGAGGATGTCGACCGCCGACAGGGAACCGCCCAGGTCGTTCTCCAGCGCGGTGACGAGGTTGTCCAGGCAGGTGTGCAGCAGTCGGCACACGGCCTCGCCGTCCACCGGTCCCACCGCGTCCACACTCAGCCCGAACCGGGAGCCCAGGTCGTCCACCGACACGGTCACGGGGTAGTTCGTCACCTCGCGCACGGACACCGTGCGGACGCCGCGAGGGGCGGTGTCCTCGGCCGTGCGGGGCCTCGCGTCCGGCCGCTGGCTGTGCCGGAAGTTGAACAGTGAGGTGAACAGCGGGCTGCTGCCCTGGATGCCGCTGGCCTGCTGTGCCAGCGTCAGCGGGGCGTGCTCGTGCACCAGCAGCTCGGCCAGCTGGTCACGTACTCCTTCCAGCGCCCGACCGACACCTGTGGCATCGACACGTACCCGCACCGGAAGGGTGTTGATGAACAGGCCCGGGACACGGTCCGCACCCGCCCCCGCGTTCATCCGCCCGAACAGCACCGTGCCGAACACCACATCGTCGCGTCCGCTGACCGTGGCAAGGACCCTCGCCCAGGCCAGGTGGAACACCGACGCCGGACTCACCCCCAGCGAACGGGCAATCCGTCGCACTCTTTCGGCGGCCTCGTCCTCGACCTGCAGGTGCGAGCGGACCACACCACTGCCGTCCCCATGGACATCGACCAGGCCGTACGGGGCGGTGGTCTCCTCCACGTCACCGAGCAGCTCCGCGAAGTAGTTCTCGTGCTCCTCACGTGTTACGCCGAGTCTTGCCTGCGCCACGAAGTTACGGAAGGGCAGCGGCTCGGGCAGCGACTCCTCCTGCCCGGACATGAACGCACGCATCTCGTCGAGCAGGACGTCGTGCGTGGTGTGGTCCTGCACCAGGTGATGCATGCGCAGCAGCGCGAGCCACCCGTCACCGCCCGGCTCCTCGGCCAGGTGTACGTCGATCAAGGGCGCACGGCCGATGTCCATGCTCGGGCCCGCAGCCGCACGCAATTGCTCCACCGCGTCCGCGCCTTGGAACGCCAACTCCACCGGTGTGACGGGCAGTACGGCCCGGCGGGTGACGACCTGGACGGGCTCGCCCAGCCCTTCCCACAGGACCGCCGTGCGGTAGATGTCGTGCCGGTTCACCACCTGCTGCAGCGCCGCCAGGAACGCGTCCACGCGCGCTCGCGAGTCGAACCGCAGCACCCGCGGCACCACATAGGTGTCCGCGCCTCCGCCATCCGCCTGCAGCAGGTGGTGGAAGAACAGGCCCTCCTGCAAAGGCGCCAGCGGATACACATCGGCGATGTTCGCCGCGCCGCCTTCGACGGCTGCGACGATCCGCGCCAGCTCGGACTCGTCCAGGTCGATCAGCGGCAGCATCTCCGGAGTGAGACGCTCGGTGCCCTCCGGAATCCGGTTCGGCGGTATCTCCACCGTGTCCGGGGCCGCGACTGCCGCAAGGCCGGCGGGTGTCGGCGTCTGGAACAGCGCCCTCACCGACACGGACACGCCCCGGCCGCGCAGCTGCTCCACCAGCGACACGGCGAGCAGTGAATGCCCGCCCAACGCGAAGAAGCTGTCATCGACCCCGACATGGTCGAGACCGAGGACCTGCGCGAACACCTGGCACAGGATCTCCTCCTGGACCGACGTCGGGCCGCGACCTGAACCTGCCGTGAATTCGGGGGCGGGCAGGGCCTTGCGGTCCAGTTTTCCGTTCACCGTCAGCGGCAGGACGTCCAGCACCACCACTGCTGAGGGCACCATGTGTTCCGGCAGCCGCTCGGCCGCGAAGGCTCGCGCCTCACCGGCAAGGCTCTCCGGTGCGGACTCCTCCCCGCTGGCCGGAACGACATAAGCGACCAGGCGCTC
>NZ_JBFAHX010000091.1:0-4090 GCF_040654435.1 Streptomyces sp. NPDC050703
GGCGGACCGAGGTCCGCCGCTCCACGACAGGAAGGGCCCGTCCAGCGCGGGTGTCAGGCGAAGACGGCCAGGCTCTTGGCCTTGCCGCGCGACTCCTCCGCGAGGACCAGGAAGCGCCCGTCGGGTCCGAAGACGGCGACGGCACCGGCGCCCGCGTACTCCTCCGGCATGTCGATCCGCACGCCGTTGAGCAGCAGCCTGCCGCGCCTGTCGTCCACGTCCCAGCGCGGGAAGGCCCGGCCCGCGGCCTCGGCCACCGGCATCACCGTCAGCTCCTCCTGGAGCTGGTCGAGGGTCTTGGCCGCGTCCAGCTTGTAGGGGCCGACGCGGGTGCGCCGCAGGGCGGTCAGATGGCCGCCGACGCCGAGTCCCGCGCCGAGGTCACGGGCGAGCGCCCGGATGTAGGTCCCCGAGGAGCAGACCACCGAGACGACCAGGTCGAGTACGGGGGTGCCGTCCTCGGCGACGGCGTCGCGGACGTCGTACACCGTGAAGGCGGAGACCGTCACCGGGCGCGCCGGGATCTCGAAGTCCTCGCCCTTGCGGGCACGCGCGTAGGACCGCTTGCCGTCGATCTTGATGGCGCTGACCTTCGACGGCACCTGCATGATGTCGCCGGAGAGCTTGGCGACGCCCGCGTCGATCATCGCGCGGGTGATCTTCGAGGCGTCCGCCGAAGAGGTGATCTCGCCCTCGGCGTCGTCGGTGACCGTGTCCTGCCCGAGGCGGATGGTCCCCAGGTACTCCTTCTCGGTCAGCGCCAGATGGCCGAGGAGCTTGGTGGCGCGCTCCACGCCGAGGACGAGGACGCCCGTCGCCATGGGGTCGAGGGTGCCCGCGTGCCCGACGCGGCGGGTCCTCGCGATCCCGCGCATCTTGGCCACCACGTCGTGCGAAGTGAAGCCGGACGGCTTGTCGACGATGACAAGGCCGTCCGGCGTGGTGCTGCTGTCACTCATGCGGGGGCGTCGCCGTCCGTTTCTTCGTCGGACTCGTCCTCGGGCCTGCGGTACGGGTCGGCGCCGCCCGCGAACTCGGCGCCGGCCGAGACCTCGCGCACCTTGGCGTCCGAGAGCCGCGCCTTGTCGAGCAGGTCCTCGATGGCCCGCGCGTTGTCCGGCAGGGCGTCCGCCACGAAGGCCAGGGTCGGCGTGAACTTCACGCCGGCCGCCTGGCCGACCGCCGACCTGAGCACGCCCTTGGCGCTCTCCAGGCCGGCCGCCGCCGCGGCACGGTCCTCGTCGTCGCCGTAGACCGTGTAGAAGACGGTCGCCTCTCGCAGGTCACCCGTCACGCGGGTGTCCGTGATCGTCACGTGTGATCCGAGCCGCGGGTCCTTGATCCCGCGCTGCAGCTTCTGGGCAACCACCTCTCGGATGAGGTCCGCCAGCCTTTTCGCCCGCGCGTTGTCGGCCACTGCTCCGTCTCCCTTTTCCCCGGGGTGGGTCCCCTGGGGCTTGTCTTGCCTTGTTCAGTCATCATCCCCGTGCAGCCGCCGCCGGACCGACAGCAGCTCCACTTCGGGCCGGGCGGCGACGAGGCGCTCGCACCGGTCCAGTACGTCCGTGAGATGGCCCCAGTCGCCGGAGACCGCCGCCAGGCCGATCTCGGCCCTGCGGTGCAGGTTCTGGCCGCCCACTTCCGCCGCGCTCACGCCGTACTTGCGCTGGAGCTCGGCGACGATCGGACGGACGACGGAGCGTTTCTCCTTCAGCGAATGTACGTCGCCGAGGAGCAGATCGAAGGACAGAGTCCCCACATACATGTGTGTCCGGATGTCCCGCCGGTACGGGTTCGGGGCCCCGCCGGCACTTGGCAGGGACACAAGAACCGTACACGGAACGGCCGGGGCCGATCGACGGGATTTACCCCGCCGACCGGCCCCGACGCTGACCGCGCAGATCCGACTGCCGTGAGGCAGCCGATCAGCCGCGCGGCTTCTCGCGCATCTCGTACGTCGCGATGACGTCGTCGATCTTGATGTCGTTGAAGTTGCCGAGGTTGATACCGCCCTCGAACCCTTCGCGGATCTCGGTGACGTCGTCCTTGAAGCGGCGCAGACCCTCGATGTTGAGGTTCTCCGCGATGACCTTGCCGTCGCGGAGCAGGCGGGCCTTGGTGTTGCGCTTGACCTCGCCGGAGCGGATGAGCACACCCGCGATGTTGCCGAGCTTGGACGAGCGGAAGACCTCGCGGATCTCCGCGGTGCCGAGCTCGACCTCCTCGTACTCCGGCTTGAGCATGCCCTTGAGGGCCGCCTCGATCTCCTCGATGGCCTGGTAGATCACCGAGTAGTAGCGGACGTCGACACCCTCGCGCTCCGCCATCTGCGCGGCACGGCCCGCCGCGCGGACGTTGAAGCCGATGACGATGGCGTCGGAGCCCATGGCCAGGTCGATGTCCGACTCCGTGACCGCACCCACACCGCGGTGCAGGACGCGGATGTCGACCTCTTCGCCGACGTCGAGCTGGAGCAGCGAGGACTCGAGAGCCTCCACCGAACCGGACGCGTCGCCCTTGATGATGATGTTGAGGTCCTGGACAAGACCGGCCTTGAGCACCTGGTCGAGGTCCTCCAGGGACACCCGGCGGGTGCGCTTGGCGAACGCGGCGTTGCGCTCGCGGGCCGCGCGCTTCTCGGCGATCTGGCGCGCCGTGCGGTCCTCGTCGACGACCAGGAAGTTGTCGCCGGCACCGGGCACGTTGGTGAGACCGAGCACGAGGACGGGGGTCGACGGGGTCGCCTCCTCCACGTTCTCGCCCTTGTCGTCGAGCATCGCGCGGACTCGGCCGTACGCGTCACCGGCGACCATCGTGTCGCCGACGCGGAGGGTACCGCGCTGGACGAGGACGGTCGCGACGGCGCCGCGGCCCTTGTCGAGGTGGGCCTCGATCGCGATGCCCTGCGCGTCCTGCTCCGGGTTGGCCCGCAGGTCGAGCGAGGCGTCCGCGGTCAGGACCACGGCCTCAAGCAGCTGCTCGATGTTCTGGCCCTGGCGCGCGGAGATGTCGACGAACATCGTGTCGCCGCCGTACTCCTCGGCCACCAGACCGAACTCGGTGAGCTGACCGCGCACCTTGGTCGGGTCGGCACCCTCGACGTCGATCTTGTTGACCGCGACCACGATCGGCACGTCGGCCGCCTTGGCGTGGTTCAGCGCCTCGATCGTCTGCGGCATCACACCGTCGTTGGCCGCGACCACGAGGATCGCGATGTCGGTGGACTTCGCACCACGGGCACGCATGGCGGTGAACGCCTCGTGACCGGGGGTGTCGATGAAGGTGATGGCGCGCTCTTCGCCGTTGACCTCGGTGGCGACCTGGTACGCACCGATGTGCTGCGTAATACCGCCGGCCTCGCCCGCGACGACGTTCGTCTTGCGGATCGCGTCCAGAAGTCGGGTCTTGCCGTGGTCGACGTGACCCATGACGGTCACGACCGGCGGACGGGAGACGAGCATGTCCTCGCCGCCCTCGTCCTCGCCGAACTCGATGGAGAACGACTCCAGGAGCTCGCGGTCCTCCTCCTCCGGGCTGACGATCTCCAGGACGAAGTTCATCTCTTCGGCGAGGAGCTTCAGCGTCTCGTCGGAGACGGACTGCGTGGCGGTGACCATCTCGCCGAGGTTCATCATCACGCCGACCAGCGAGGCCGGGTTCGCGTTGATCTTCTCGGCGAAGTCGGTCAGCGAGGCACCGCGCGACAGGCGGACGGTCTGTCCGTTGCCGCGAGGCAGCATGACGCCGCCCACCGACGGGGCCTGCATGGCCTCGTACTCCTGGCGCCTCTGCCGCTTCGACTTGCGGCCACGACGGGCGGGCCCGCCGGGACGGCCGAACGCGCCCTGCGTGCCACCACGGGCACCGGGACCGCCGGGACGGCCACCGAAGCCGGGACGGCCGCCGAAGCCGCCGCCGCCACCGGGACGACCGGCACCGCCGCCACCCGGACCGCCGGGACGGCCGGCGAAGCCGCCGCCACCGCCGCCGGGACGGCCCGCGAAGCCGCCGCCGCCACCGGGACGGCCACCGCCGCCACCCGGGCGACCGCCGCCGCCGGGACCGCGGCCACCGCCGGGGCCACCGCCGG
>NZ_JBFAHX010000092.1:0-4089 GCF_040654435.1 Streptomyces sp. NPDC050703
GTGCCAACCGGTCCCGCTGCCGGGCGGCCAGCCGATCAACCATGCCTCGCTGCCGCCGGGGCCGTCGAGCGTCGGCTCGA
The DNA here is from genome assembly GCF_040654435.1 of Streptomyces sp. NPDC050703. Lineage (NCBI taxonomy): Bacteria > Bacillati > Actinomycetota > Actinomycetes > Kitasatosporales > Streptomycetaceae > Streptomyces > Streptomyces sp. NPDC050703. The sequence continues at coordinate 81 of NZ_JBFAHX010000092.1, forward strand.
CGTTTGTGTGTCCCCGCCGGCAGCGCCTCGCCGTGGTCTCGCAACGGTGCCCGGGCCCGACCCGTCATCGACGGGTCGGGCCCGGGCACCGTCCGGTGGTGCGGCCTCAGGCCGTCACGGGGAGGATCAGATGCCTCGCTCCGACCGTCCGGAGAACCACCGCGCCATGACCTCCCATGCCGCTCCCAGCATGTCGGGCCTTGCCATGTCCGAGTGTGCGCAGGGAAGGCCGACGGCTGTGGCCTGCCGGGTGAGGTGGGGCCGCCACAGGGACTCGAACGAGAAGTCCGCCGGTTTCCCTTCTTCCGCGATGAGCAGCAGCGTGTCCCCGCCGAAGACCCCGTACGTGTGGTGGTCCATCAGCGTCGCGTTGTTGTCGAACACCCGGACCAACAGGGCGACCTCGTCGTCGTCGACTCCGCCGAGCACCGGACCGAGTTCGGCACGGACACGCTGCGCCAGGCGCGCGGGGCCGTCGCCTCCATCGGCGCCGTCGCGCCGAGGCCTGGCGGGGTCCGTTCCCGGTATCGGCGGGTAAGCGTCCATGAGGACCAGCGACACCTCCTCGCCCTCGGCCTCAAGGCGCACGGCGATCTCGTGTGCGGGAGTTCCTCCGAAGGACCAGCCCACGAGGTGGTACGGGCCCGACGGCTGCAGAGCCCGTATCCGGTGCACGTACTCAGCGGCCATGTCGGCGACCGAGGCCGCCGGCTCCCCGGAGCCTTCGAGGCCCTGTGCCTGGAGACCGTAGAGCGGGTGCTCCTGGGGTATGAAGCGGGCGAACGGCATGTAGCACCAGCTCAGCCCGCCCGCGGGGTGGATGAAGAAGAACGCCGGTTCGGTGCCGGAGGTCCGGATCGGCAGCACTCCGCCGAGGGCGTCCTGCACCGACGTCAGGCTGAACGTCCGCATCAGGCGCGCCGGCGTCGGGTTGGTGATCAGGGTGCGCAGAGAGACGGTGACGCCCTTGCCTCGCAGCCGCTCCACCAGCGAGACCGCCATGAGCGAGTGACCGCCGAGCGCGAAGAAGTCGTCGTCGACTCCGACCACCCGCACGCCGAGGACCTCGGCGAACGTCTCGCACACCAGGGCTTCGAGCACGCCCGCGGCACCCCGGCCCGTCGAAGGCTCCCCGTTCCCTTCCGCCCCGAGGTCGGGGGCGGGTAGGGCCCTGCGATCCACCTTGCCGTTCACCGTCAGCGGCAGGGACTCCAGGATCGTCACCGAGGACGGCACCATGTAGTTCGGCAGCCGTTCGGCCGCGTACTCCCGCACCGACCCGGTCAGCGCGCCCGGATCGGTGTCACCGGCCGCGGGCACGGCGTAGGCGGTGAGTCGCTTGCCGCCCTGGGGGTCGTCGTGCACGACGACGACCGCCTGGCTCAGCTCCGGATGCCCGTCGAGCACCTTCTCGATCTCGCCGGGCTCGACCCTGAAGCCACGGATCTGCACCTGGTCGTCCGTACGGCCGACGTACTCCAGGTTTCCGTCCGTCCGCCACCGGACCCAGTCACCCGTCCGGTACATCCGTTCACCGGCGGCACCCTGCGGACAGGCCACGAAGCGTTCGGCCGTCAGGCCGGGCCGCCCCAGATACCCGCGGGCCAGCCCCGCACCGGACAGGTACAGCTCGCCGACCACTCCGGTCGGGACCGGTTCGAGGGAGCCGTCGAGCACGTAGGCGCGGGTGTTGTCGATCGGGGTTCCTATCGGTACCGCGTCCGACCCGAGGCCGGGGCGGCAGCGCCATGCGGTGGCGTCCACCGTCGTCTCCGTGGGTCCGTAGGTGTTGAACATCACCCGCCCGGCCGACCAGCGCTCCACCAGCTCTGGAGGGCATGCCTCGCCTCCGACCTCAAGCACCACCGCGGACCCGATCGCGCCGTCCGGCACCGTCGCCAGGGCTGCGGGAGGCAGCGTGGCGTGTGTGACGGCCTGGTCGGTCATGAACTCGGCCAGGTCCGTACCGAGCCGCCGGTCCTGGGGAACGACCACCAGGGTCGCTCCGGACAGCAGGGCCAGCGACCACTCCGAGCAGAAGTTGTCGAAGCCGACCGACGCGAACTGCGCCACGCGGTGGCCCGGTGCCACCCCGAACCTCGCGTGGTTCGCCGACAGGTTGGCGAAGCCCGCGTGCGAGACGACCACGCCCTTGGGCCGGCCGGTCGAGCCGGAGGTGTAGATGACGTAGGCCGCGTTCTGCTCACGGAGCGGCGCCAGCGGGTCCGTGTTCCGCGTGTCCCCCGGGTCCGGTGCCCCGGGCGCGTCGAGGACCACCAGCGGTACGTCGCGGCCCTCCGGCACCAGACGCTTGCAGCGTGACGTGGTCAGGATGCAGGCGGGATCGGCGTCGTCGAGCGTGTAGGCGACTCGGTCGGCGGGATGGTCGGGATCGACGGGCAGGTAGGCACCGCCGGCCTTGAGTACCGCGAGGAGCGCCACGAGCAGTTCGACGGAACGCTCGGTGAGCACCGCCACCACCGACTCCGGACCCACGCCGTGCTCCCGCGCCAGGCGCCGGGCCAGCCGGTCCGCCCGCACGTCCAGTTCGCCGTATGTCAGTTCAGCACCGTCACACACGAGCGCGACGGCGTCCGGTGTCCGGGCCGCCTGTGCCGCGAACAGCTCCGGTACCGTGGCCGCCCCGACCTGCGTCTCGGTGCCGCTCCCGGCCGTCAGGACGCGCCGCCGCTCGACCTCGTCGAGCACGTCCACCGCGGCGAGCCCGCTCTCCGGGCTGCGTTCCAGCGCGGTCGACAGGTTGTCCAGGCAGGTGTGCAGCATCCGGCACACGGCCTGCCCGTCCACCGACTTCACCGCTTCCACGGTCAACCCGAACCCGGCCCCCAGATCGTCCACCGAAATGGCGACCGGGTAGTTGGTGGTATCCCGGGCGAACACCATCTGGATGCGCCTGGGTGCGGCGCTGTCGTCCTTACGGGGCCCCGCGCTCGGGCGCCGGCTGTGCCGGAAGTTGAAGATCGAGGTGAACAGTGGACTGCCGCCGGGTATGCCGCTCGCCTGCTGCGCCAGCGTCAGCGGCGCGTGCTCGTGCACCAGCAGCTCGGCCAGCTGGCTCCGCAGGCCCTCCAGGGTCTCCCCGACACCTGTGGCTCCGACGCGGACCCGCACGGGAAGGGTGTTGAGGAAGAGGCCGGGCACCCGGTCCGCGCCGGTCCCCGCGTTCATCCGGCCGAAGAGCACCGTGCCGAACACGACATCGTCGCGACCGCTGACCGTGGCGAGGACCCTCGCCCAGGCCAGATGGAACACCGTCGCCGGGCTCACCCCCAGCGAACGGGCGACATCCCGGACCCGCTCCCCGACCTCGTCCTCGACATCGAGATGCGAGCTGACCACGCCGCTGCCGTCGCCGTGCACATCCGCCAGGCCGTACGGGGCGGTGGTCTCCTCCACGTCACCGAGCAGCTCCGCGAAGTAGCGCTCGTGCTCCTCACGCGGCACGCCGAGTCTGGCCTGTGCCACGAAGTTGCGGAACGGCAACGGCTCGGGCAGCGACTCCTCGCGCCCGGACATGAACGCGCCCATTTCCTCCAGGAACACATCCTGCGTGGTGTGGTCCTGCACCAGGTGATGCATCCGCAGCAGCACCAGCCATCCGTCGCCGTCCGGCTCCCCGGCCAGATGCACGTCGATCAGGGGTGCACGGCCGATGTCCATGCTCGGCCCCGCGGCCGCGATCAACTGCTGAACGAAGTCCGGGCGTTCGGGGTCGAGCGTGACCTCGGTGACCGGTAGTACGGCCTCGCGGGCCACGACCTGGACCGGCTCACGCAATCCCTCCCACGCGAAGGCCGTGCGGTAGATGTCGTGCCGGTCCACCACCCGCTGCAACGCCTCCCGGAACGCGTCCACGCGCTCCCGCGAGTCGAACCGCAGCACCCTCGGCCCCGCGTAGACGTCGCGGCTGTCCTGGCCGGCGATCAGATGGTGGAAGAGGATGCCCTCTTGCAGAGGCGCGAGCGGGTAGATGTCCGCGATGTTGGCT
>NZ_JBFAHX010000093.1:0-3868 GCF_040654435.1 Streptomyces sp. NPDC050703
GCGACGATGCCGACGACCTTGCCGTCCAGGCGGGCCAGGGCGCAGATGATGTTGCGCGCCCAGCGCTCGTGGACCTCCAGGTAGTCACCGTCGTCGACGATCTCCTCGATGACCTTGGTCATGTCGTACGGGCGGTTGCCGTCGGCCGGGACCAGGTCGAGCAGGACGTCGGAGCGGCGCTCGGCCGGGTCGTCCGACTCGTGCGCGGGCGGGTTCTCGCGGTTGTTGGACGGCAGCATCGAGATGAGGTACCGCACCTCGGCGAGGCAGGTCTCCTCGTCGTCGTACGCGAAGTGGCAGACACCGGAGGTCTCGGCGTGCACGTCGGCGCCGCCCAGGCCGTTCTGCGTGATCTCCTCGCCCGTCACCGCGCGGACCACGTCCGGACCCGTGATGAACATCTGCGAGGTGTCGCGGACCATGAACACGAAGTCCGTCAGCGCCGGGCTGTACGCCGCGCCGCCCGCGCACGGGCCCAGCATCACGCTGATCTGCGGGATCACACCGGACGCCTTGGTGTTGCGCTGGAAGATGCCGCCGTAACCGGCGAGCGCGCTGACGCCCTCCTGGATACGGGCTCCCGCGCCGTCGTTCAGCGAGACCAGCGGGGCACCGGCCGCGATGGCCATGTCCATGATCTTGTGGATCTTCGTGGCGTGCGCCTCACCGAGGGCTCCGCCGAAGATCCGGAAGTCGTGCGCGTAGACGAAGACCGTACGGCCCTCGACCGTGCCCCAGCCCGTGATGACACCGTCGGTGTACGGCTTCTTCGCCTCCAGGCCGAAGCCCGTGGCACGGTGCCGCCGCAACTGCTCGACCTCATTGAAGGAGCCCGGGTCGAGGAGCAGCTCGATCCGCTCGCGTGCGGTCAGCTTGCCCTTGGCGTGCTGCGCCTCGGTCGCCTTCTCGCTGGGCCCGCGCAGCGCCTGCGCACGGATCTCGTGCAGTTCGGCCACGCGCCCACGCGCGTCGGTGGGCTCGCCCCCGGAGGAGGCGGTCTCATCCAAAACGGTCATGTAGCGACCTTACGGAGCGCCCCCCAGGAAACGGACCGTCGACTCTGTACAGTCTCCGGGCCGTTTTCCTGGCACCCCCGGACAGAAGCGGGCGAGGTCACTGAAGAAGTGACTGCTCAACCCCTCCCCCTCTGTAGGTTTCCCACAAAGAGACCCGGCGGCAGCCACCGCCAGGCTTGTCGGTGCCGGGGAGCCTGCGCCCCGGCAGCATTGGCGGAGACCGACAACTGCCGCCGCCCGGTGACGGCCGCGCGGGCCCCGCGAGGCGCCACCTCAGGCGCGGCGTCCCGTGATGTCGCCCCCGTCTCCAGGACCGCCTCGCCGCGCACCAGCTCCCCCGCGGTCCTGATCGCGCACTCGCCGAAGGTCCCCCGCAGCGAGAACCGCCCCCTCCCCTCGGCGCCCCGGACCGAAAGGTTGAATGTTGAACAGAATCGCGCTACCTTCGATCTCGTTGAAGGTTCAACAAGAACTTCTCGACACCACCCCGAGCCACCAGGAGCTCCCCCCGCGGAGCCCGTCCCCCCAAGGAGCACGTCATGGGTCTCTTCGGCCGCAAGAACGACACCGCCACCGCGACCGCGCAGGCCGCGCCCGACACCGTCAGCCCGGAGTCGGCCGCGCTGAGCGGTGACTACACGATCGACGCGTCGCACTCGACGCTCGGGTTCGTCGCCCGCCACGCCATGGTCACGAACGTCAAGGGCTCGTTCCTCGACGTCACCGGCACGCTGCACCTGGACGGCTCCGACCCGTCCCGCTCGACGGCCTCCATCGACGTCAGGATGGACAGCATCGACACCGGCAACGCCGACCGTGACGGGCACCTGAAGAGCGCGGACTTCTTCAAGACGGACGAGTTCCCCGAGATGACCTTCCGGTCCACCGAGGTACGGGCGCTGGGCGGCGACGACTACCGCGTCACCGGCGACCTGTCGATCCTCGGGACGACGAAGCCGCTCTCCATCGACCTGGAGTTCAACGGCTCGGCCACCGACCCGTTCGGCAACGAGCGCGTGGGCTTCGAGGGCAAGGCGGAGATCCTCCGCTCGGACTGGGGCCTCACGTGGAACGCCGCGCTGGAGACCGGTGGCGTTCTCGTCTCCGACAAGATCAAGCTGAACTTCGACATCAGCGCCATCCGCGCGTGAGCACCGCCCGGCGGGGTGCCATGGCCTCGGCCGCGGCACCCCGCTCCCCGTCGGCGGCCTGCCCGGGAGGCCGGCGGCCTGCCTAGAAGTTCCCGCCTCCGCCGAAGTCGCCGCCCCCTCCGAAGTCACCGCCGCCCCCGAAGTCACCGCCCCCTCCGAAGTCGCCGCCGAAGTCGCCCGGGTCGAAGTCCGCGCCCGAGTAGTCGCCGCCCCCGAAGCCGCCGCCGAAGTCGCCGTAGCCCGCGCCGTAGTCCGCCGCGTACGCCGGGCCCGCCATCATTCCGCCGAGCATGGTGCCCACCAGGAGGCCGGGGAGCAGGCCGCCGCCGAAGTAGCCGCCCGCCCAGGGGCCGTAGGCCGGGCCCGCCTCCCAGTAGGGGCGCCGGTCGCCGTACTCCGTGGCCACCGTCCGCACCATCGGGTCCCTGCCGTCCGCGAGCCGCGCCGCGTCCGCCGCGCAGACCGGGACCTCGCGCTCCGCGCCGCCGGCCGGGGCCCACACGGCGTCCTCGACCGAGGGGCCGTGGCGCGGGTCGAAGAAGCAGGGAGCGCGGCGCTCGGGGAGTTCGCGGCCCTCGCGGCGCGCGGCGAGCAGCGCCAGCGAGAAGCGGCCGTCCTCCAGGGCCTCGGTCACCGCGCGCACGTCCTCGGGGCGCCGTGCGGCGGCCATGGCGGACTTGGCCTTCTCGTAGGCGTCGAGCGCGCGCCCGTAGTCGGCGCGCATCGCGTCGTCCGCGCCCGCCTCCGCGGGGTGGAAGTCGAGCCGGTCGAGTTCCTCGCCGAACGCGGTGATGTCCTCGTCGACGACGACGGTGAGTCTGTGCAGCGCCTCGCGCTGCGCCTCCTCGTGGCGCCGCTTCTTGCGCCGGATCACGGCGTAGGCGCCGACGCCGCCCGCCACGATCACCACGCCGACCCCGCCGAGCGCGCCCGGCGAGATCCCTTCCATGGAGCCGCCGTCCCAGGACCGCGGCGCGGTGCCCCTCGCCTGCCTGACCGCCTGGTCGACGAAGTCGTTGAGCTGGGTCTGAGCGTCCTGGCCGCGGACGAAGGAGACGAGGTTGGACACGGCGTTGCGCGGCAGGACCACACGGTCGGCCCTGGCGTCGAAGCCGTCGCCGAGCCGGACCGCGTAGACGCCCGTCACGCCCGTCTCCGCCCGCAGCCTGGAGAAGATGCCCTGCTGCGGGAAGTCCTCCGGCAGCACGGCGACGAAGACCGGCTTGTCGGCGTCCTCGATCTTCTCCGCCAGGGCGTCCGCCTGGCCGTCTGTGAGCTGGTCGGCGGCGGCCGGATCGACGTACACCGGCCCGTCCTCCCAGGCGGCGGCGACGTCCGAGGTGCTGGTGGCCGCCGTCGCCCCGGGTGCCGCCGTGAAGGAGGCGGCGCTCAGGGCGAGCAACAGCCCGGACAAGCCGACAGTGACCCGCTTCGTCCGATTCCTCATACTTCGAACGTAATACTTCGCGCGGAACCCAGCGAGCGCGTCGGCCTCCCTTTCCTGAGGGCCTGTGTCATAACCCCGGTCGGATCAGCGTGCGGCGTCTGGTGCGTGCGATCGCAAGGCGCCGGAGCGTCCTCGATGGGGGTCCCCCCAGACCCTTCAGGTCTGGGGGAGGAGCCACGTGGGCGTTTCGGCAACGCCGCATGGGGGTCCCCCCGCGCCCTTCAGGCGTGGGCGTCTGGCACGCACTCCCCCAC
>NZ_JBFAHX010000094.1:0-3446 GCF_040654435.1 Streptomyces sp. NPDC050703
GCCGCGTGCCATCAGCGCCGCCACCGGGCTCTCGCTGGGCGAGGTGCGGGATCTTCGAGCGCGGCTCGACAGCCTCACCGCCGCCCTCGACGGGATCGACCGGCTCGATGCCGGCGCGCAGGAGCCCGTAGGTGTACGCGTCCTCCAGCGCGCCCCAGGACGCGGCGATGACGTTCTCGGCGACGCCGACGGTCGACCACTCGCCGTCGCCGTCGCTGGTGGAGATCAGGACGCGGGTGGTGGAGGACGTGCCGTGCTTGCCCTCCAGGATGCGGACCTTGTAGTCGACGAGCTCCAGCTTGGCGAGCTGCGGGTAGATGCGTTCCAGGCCGACTCTGAGCGCCCGGTCGAGCGCGTTGACCGGGCCGTTGCCCTCGGCCGTGGCGACGATGCGCTCGCCCTTGGCCCAGAGCTTCACGGTGGCCTCGTTGGCGTGCGTGCCGTCGGGGCGGTCCTCGACGATGGCCCGCCAGGACTCGACGCGGAAGTAGCGGCGGGCGCGGCCCTCGGCCTCCTCGCGGAGCAGCAGCTCGAAGGAGGCGTCGGCCGCCTCGTACGTGTAGCCCGCGAGTTCGCGCTCCTTCACGCGGTCCACGACGCGGCCGACCAGTTCGCGGTCGTCGCCGAGGTCGACGCCCAGCTCCTTGCCCTTGAGCTCGATGGAGGCGCGGCCCGCCATGTCCGAGACCAGCATGCGGATGCGGTTGCCGACGAGGTCGGGGTCGATGTGCTGGTAGAGGTCGGGGTCGACCTTGATCGCGGAGGCGTGCAGTCCCGCCTTGTGCGCGAAGGCGGAAACGCCCACGTACGGCTGGTGGGTGGAGGGGGTCAGGTTGACCACCTCGGCGATGGCGTGGGAGACCCGGGTCATCTCGCGGAGCGAGCCCTCGGGCAGGACCTGCTTGCCGTACTTCAGCTCCAGGGCGGCGACGACCGGGAAGAGGTTGGCGTTGCCGACCCGCTCGCCGTAGCCGTTGGCGGTGCACTGCACGTGGGTGGCGCCCGCGTCGACGGCGGCGAGGGTGTTGGCGACGGCGCAGCCGGTGTCGTCCTGGGCGTGGATGCCGAGGCGGGCGCCGGTGTCGGCGGCGACGGTGGCCACGACGGCCTGGACCTGGGCGGGCAGCATGCCGCCGTTGGTGTCGCAGAGCACGACGACGTCGGCGCCGGACTCGGCGGCGGCCCGTACGACGGACTTGGCGTACTCGGGGTTGGCGCGGTAGCCGTCGAAGAAGTGCTCGCAGTCGACGAAGACCCGCCGGCCCTGGGCCACGAGGTGGGAGACGGTGTCGCGGATCATCTCCAGGTTCTCGTCCAGGGTGGTGCGCAGGGCGAGCTCGACATGCCGGTCGTGGGACTTGGCGACGAGGGTGATGACGGGGGCGCCGGATTCCAGGAGGGCGTTGACCTGCGGGTCCTCGGCGGCCTTGGCGTGGGCGCGGCGGGTGGCGCCGAACGCGACGAGCTGGGCGTGCCGGAAGGTGATCTCCTGCTGGGCGCGGGCGAAGAACTCCGTGTCGCGCGGGTTGGCGCCGGGCCAGCCGCCCTCGATGAAGCCCACGCCGAAGTCGTCCAGGTGCCGTGCGATGGTCAGCTTGTCCGCGACGGTGAGGTTGATGCCCTCGCGCTGCGCGCCGTCGCGCAGCGTCGTGTCGAAGACGTGGAAGGAATCGTCGGGTGTGCTGGTTTCCGTCATGCTGATCTGGCTCCTGTGTCGGATCTCGGTCTACCGGAATGACCGGCTCCACCGTCTTGATGATCCCGCGCGCTCCGCGTCCGGCTGACGTTGGGCCTGGAAACGAAAAAACCCCTCGTGGGTACGAGAGGTTCGCGCGCGGGTCTGAAGACGACGGTGTCCGCCCGTACATGGTGGTACGAGACGGTCACTGCGGACCGGCGCGCCTGCTGCCAATAATCATGGCGAACGAGAGCACGGTGGCAGCCTGCCACAACGCGTGCACTCCGCGCTGCCCCGTCTCACGATGCGGGCGGCGCGTGGGACACGCCGCCCGCACGGTGGGGCGCGTCAGCGCAGATGGCGTACGAAGGCGTCGTCGCCGTCGTTCGTGTCGCCCGCCAGGAGCGTCTCGTCGGCGGAGAGGAAGGCGACGCGACGGCCGTCGGCCGCGATGCCGCCGGGCGCGACCCCGGCGGTCGCCGCGCCCCCGGTGGTGTCCGGGCTGACCAGGGTGGTGGTGTCCTTCCTCAGGTCGCGCAGGTAGACGGGCCACTCCTTGCCGTACCGGGAGCCCGGCTCGGCAAGCTCCGTCACATAGGTGAGGTAGCGGCCGTCGGCGCTGATCGCGGGCGCGCGGGTGTAGACCTCGCCCGGACCGCCCTGGGTGCCGTGGACGCGCTGGTTGGTGCCGGAGGCGATGTCGTGGACGAAGACGTTCCACGCGGCGTCGTCGTCGTTCGGGACGAGGTGGGTGTCGCGGGACTCGAAGACGACCTTCCGGCCGTCGCCGCTGAGGGAGGGGTCCAGCGACTCCTTCTCGGTCTCGGAGCCGTCGTACGAGCGGTCGATCTCCGTCAGCTCGCCCGTCCCGCGGTCGCGCAGCCAGACGTCGCTCCAGTCGTCGTCGCGCGGGCCGTTGGTGTAGTTGCGGGCGTAGACGACGCGGCTGCCGTCGTCGCTGACGGTCGCGGAGTGCGACGTGCGCGGCTCCCAGCCGTCGTCGGGCCGGCTGATCCGCTCGGTCGTGCCGGTCTTCCTGTCGCGCAGGAAGACGACGCCGCCGTCCTCGCGGTGGTCGGTGTCGAAGACGGCGTAGCGCGCGTCGGCGCTGAGCGAGACCCCGCCCGCGCCCCGCCCGTCGAAGCCGTCGGGCAGCTCGACGTCGAGCCGCTCGGTCTTCCTGGTTCCGCGGTCGTAGAGGCGGACGTCGGCGTCGGAGTAGGCGCCCTCGGGCGAGGAGATGAACGCGACCCTGCGGCCGTCGGCGCTCAGCGCGGCGCCGCGCAGCTCGCGCCCCGCCAGGGCGATCCGTTCGGTCCTCCCGGTGCGCAGATCGCGTACGAAGATGTCGCGGAGCCCGTTCGTGTCGCCGGCCACCAGGTCGGTGGCCTCGGAGTCGAAGGCGGCGAACCGCCCGTTCCTGCTGATCACGGCCCCCGCCGACCTGTCGTCGGCCGCCGTGCCGCCGGCCGTGACGCTGATGCCCTCGGTGCGGGGCGCGGCGGGCGCGGCGGAGGCGGCGGGCGGGCTCGCGGCGGCGACCGCGGCGACGAGTGCGGCGGACGCCAGGGCGGCGTGGCGCTGGGTGCGGTGCATGGTGTGTTCCCCCGTGCTCTCTTCTCGTGGTGTGGTGTGGTGCTGTGCGGTCGGTACGGGTGCGGGGCGGTGGCCCGCTAGGTGTATTGATCACGAGCGTTGTTAACAGGGCTGGGTCTTGATCATGGCGAAGACCTCCGGTGTGGTGGAGGTGTCTAGGCTCCACACCACA
>NZ_JBFAHX010000095.1:0-3286 GCF_040654435.1 Streptomyces sp. NPDC050703
AGCCAACATCGCGGACATCTACCCGCTCGCGCCTCTGCAAGAGGGCATCCTCTTCCACCATCTGATCGCCGGCCAGGACAGCCGCGACGTCTACGTGCTGCCGATCGTTCTCGCGCTGGATTCGCGGGACCGGCTCACCAGGTTCCTCGAAGCCCTCCAGCGGGTGGTGGACCGGCACGACATCTACCGCACGGCGATCCTGTGGGAGGAGCTGCCCGAGCCCGTCCAGGTGGTGCTGCGGGAGGTGGAGCTGCCCGTCGAGGAGTTCGTCGGCGACCCCGAAGCCGGCGACGTGGTCCAGCAGTTGCTCGCGCATGCCGGAGACCGGATGGACCTGCGCGCTGCTCCGCTGATCCACACGCACGTGGCGGCCGATCCAGGCAACGGCCGGTGGGTCTGCCTGATGCGTATTCACCAGACCGTCCGGGACCACACAAGCCAGGAAGCCCTGCTGCGCGAGCTGGGTGCCTTCCTTTCCGAGCGAGGCGATTCGCTCCCCGAGGCGCTGCCGTTCCGCGACTTCGTGGCGCAGGCACGGCTCGGTGTGCCGAGGGAGGAGCACGAGCGCCACTTCGTTGAGCTGCTCGGTGACGTGGAGGAGACCACCGCCCCGTACGGCCTGGTCGACGTGCACGGCGACGGCCTCGACGCGGACCGCGCGCGGTGGTCCGTCGATGAAGAGCTGGCCGGTCGGATACGCGGGACGGCGCGGTCGCTCGGCGTGAGCCCGGCCACCCTGTTCCATCTGGCGTGGGGCCGCGTTCTCGCGGCGATCAGCGGCCAGGACGACGTGGTGTTCGGCACCGTCCTGTTCGGACGGATGAACGCGGGAGCCGGAGCCGATCGAGTCCAGGGCCCCTTCATCAACACCCTCCCGGTGCGTGTGCGTGTGGGGCCGTCCGGGGTACACGACGTGCTGGTCGGACTGCGGGACCAGCTGGCGGAGCTGCTGGTGCACGAGCACGCGCCGCTGGCGCTCGCGCAGCGGGTGAGCGGGGTGCCGGGCGGCAGCCCGCTCTTCAGCTCGATCTTCAACTACCGGCACCACCAGACCGCGGCCCAGGCGCCGGAGCGGACCGACGGCAGCCTCCTTGAGGGAGTCAGCGTGCTGCTCACTCGGGAACGCACCAACTACCCGGTCGCCGTGGCCGTGGACGATCGCGGTTCGGCATTCTCACTGACGGTCGACGCGGTGGCCTCCGTGGACGCCGAAGCCGTCTGCTCCATGCTGCACACCTGCGTAGGCAATCTGGTGAGCGTGCTCGAAGGGGCCCCCGAGACGCGGTTCGACGCGGTCGACGTGGTGCCCGCACACGAATTGCGGCGGGCCCTGGCAGAGTGGCACGACTCGGACGCGCCGGTCGCCGCGGAGACGGCGGCGCAGCTGTTCGAGGCGCAGGTGGCGAGGACGCCCGACGCGGTGGCGGTCGTCGCCGGTACGACCGAGGTGTCGTACGCGGAACTCGACAAGCGCGCCAACCGTCTGGCGCACCGGCTGAGGGAGCACGGGGTCGGCTCGGAGTCCGTCGTGGGTCTGTGTCTGCCGCGCGGCGTCGAGGCGATCGCCTCGATTCTGGCCGTATGGAAGGCGGGTGCGGCGTATCTGCCGCTGGATCCGCAGTACCCGGCCGAGCGTCTCGCGTTCATGCTCTCGGACAGTGGAGCCGGTGTCGTCGTCGGGCGGAGCGAACTGACGCGTCGCTTCTCCGTACCGGGTCCGCGCGTACTGAACCTGGACGATCCGGAAGTGACGGCCGCCCTGGAGACGGCCCCGGTGACGTCTGTCGGCGTTGTCGGAGTGCCCGACCAGATGGCGTACGTGATCTACACATCTGGTTCGACGGGGCGGCCCAAGGGCGTGGCGGTGTCGCACGCCGGCCTTGCGAACCTGGCTGCCGCCCAGGTGGACCGGTTCGCCGTGGATGCGTCGAGCCGCTTGCTGCAGTTCGCGTCGCTGAGCTTTGACGCGGCGGTATCGGACGTGGTGGTGGCGTTGTCGTCCGGCGCCCGCCTGGTCGTGGCGGAAGCGGATGAACTGCTGCCGGGGCCTGGCCTGGCGGGGGTCCTGGCCCGTCACGCGGTGACGCACGTGACCCTGCCGCCGGCCGTCCTCGCCGAGATGTCGCCCGAGGACCTGGCACCGGTGTCGACACTGGTGTCGGCGGGTGAGGCCCTCGGCAGGGAGCTGGCGGAGCGCTGGGCGCCGGGGCGGCGGTTGATCAACGCGTACGGACCGACGGAGACGACGGTGTGCGCGACGATGTCCCAGGCCATCGCGGAGGGCGATGTCCCGGACATCGGTGGTCCGATTCAAGGCGTGCGGGCGCTCGTCCTGGACAAGCGGCTCGCCCCGGTGCCGGTCGGCGTAGCCGGCGAACTGTACGTCGCGGGCGCCAACCTGGCCCGGGGGTACATGGGGCGGCCCGATATGACGGCCGAGCGGTTCGTGGCATGCCCCTACGCGTGGGCCGGTGAGCGGATGTACCGGACGGGCGACCGGGTGCGGCGGACGGCCGACGGCCGGCTGGAGTTCGCCGGGCGCGCGGACGCGCAGGCGAAGGTCCGCGGCTTCCGGGTGGAGCCGGAGGAGATCGAGTCCGTACTGGCCGGCCATCCCGCCGTGGCCCGGGCCGTGGTGATGGTCCGCGCGGACGCCGAGGGAGAAGGGCGCCTCGTCGCCTACGTCGTCCCCGCGGGCGACCGGGCGGAGGCCGACGGCAGCGAGCTGAGCCGCACGGTGCGGGAGCACGTCGCGAGAACCCTGCCGCAGTACATGATGCCCTCGGCGGTCGTGGTGCTCGACGCGCTGCCGCTGACGGTCAACGGCAAACTGGACCGCGTGGCGCTGCCGGATCCGGACGTCGCCGCGCCGACGGTGACGGGCCGGGAACCGGCCACGGAGCAGGAGCGGATCCTCTGCGAGGCCTTCGCACGGGTGCTGAAGGTGCCCGTGGTCGGAGTGGACGACGACTTCTTCGCACTCGGCGGTCATTCGCTGCTCGCCACGCGCCTGGTGAGCCGGGTGCGCACGGTGCTCGGCGAGGAACTGCCGATACGGGCGGTCTTCACCACGCCCACCCCGGCCGCACTCGCGAGCTGGCTCGCCGACCAGGAACGCGCACGGCCGAGCACCAGGCCCGTGCTGCGGCGCATGCGGAGGCCGGAGACCTCCTGAGCGGTGGTGCGGCCGCCTCAGCTGGTTGAGGCGGGGCGAGCTCAGCGACGAGCAGATCGACTGGGTCATCGACGCCTACACGCGCGGCGCGGTCGCCGACGAGCAGATGTC
>NZ_JBFAHX010000096.1:0-3238 GCF_040654435.1 Streptomyces sp. NPDC050703
GGGGCCAGCCCCGCGCTCGCCAGGGCCTGGCGGATGACGCGCTGCTGCGAGGGACCGTTCGGCGCGGTCAGGCCGTTGGACGCGCCGTCCTGGTTCACCGCCGAACCGCGCACCACCGCGAGGATCTGATGGCCGTTGCGGCGGGCGTCGGAGAGGCGCTCGACGAGCAGCATGCCGACGCCCTCGCCCCAGCCGGTGCCGTCGGCGGCGTCGGCGAACGCCTTGACGCGGCCGTCAGCCGCGAGGCCGCGCTGCCGGCTGAACTCGATGAACGAACCCGGGGTCGACATCACGGACACGCCACCGACCAGCGCCAGCTCGCAGTCGCCCTGGTGCAGGGCGTTCGCTGCCAGGTGCAGCGCCACCAGCGAGGACGAGCACGCGGTGTCCACCGTTACCGCGGGGCCTTCGAAGCCGTACGTGTAGGACAGGCGGCCCGAGATGACGCTCGCCGAGACTCCGGTGCCGGCGTAGCCCTCGACCTCCTCCTGGGCGGCCATCAGCAGTGCCGCGTAGTCCTGGCCGTTCGTACCGACGAAGACGCCGGACCGGCCGCCGCGCAGCGATTCGGGGTCGATGCCCGCCCGCTCGAAGGCCTCCCAGGACGTCTCAAGGAGCAGCCGCTGCTGCGGGTCCATGGCCAGCGCCTCGCGGGGCGAGATGCCGAAGAATGCCGGGTCGAAGTCCGCGACACCGTCCAAGAAGGCACCCATGCGGGTGTATGTGGTGCCGGACTGCTCGGGGTCCGGGTCGTAGAGCGAGTCCACATCCCAGCCGCGGTCCGTGGGGAACGGCGACACCGCGTCGCCGCCTTCGGACACCAGACGCCACAGATCTTCCGGGGAGCGTACGCCGCCGGGGAAGCGGCAGCTCATCCCGACGATCACGATCGGCTCGTCCGCGACCATCGCCACCGAGTCGTCGGCCACGACATCGACCACCCCGCCCAGCAGCTCGGCACCGAGGTGTGCCGCCAGGGCGGCCGGGGTCGGATAGTCGAAGACCAGCGTCGCCGGCAGCACCAGCTCCGTCGCGGCATTGAGCCGGTTGCGCAGCTCCACCGAGCTGAGCGAGTCGAAACCCAGCTCCCGGAACGCGCGGTCGGCGGCAATGGCCTGCGCCGAACTGTGGCCCAGCACCACGGCCACATGCCCCAGCACCAGATCCAGCAGCACCTTCTCCCGCTCCGCGACCGGCAGACCCACCAGCGACTGCGCCAGCGCAGAGCCCGCGACGGCACGGCCTGCCTCGACCGTCCTACGCGCGGTGCCCCGCACCAGACCACGCATCATGTGCGGCACCGGCTGAGAACGCGCCTGCCGACGCAGCACCGACAGATCCAACGGAATCGGCACCAGCGCGGCACGCCCCGTGGAGGCCGCCGCGTCGAACAGCGCCAGGCCCTCCGCCGCGCCGATCGGGATCACACCACCACTGGTGATGCGGCGCACGTCGGCCTCGTCGAGGCTGCCCGCCATGCCGTCCGCGTCTGCCCACAGGCCCCACGCCAATGACGTTGCCGCAAGCCCGGCGGCGCGGCGGTGCTGGGCGAGGGCGTCCAGGAAGGCGTTGGCGGCGGCGTAGTTGCCCTGGCCCGCGCCACCGAAGACACCGGCAGCGGACGAGAAGAGTACGAACGCCGAGAGGTCCAGGTCACGGGTCAGTTCGTGCAGGTGCCAGGCCGCGTCGGCCTTGGGCCGGAAGACGGTGTCGATCCGCTCGGGGGTGAGCGAACCGACCGTGCCGTCATCCAGTACACCCGCCGTGTGGACGACGGCCGACACCTCGTGCTCGGCCAGCAACGCCGCGACGGCGTCACGGTCGGCCACGTCGCACGCCGCGAAGGCCACCTCGGCGCCCGACGCGACCAAGTCCTCGCGCAGAGCCTCGGCACCCTCGGCGGCAGCACCGCGCCTGCTCACCAGGAGCAGGTTCCGCACGCCATGCTCAGTGACCAGGTGCCGGGCGACGAGACCGCCGAGCGTCCCCGTCGCACCCGTGACCAGCACGGCACCGTCACCGAACTCGAAGCCGGAATCGTCTGCCTCGGACGTCCGGGCCCTCGCCAGGCGGGGCGCCTGTACGTCACCGGAGCGCACCGCCATCTGCGGCTCGCCCGTGGCCAGCGCCGACGCCAACGCCCCCACCGACGCCGTGTCCTCGTCGAGGTCGACCAGCACGAACCGGTCGGGGTTCTCCGACTGGGCAGAGCGCACCAGGCCCCATACCGCCGCCTGCGCGAGGTCTCGTACGTCATCGTCGGCCGTAGCGGCGATCGCCCCGCTGGTGGCGATGACCAGGCGCGACGCCGCGAACCGCTCATCCGACAGCCACGTCTGCACCGCGTTCAGCGCCCAGTGCGCCGCCTCGTGCGCGGCGGCGATCACGTCGGAGGCAGCAGTGACCGGGCACGGCAGAACAACGTAGTCGGGCAGCTCCACCGAAGCCGCCAGCGCCTCCAGATCGGTCCACTGGACCGTGGGGGCGTCGTCCCCGGCGGACAGGGCAACCGGCACCCAGTCGACGCCGAACAGCGCGTCGTCCCGACCCCCGTCGGCGAACTGCTCCGACGACACCGGGCGCAGCACCAGCGAGTCCACGGTCGCGACCGGAGCGCCCGCCCCGTCCGCCACCGCCAGCGACACTCCGTCCGGCCCCGCGGGCGTCAGCCGCACCCGCAGCGCCGTCGCGCCCGAGGCGTGCAGCCGCACACCCGACCACGAGAACGGCAGTCCCTCGGCCTCGCCATCCATGAGCCCGGTCGCGTGCAGCGCCGCGTCCAGCAGCGCCGGATGCAGACCGAAGCCGTCGGCCTTCACCCCCTCCGGGAGCGCCACCTCGGCGAACACCTCGTCGCCCCTGCGCCAGGCCGACCGCAGGCCCCGGAACACCGGGCCGTACTCCGCGCCCAGCTCCGCCAGACCGGCGTAGAGACCCTCCAGGTCGACGGCCTCCGCACCCGTCGGCGGCCACTCCCCCAGCGCAGTCGCGCCGGAGCGCCCGCCCGCGCCGAGGACACCCGTGGCATGCCGCGTCCACGCGCGGCCGTCGTCGGTGTCGTCCGTGCTGGAGTGGAAGGTCAGCTCACGGCGGCCGGAGGAGTCCTCGGCGCCGACCCACACCTGGACCCGTACCGAATCGTTCTCGGGCAGGACCAGCGGGGCCTCAAGCGTCAGCTCCTCGACCAGATCACATCCGACCTGGTCGCCCGCGCGCACCGCGAGCTCCACGAACGCGG
>NZ_JBFAHX010000097.1:0-3140 GCF_040654435.1 Streptomyces sp. NPDC050703
CCGGATCGAGCCGGGTGAGGTCCAGGCGGTCGTGGCCGCGCATCCGGGTGTGGGGCAGGCGGCGGTGGTCGTACGCGAGGACACCCCCGGCGACATGCGACTCATCGCGTACGTCGTCCCGGTCCGTAGCGAGAACGCGGCGCCGGACGGTATCGCCGGTGAGGTGCGTACCTTCGCGGCCGACCGGCTGCCGGAGTACATGGTGCCCTCGGCGGTGGTGGTCCTTGACGAGCTGCCGGTGACGGTGAACGGGAAGCTGGACCGCAAGGCGTTGCCCGCTCCGGAGTACACGGCGGGTGCGGGCCGTGGCCCGGCCACACCGCAGGAGGAGATTCTGTGCCAGGCCTTCGCACAGGTCCTGGGCCTGCCCCGCGTCGGTGTGGACGACGACTTCTTCGCAATGGGTGGGCATTCGCTACTGGCGACCAGGCTGACCAGCGAAGTACGGGAGGGACTGGGTGCGGAACTGCCCATCAGGGCGGTCTTCCGCACCCCGACGCCGGCCGGTCTCGCGGCCTGGCTCGCAAAGCAAGGTAATAGCCGTCATAAAGCTAGGCCCGCGCTGCGGCCGATGCGCAGCCAGGAGGAGTCCTGATGATCCCGCTTTCGTTCGCCCAGCGTCGGTTGTGGTTCCTGGCACAGCTGGAGGGACCCGGCACGACCTACACCAACCCCACCGTGCTGCGTTTCCCCGAGGCGCTCGACCAGGAGGCGCTGGAAGCAGCGCTGAGGGACGTTCTCGGACGGCACGAGGTACTGCGGACGGTGTTCCCCGCACCCGACGGCGAGCCGCACCAGCGGATCCTTCCGGTCGAGGAGACCGGGTTCGAGCTGGTTGTCGCGGATGTGGCTCCGGAGCAGCTGAAGGAGACCGTGGCCCGCACAGCGCGGCACTCCTTCGACCTGGCCACGGAGATCCCCTTCCGGGCCGGCCTGATCGCGGCGGGCCCGGAAGGGCACGTGCTCGTCCTGCTGGTGCACCACATCGCGTGGGACGCCTGGTCGGCAGGGCCGCTGGCGCGTGACCTGTCGACTGCGTACGCGGCGCGGTGCGAGGGCCGGGAACCCGGATGGGAACCCCTGCCGGTCCAGTACGCCGACTACGCCATGTGGCAACGGGAACTGCTCGGCGAGGCGGACGACCCGGACAGCGTGCTCGCACAGCAGATGGAGTACTGGCGCGAAGCCCTGAAGGGGATCCCCGAGGAGCTGTCGCTGCCGACCGACCGACCGCGGCCCGCCGTCCGCTCCTACCAAGGACACCAGGTCGAACTGGAGATCCCGGCCGCCACGCACGAGCGGCTCACCGTCATGGCACGTGAGCGTGGCATGAGCCTCTTCATGGTGCTCCAGGCATCGCTCGCGGTGACGCTGTCCCGGCTCGGTGCGGGCACGGACATCCCGATCGGTTCGGCCATCGCGGGACGCACCGACAAGGCGCTGCACGACCTGGTCGGATTCTTCGTCAACACGCTGGTCATACGCACCGATCTCGCCGGCGACCCGACGTTCGCCGATGTCCTGGAGCGGGTCCGGGAAACGACCTTCGGTGCCTTCGAGAACCAGGACGTGCCGTTCGAGCGGTTGGTGGAGGAGCTCGCACCGGCCCGTTCCCTGGCGCGACACCCGCTGTTCCAGGTGATGCTGACGCTGCAGAACGCCGGCGCGGCGAAGCTGGATCTGTCCGGGAACAAGACGTCCCGCATGGCGGGCGGTGCTCCCTCGGCCAAGTTCGACCTGGAGGTCACCGCTGCCGAGGTCTTCGGCGCCGAGGGGGCGCCGGCCGGTGTGCGCGGCGTGGTGACGGTAGCGGCCGACGTCTTCGACGAGGAGACCGCCAGGCAGCTCGCGAGCCGCTGGATCCGTGTGCTGTCGGTACTGGCCGAGGACCCCACAGCTCGGATCAGCACGGTCGAGGTTCTTGCTTCTGATGAGCGTCAGAGGCTTCTTGTGGGTTGGAACGGGGTTTCGGTTCCGGTGGTGGGGTCGTCGTTGCCTGAGTTGTTTGCGGCTCAGGTTGTGCGTACTCCGGATGCGGTGGCGGTGGTGTTTGAGGGTGTTGAGGTTTCGTATGCGGAGTTGGATGTTCGTGCGAATCGGTTGGCGCGTTGTTTGAGGGAGCGGGGTGTTGGTGCTGAGTCGGTGGTCGCGGTGTGTTTGGAGCGTGGCGTTGATTTGGTGGTGGGGTTGCTTGGGGTGTTGAAGGCGGGTGGGGCGTATTTGCCGGTGGATCCGGAGTATCCGGTGGGGCGGATTTCTGGGGTGCTGGGGGATGCGGGTGCGGTGTGTGTGGTGACGTCGGGTGGGTTTGTGGGGCGGTTGCCGCGGGATGTGGTGCGGGTGGTGGTGGATGATCCGGCGGTGGTGGCTGAGGTGGCGGGGTATTCGGGGGTGGCGCCGGAGGTGTGGGTGGCGCCGGAGCATCCTGCGTATGTGCTGTTCACTTCTGGGTCGACGGGTCGTCCTAAGGGTGTGGTGGTTGCGCATGGTGGGATTGTCAATCGGTTGGAGTGGATGCAGTCGCGGTTTGGGCTGGTGCCGGGTGAGCGGGTGTTGCAGAAGACTCCGTTTGGTTTCGATGTTTCGGTGTGGGAGTTTTTCTGGCCGTTGCTGAATGGTGCGGTGCTGGTGGTGGCGCGGCCTGGTGGGCATCGTGATCCGGCGTATGTGGCGGGTGTGATTCGGGAGGAGCGGGTGTCGACGGTGCATTTTGTGCCGTCGATGCTGGAGGCGTTCTTGGCGGAGCCTTCGGCGGCGGGTTGTGGGGATCTGCGTCGGGTGATCTGTTCGGGTGAGGCATTGTCTTTGCCGGTGCAGAGGAATTTCTTCGACCGGTTTGAGGGTGTGGAGCTGCACAATTTGTATGGTCCGACGGAGGCGTCGGTTGATGTGACGTCGTGGGGGTGTGTGCCGGGGCAGGTGGGCGGGTCGGTGCCGATCGGTGCTCCGGTGGCCAATACGCGGGTGTATGTGCTGGACGGTGCGTTGCAGCCGGTTCCGGTGGGTGTTGCGGGTGAACTGTATGTGGCGGGTGTGCAGGTGGCCCGTGGGTATGTGGGTCGGTCGGGGTTGACGGCGGAGCGGTTCGTGGCGTCTCCCTATGGTCCTTCGGGTGAGCGGATGTACCGGACCGGGGATGT
>NZ_JBFAHX010000098.1:0-3059 GCF_040654435.1 Streptomyces sp. NPDC050703
ACCGAGCTGGTCCGCTATGAGGCGGCCGCGGTGCTCGGTCACGTGTCGGGGGATGCGTTCTCGGCGTCCCGCGCGTTCCGGGAGCTGGGCTTCGATTCGCTGACGGCGGTGGAGCTGCGGGCTCGGCTGAGTGAGGCCACGGGTGTCGCGCTGCCCGCGACGCTGGTCTACGACTACCCCAACGCCGCCGTACTCGCCGCCTACCTCCGCACCGAACTGTCCGGCGCGGACATGACGGTCCCCTCCGCTCCCACCGGGGTTTCCGGCGCCACCGACGAGCCGATCGCGATCGTGGCGATGGCCTGCCGATACCCCGGCGGCGTCACCAGCCCCGAGGACTTGTGGCGGGTGCTGCTCTCGGGCGAGGACGCGGTGTCGGAGTTCCCGGCCGACCGCGGCTGGGACCTCCAGTCCCTGTACGACCCCGACCCGGACTCGGTGGGCACCTCGTACTCCCGGTCCGGCGCCTTCCTCTCCGACGTCGGCGGCTTCGACGCGGGCTTCTTCGGGATCTCGCCGCGCGAGGCCCTGGCGATGGACCCGCAGCAGCGGCTGCTCCTTGAGACCTCCTGGGAGGCATTCGAACGAGCCGGGGTCGACCCGGAGTCGCTGCGCGGTGAGCGCGTCGGCGTGTTCGTCGGCTCCAACGTGCAGGACTACGGACTGGTGCTCGGCGGAGCCGCTGAGGACGTGGGCGGCTATGTGGCGACCGGCAACGCGGCGAGCGTGGCTTCGGGCCGCCTGTCGTACACGTTCGGCTTCGAGGGCCCGGCGGTGACGGTGGACACGGCGTGCTCGTCGTCGCTGGTGGCCCTGCACCTGGCGGTGCAGGCGCTGCGGTCCGGCGAGTGCGAGATGGCGCTGGCCGGTGGTGTGACGGTCATGTCGACCCCGGGTGCGTTCATCGAGTTCAGCCGCCAGCGCGGCCTCGCCATGGACGGGCGGTGCAAGGCGTTCGCCGCCGGCGCCGACGGCACTGGGTGGGGTGAGGGCGTCGGCATGCTGTTCGTCGAGCGTCTCTCCGACGCCCGCCGCAACGGCCACCAGGTCCTCGCCGTCGTCCGCGGTTCGGCGGTCAACCAGGACGGTGCTTCCAACGGCCTGACGGCCCCCAACGGCCCCTCGCAGCAGCGCGTCATCCGCCAGGCCCTGGCGAGCGCGGGGCTGGCGCCGGCCGACGTGGACGTGGTCGAAGCACACGGCACGGGCACGAAGCTCGGTGACCCGATCGAGGCGCAGGCGCTCCTCGCCACCTACGGCCAGGACCGCAGCGGAGAACCGCTGTTGCTCGGGTCGGTCAAGTCCAACATCGGACACACGCAGGCTGCCGCCGGCGTGGCCGGTGTGATCAAGATGGTGATGGCGATGCGGCACGGCGTGCTGCCGCGCACGCTGCACGTCGACGAGCCGTCGCCCCACGTCGACTGGACCACGGGTGCCGTGGAACTGCTGGCGGAGGCGCGTCCCTGGCCGCAGACCGGTCAGCCGCTGCGGGCCGGTGTGTCGTCGTTCGGCTTCAGCGGGACCAACGCCCACACCATCATCGAGCAGGCCCCCGCCATTGAGCGGGAGGAGGCTCCGGAGCCCGGGCGCGACGGCGGACTCGTGCCGTGGGTGATCTCTGCGGGCGACGAGACCGCGTTGCGCGGACAGGCAGAGCGTCTGCTGTCCGTGGCGGACGACCACGAGCCTGTTGACGTCGGTTACTCGCTCGCGACGACGCGGTCGGCGTTGACCCATCGCGCGGTGATCGTGGCCGATGAGCGGTCCGAGTTCCTGGCCGCGCTGACTGCCCTCGCGGAGGGCCGGACCAACGGCGCCGTGGTCACGGGAGCGGCTGACGAGCCCGGCCGGGTGGGCTTCCTGTTCTCGGGACAGGGTTCGCAGCGGCTCGGCATGGGACGCGAACTGGCTGACCAGTACCCGGTGTTCTCCGAGGCTCTGAACTCGGTACTGGACGAGTGTGACCCGCGGGTGCGTGAGGTGCTGTTCGGCGAGGACGCCGACGCGCTGAACGAGACGGGTGTCACCCAGCCCGCGCTGTTCGCCGTCGAGGTGGCGCTCTTCCGGCTCTTGGAGTCGTGGGGCGTCCGCCCCGACGTCCTTGCCGGTCACTCGATCGGCGAGCTGGCCGCCGCGCATGTGGCGGGTGTGTGGTCGTTGGCGGATGCGGTGAAGGTGGTGTCGGCGCGTGGTGCGCTGATGCAGGCGCTGTCCGCGGGCGGTGCGATGGTGGCGATCCAGGCGTCCGAGGCCGAGATCGCCCCGGACCTGTCGGAGACGGTCGGCATCGCGGCGATCAACGGCCCCACCTCTCTCGTCATCTCCGGTGTCGCCGCCGACGTCGAGGCGGTCGCGGAGAGGTGGCGTGCGGCGGGCCGCAAGACGTCCCGGCTGAAGGTCAGCCACGCCTTCCACTCACCCCTGATGGACCCGATGCTCGACGGCTTCCGTCGGGTGCTCGACGAGGTGTCCTACGAGGCGCCCGCCCTCCCGATCGTGTCGACATTGACCGGCACCCGGGCGAGCGCCGAGGAGCTGGCCTCGCCGGAGTACTGGGTGCGGCACGTGCGCGAGTCCGTTCGCTTCGCCGACGCAGTTGACGCCCTGGTCGCTGAGGGCGTGGGCACGTTCGTCGAGATCGGCCCCGGCGGCACGCTGTGCGCGCTGGGCCAGGAGTCGGCGCCGGAAGCGACCTTCGTACCGGTGCTCCGTGCCGACAGGCCGGAAGCGGCGGCTGCGACGACGGCCGCGGGTCACCTGCACGTGTGCGGCGTGCAGGTGGCCTGGGCGGCGTTCTTCGCGGGCCGTGGGGCACGCCGGATCGACCTGCCGACGTACGCGTTCCAGCGCGAGCACTTCTGGCCCGACGTGCTGCCGGTGATCGGGAACGTCGCGGCGGCCGGGCTCGGTGCCGCCGAGCACCCGCTGCTCGGTGCGACCGTCACCCTCGGCGGCACGGATGGTGTGCTGCTGACGGGACGGCTGTCGGTGCGGACGCACCCGTGGCTCGCCGACTATGTGGTGCGGGGTTCGGTGCTGCTGCCGGGTGCCGCGTT
>NZ_JBFAHX010000099.1:0-3018 GCF_040654435.1 Streptomyces sp. NPDC050703
CGTTGGACGTGGCCGCGCTGGAGGCGGCGCTGGGTGATGTGGCGGACCGGCACGAGAGTCTGCGGACGGTGTTCCCGGACCGCGACGGCGTCCCCAGCCAGCGGGTGCTGGCGGGCGACGAGGGCCACCCGCCCCTGACCGTGGGGCGGACGGACGAGGAACAGCTGGCATCGACGCTCGCCGGGGAACTGGCCGTGGGCTTCGATCTGCGGGTTGATCTGCCGTGGCGTGTCCGGTTGTTGGAGGTGGGTGCGGAGCGGTTCGTGCTGTCGGTGGTGGCGCACCATGTGACGGTCGATGGTTGGTCGATGGGGGTGTTGGCGCGGGATCTTGAGGTGGCGTATGCGGCGCGGTGTGAGGGGCGTGCGCCGGGGTGGGGTCCGTTGGCGGTGCAGTACGCGGATTACGCGTTGTGGCAGCGTGAGGTGCTGGGTGAGCTGGAGGACCCCGGGAGTGTGAGCGGTCGTCAGCTGGCGTATTGGCGGGCGGCGTTGGCGGAGTTGCCGCAGGAGATCGCGCTGCCGGTGGACCGGGCGCGGCCGGCTGTGCCGAGTTTCGAGGGGCGGTTGGTGCCGGTGGCCGCGGGTGCGGGGACGCATGCGCGGTTGGTGGAGCTGGCGGGGCGTGGCCGGGCGACGATGTTCATGGTGGTGCATGCGGCGGTGGGGGTGCTGCTGGCGAAGATGGGCGCGGGCGAGGATGTTCCGTTGGGTACGCCGGTGGCCGGGCGGGGTGAGGCGGCGTTGGAGGAGCTGGCGGGCTTCTTCGTGAACACCCTGGTCCTGCGGACGGACCTCAGTGGTGATCCGACGTTCGCGGAGTTGCTGGAGCGGGTGCGGGCGACGGATCTGGCGGCGTACGCGCATCAGGACGTGCCCTTCGAGCGGCTGGTGGAGGAGCTGAATCCCTCCCGTTCGCTGTCCCGCACCCCGCTGTTCCAGGTGATGCTGGCCCTGCAGAACGTGCCCGAACCGGAGTGGAGGCTGCGGGGCGCGCGCGTGCGGGCGCTGCCGGTGGCCGCGCCGGCCGCACGCTTCGACCTCGCGGTGACCCTCACCGAGCGGCGCGACGAGCAGGGCGCGCCCGCCGGCCTCGACGGTGACGTCCTCCTGGCCGCCGACCTGTTCGACGAGGACACCGCCGGCGCGCTGGCCCAGCGCCTGGTGCGCGTCCTCGACCAGGTCGCCGCCGACCCGGACATCCGCCTCAGTGACGTGGACGTCCTGACGGAGGCCGAACGCGCCCGGCTCGTGGAGGGCTGGAACGACCCGGCGGCCGTGAGCGCGGGCACGTCGGTCCCCGAACTGTTCGCGGAACGGGCACGCCGCTCGCCCGACGCGATGGCGGTCAGGTGCGGTGCCGACGCGGTGTCGTACGGGGAACTGGAGGCGCGCGCGAACCGCCTCGCCCGGTACCTGCGGGGACTCGGTGTCCGCCGCGAGGACCGGGTGGGACTGTGCCTGCCGCGCGGCGTCGACATGGTGGTGGGCGAGCTGGCGGTGTGGAAGGCGGGCGGCGCGTTCGTCCCGCTGGACCCCGAGTACCCGGCGGAGCGGCTGGCCTTCATGGTCGCCGACAGCGGCGCCCGGGTGGTCCTCGGCACGGCCGCCACCGTGGCCGGGCTGCCGGTGGCGGCGCGGTCGGTGACGAAGACGGTGGCGCTGGACGAGGCCGAAACCGGGGCCGCGTGGGCGGCGGCGTCCCCCGCCCCCCTCGGCACGACCCCGCTGCCCGATCAACTCGCCTACGTGATCTACACGTCCGGATCGACGGGGCGCCCCAAGGGCGTGGCCGTGGCCCACGGCGGCGTGGCGAACCTCGCCGAGGCCATGCGGCCCGCGCTGGGCGTGGCCGAGGGCGTGACCGTGCTCCAGTTCGCGTCGTTCAGCTTCGACGCCGCGGTGCTCGACGTGGCGGCGACACTGACCGCGGGCGGCACGCTCGCCGTCGCGTCGGCCACGGAACGCGCCGAACCCGCGGCCCTCGCGCGGATGATCGCCGCGGCCGGGGTGAGCACGGCGAGCGTCGTACCGTCCCTGCTGAGCGTGCTCGACCCGGACACCGTGCCCGGCGTGGCCGACTGGGTCCTCGGCGCCGAACTGCTGACCGCGGACCTGGCGAGCCGGTGGACACGGCGCGCGCGGGTGTGGAACACCTACGGGCCCACCGAGGCGACCGTGATGGCCACGGCCGGACCGGTCGCCCCCGGGATCACGGCGAGCGACGAACCGCCGCCGATCGGCCGCCCCCTCGGGAACGTGCGGCTCCACGTACTCGACTCCCACCTGCGCCCGGTGGCCCCGGGCGTGGTCGGCGAGGCGTACATCGCGGGGCCCGGCGTGGCACGCGGCTACGTGGGGCGGCCGGGGCTGACGGCGGAGCGGTTCGTGGCGTGCCCGTTCGGCGCGGGCGGGCGGATGTACCGCACCGGTGACCTGGCCCGATGGACGGCCGACGGCCAGTTGCTGTTCGCCGGGCGCTCGGACGAGCAGGTGAAGATCCGCGGCTTCCGGGTGGAGCCGGGCGAGGTCGAGGCGGCGCTGTCCGCCCGCCCCGAGGTCAGGCGGGCCGTCGTGGTCGTGCGCGAGGACCGGCCCGGCGACCGGCGCCTGGTCGCCTACCTCGTGCCCGAGGCGCGGCACGAGATCGACCCACGGAAGATCCGCGCCGAAGCCGCCCTGCGCCTCCCCGAGCACATGGTCCCGGCGGCCGTGCTCGTCCTGGACGCACTGCCGCTCACGGTGAACGGCAAGCTGGACCGCGCCGCGCTGCCCGCACCGGACTTCACCGCCCGCACGTCGGGCCGGGAGCCGCGTACGCAGACCGAGGAGATCCTGTGCGGTCTGTTCGGCGAAGTGCTCGGCCTTGAGTGGGTGGGCGCCGATGACGGGTTCTTCGACCTGGGCGGCGATTCACTGCTCGCCATGCGGCTGATCGCGCGGGTGCGGGCCGTGTTCGACGTGGAGGTGGGGATCGGGGAGTTGTTCGGCGCGCCGTCGGTGGCGGGGCTGGCGGGGG
>NZ_JBFAHX010000100.1:0-2921 GCF_040654435.1 Streptomyces sp. NPDC050703
CCACCGGCGCCGCCGTCGCGTTCCAGACATCCCTCACCAGGTCACGTACCGAAGGGCCCGCCACATCGATCCGGCCCACCGGCACCGACGGATCGGCCACCATCTGCTCAAGGACCCGGACCAGTTGCTCGACGACCGACTGGGCGAAGGCGTGGTCGAACAAGTCGGGGCGGTGGTCGAGTTTGACGGCCATGCGGTCGCCCTCGGGGGCCGCGACCAGCGTGAGCGGGTAGTGGGCGGCCTCCTCCTCGCCGAGGGGCCGCATGGTGAAGGCGTCCGGGGCGGGCTCCTCCTGCGGAGGGCGGGGGTAGTTCTCGTACACCACGATCGTGTCGAAGACGGCTCCGGAGCCGACCAGCTTCTGGATCTCGGAGAGGCCGAGGTGCTGGTGGGCCATGAGCGCGGCCTGCCGGTCCTGGAGGGCGGCCAGCATGCGCGCCACGGTCTGCGCGCCGTCCAGCGGTACCCGTACGGGCAGGGTGTTGATGAACAGGCCCACCATCGACTCCACGCCGGGCAGTTCCGCCGGGCGGCCCGCCACGGTCGCCCCGAACACCACGTCCGTGCGTCCGGCGAGGCGTGCGAGGAGCAGCGCCCACGCGCCCTGGACGACCGTGTTCACCGTGACGCCGAGACTCCGCGCCAGTCGGGTCGTCCCCTGGGTCAGTTCCGCCGAGAGGCGGATGACCAGGCTCTCGGGGGCCACGGGTGTACGGGCCGGGTCCGCCGGTGCCACCAGGGTCGGCTCGTCGGCCCCCGCCAGTTCCTCGCGCCAGGCCGCCCGCGCCGCCTCCTTGTCCTGCCGGCCGAGCCACACCAGGTAGTCCCGGTAGGACGTCGTCCTGGGGAGGCCGTGGGTCGCGCCGTCCGCCGCGTACACGGCGGGGAGTTCGTTGAACAGCACCGCCATGGACCAGCCGTCCATGACGACGTGGTGACTGGTGAGCACCAGTTGGTGCCGTCCTTCGCCGAGCCGGATCAGCAGCAACCGCAGCAGGGGCGCGACCGCCGGGTCGAAGCGCCGGGACCGCTCGCCCTCGGCCAGCCGCCGTGCCTCGGCCAGGGCGTCGGGCCCGGCGAGGTGCGAGAGGTCTTCCGCGCGCCACGGCAGCGCCGCCTCGCGCGCGATGACCTGCACCGTCTCGCCCGACTTCCGGCCGCGGAAACCGGCCCGCAGCGCGCCGTGGCGGGCGAGCAGCGCCTCCCACGACCGTCGCAGCCGGTCCGCGTCCAGCGGCCCGGCCAGCTCCAGCGTCCGCTGCCCCTGGTAGACGTCCGGTCCCTCGTCGTCGTAGGCGGCGTGGAAGAGCAGACCTTCCTGCAACGGCGAGAGCGGCCAGACGTCCTCGACAAGGGATCGGGTCATCGTTCTGTCTCCTCATGGCGGCAAGGTGCCGGGTCAGTCACGACAGCCGAATCGGTCGAGTCGTCGGATCGGTCACATCGGGTGGGTCGCATTGGGTCGAGTGCGGCGTTCAGTCGAGGTGTTCGAACTCGTCGACCTCGTCCTGGGCCAGGTCGAGGAGCGGGAAGTCGGAGGGTGTGTGTCCGCCCGAGGCGGGAGTCACCGTGTGCGCCGCCAGGCCGCCGAGCATGTCCACCCAGGCGCGCCCGAGCCGTTCGGCTTCGGTGTCGGCGAGGAGCCGGCCGGGCCAGCTGACGGTGACCGTGAGTTCGGGGCCCCCGGAGGTGTCCCGGACCATCGCTCCGGCGTCGAGCAGGTGCCGCAGCGGGGTCCCGGGGTCGACCGTGCCGCCGATGGCGTTCCCCGCGGCCATCTGCCACGCTCCGTCCGCCCGGCGCCCGGCCGTGCCGGTGGCGTCGGCGACATCCATGGCTTCGGCGGCGCCACCGGCGTCGGTGGCTTCGGCAGCGGCGGTGAACCGGCCCATGTAGGTGAAGCTGACCTGCGGGGCGGGCCGGCCGTCGAAGGCCGGGGCGGTGCCGGGGTTGAGGTGGCGCAGCAGCGCGTGACCGAGCCCGTCGCCGGGCACCGCCCGCACCTGCTCCTTGACCGCCTTCACCAGCGCGCCGGCCGCGGGGCCACCCGCCAGGACCTCCGCGGGGTCCGCCCCCGCCGGGTCGAGCCGCACAGGACGCGCGCTGGTGAACCAGCCCACCGTGCGCGACAGGTCCAGATCCGCGATCGGCTCCCGGCCGTGCCCTTCGACGTCGACCAGGACCCCGGCCCCGCCGGGGACGGCGTCCGGCCGCCAGTGCGCGAGCGCTCCTACCAGCGCGGCGAGGAGCACGTCGTCCACGCCGCAGTGGAACGCTGTGGGCGTCCGGGTCAGCAGCGTCTCGGCCTGGGCGGGCGGTACGGTCCACGAGCGGCGGCGCAGGGTGCGTACGGTGTCGACGTCCGGGTCGGGCTCCCGCTCCGCGAGCCGGCTGTGGGCCGTGCCGAGCAGCTTCAGCCAGTCCTCCAGCTCGGCGACGCGCCGTCGGCCGGTCGCCTGCGCGGCCAGCAGCTTCGCCCAGCGGCGGAACGAGGTCCCGACCGGGTCGAGGCGCGGCGCGCGTCCGGCGGCTGCCGCCTCGCAGGCGGCGGCCAGGTCCGGCACCAGGACCCGCCAGGAGACCCCGTCCACCACCAAGTGATGGGCTACGAACACCACTTGGCCCGGCCGGCCGTGGCCGGGGTCCACCCATACCGCCTGGACCATCACCCCGGCGGCCGGGTCGAGCCGCCGTGCGGCTTCGCGCGCCACCGCCTCCACGCCACCGGCCTCGGCCCCCGCTTCCGCCGAGTCGACGCGCAGGACCAGGGCCGCGGGGTCCACGGACCCCGGCTCGCCCACGATCAGCTCGGGCTTCCCCGGGACGGTGCGGGCCCGCAGCATGGCGTGGGTGTCCAGTACGGCGTTCAGCCCGGCGGTGAGGACGTCGAGGCCCAGGCCGGCGGGGGCGCCGAGCACCAC
>NZ_JBFAHX010000101.1:0-2783 GCF_040654435.1 Streptomyces sp. NPDC050703
TCCCGCTGCCACAACGCGTAATCCGCGTACTGCACCGGCAACGGCACCCACTCCGGCACCCGACCCTCACAACGCGCCGCATACGCGGACGTCAGATCCCGGGCCAGCGGCCCCATCGACCAGCCGTCGCCCGCGATGTGGTGCACCACCACCACGAGCACATGCTCCTCAGGACCCGTGGCGAACAGCCATGACCGCAGCGGAATCTCGGCGCTCAGGTCGAAGGCGTACTGTGCCGCTTCCGCCGCCATGCCGTTGACCTCGTCCGCGCTCACCTCGGCGATGGCCAGCTCGAAGCCGGCTTCCTCCACCGAAAGGATGCGCTGGTACGGCTCCCCGTCGGCCACCGCGAACACCGTCCGCAGCACCTCATGGCGCCCCACCACATCCCGCAGCGCCCCCTCGAGCGCTTGCCGGTCCAACTCGCCGGTCAGCCGCAGCATCACCGGCTGGTTGTAGGTGGAACTCGGTCCTTCCAGCTGGTCGATGAACCACAGCCGACGCTGGGCGTACGACAAGGGAATCCGTTCCGGACGCGCTCCTGCCACCAGCGCCGGGCGCGCCACGTCTGCCTGGCCCAGCCGCGCCGCGAGGCCCGCGGGCGTCGGCACCTCGAACAGTGTGCGCAGCGGCATCTCCACACCGAGGACCGCACGCACGCGGCTCACGAGACGCGTAGCGAGCAGCGAATGCCCGCCGAGTGCGAAGAAGTCGTCGTCGACTCCGACCTGGTCAAGGCCGAGGACCTGCGCGAACGCCTGGCAGAGGATCTCCTCCTGCAACGACACCGGACCACGGCCCGCGCCGGCCGTGTACTCGGGAGCGGGCAGCGCCTTGCGGTCCAGCTTGCCGTTCACCGTCAGCGGCAGCTCGGACATGACGACAACTGCTGACGGCACCATGTAGGCGGGCAACCGGTCGGCCGCGAAGGCGCGTACCTCGTCGGCAAAGCCCTCCGGAACGTCATCCTGTCCGCGCGCCGGAACGACATAGGCGATCAGGCGCTTGTCCCCAGGGGCGTCCTCCCGCGCGATCACCGCTGTCCGCCCCACCGCCGGATGTGCGGCGACGACCGCCTGGACCTCGCCCGGCTCGATCCGGAACCCACGGATCTTGACCTGCTCATCTCCACGGCCGAGGTATTCCAGTCGGCCCTCCGCCGACCACCGCACCACGTCTCCGGTCCGGTACATCCGCTCGCCCGAACTCCCGTACAGGGATGCGACGAACCGCTCCGAGGTCAGCCCCGGCCTACGCAGGTAGCCACGGGCCAGCTGCTCGCCGGCCACGTACAGTTCGCCCGCCACACCCACCGGCACCGGTCGCAGCGCGCCGTCCAGAACGTATGCCCGCACATTCGCGACGGGCACACCGATCGGCACTCCCGCGTCCGCGGAGCCGTCATCCACCGTGTCAGCGGCGGAACGGGCATCCGCGGGACTGATGGAGTAGGTGATGCATCCGACGGTCGCCTCCGTCGGGCCGTACTCGTTCACGACCGTGGCGGCGGGGTTGGCGCGACGCCAGCGCCGGACCACCTCGACCGGCAGGGCTTCTCCGCCCACGACCAGGTCGCCGGAGAGCTGATGTTCCGGTGCCAGGTCGCCCAGCAGCGCGAGGTGACTAGGAGTCACCTTCAGGAAGGTGACTCCCGGCTCGGCCGACAGCGCCTCACGTACGTCCGCGCTCTCGGTCAGCCCGATCACGCGCACGCACCCGCCGACCACCAGCGGCCCCAGCAACGATGTCACCGTCAGGTCGAACGCGACGGAGGAATGAAGGCCCGCCGCCCCGCGCAACCCCGGATAGTTCGCACCGCACCACCGCAGGTAGTCCGCCACACTCCGTTGTGTGATCATCACGCCCTTCGGACGCCCCGTAGAGCCCGAGGTGTAGATGATGTAGGCCGGGTGGGCCGGGACGAGGGGGCAGTTGCGGTCGGCGTCCGTGAGGTTCTCACCTGACAGGCCGGCCAGCTGCTCCTCGGTGCCGGGCTCGCCCAGCACGATGTTCGTCGTCGCGAGCAGTCCGGATGCGGCGGCAGTGGGGGTGGTGATCACGCAGGCCAGGGCTGCGTCGTCAACCATGTACGCGATGCGATCCGCCGGGTAGTCGGTATCGATGGGCAGGTAGGCCGCGCCCGCCTTCAGCACCGCCAGGATCGAGACGACCAGATCGGCCGACCGCGGCAGCGCGAGTCCCACCACCATCTCAGGACCCACCCCGTTGGCCGCGAGGAGTCGCGCCAGCCGGTTCGCTCGGGCGTCCAGCTCGGCGTAGGAGAGCTCCGCGTCGTCGACGGCCACAGCCGCGGCGTCAGGAGTGCGCGCGACCTGGGCCGCGAACAGCGCGGGCACCGTCGTCGCTCCGACCTGCGTCGTCGTGTCGTTCCAGTCCTGCAGGAGTCGGCCTTGTTCGACCTCGTCGATGATGTCGACAGCTGACAGCGGACCGTTGACGTCGCCTTCCAGTACGGCGACGAGGTTGTCCAGGCAGGTGTGCAGCAGTCGGCACACCGCCTCGCCGTCCACCGATCTGACGGCATCCACCGTCAGCCCGAACCGGGACTCCAGGTCGTCGACCGACACGGTCACGGGGTAGTTCGTCACCTCGCGCATGGACACCGTGCGGATGCCCCGTGTGGCGGTGTCAGCATCCGGACCCGGGGTTGCCTGCGGGCGCCGCCCATGCCGGTAGTTGAACAGTGAGGTGAACAGCGGGCTGCTGCCCTGGATGCCGCTGGCCTGCTGTGCCAGCGTCAGCGGCGCGTGCTCGTGCACCAG
>NZ_JBFAHX010000102.1:0-2239 GCF_040654435.1 Streptomyces sp. NPDC050703
GCCGGCAGCACCAGCTCCGTCGCGGCATTGAGCCGGTTGCGCAGCTCCACCGAGCTGAGCGAGTCGAAACCCAGCTCCCGGAACGCGCGGTCGGCCGCAATGGCCTGCGCCGAACTGTGGCCCAGCACCACGGCCACATGCCCCAGCACCAGATCCAGCAGCACCTTCTCCCGCTCCGCCACCGGCAGACCCACCAGCGACTGCGCCAGCGCAGAGCCCGCGACGGCACGGCCTGACTCGACCGCCCTGCGCACGGTGCCCCGCACCAGACCGCGCATCATGTGCGGCACCGGCTGAGAACGCGCCTGCCGACGCAGCACCGGCAGGTCCAGGGGCAGCGGCACCAGCGCGGCACGCCCGGCAGAACCCGCCGCGTCGAACAGCGCCAGGCCCTCGGCCGCGCCGATCGGGATCGCGCCGCCGCTGGTGATGCGGCGTACGTCGGCCTCGTCGAGGCTGCCCGCCATGCCGTCGGACGAGGCCCAGAGGCCCCAGGCGAGCGAGGTCGCGGCCAGGCCGGCGGCTCGGCGGTGGTGGGCGAGGGCGTCGAGGAAGGTGTTGGCGGCGGCGTAGTTGCCCTGGCCGGGGCCGCCGAGGATGCCCGCCACCGAGGAGAAGAGTACGAACGCGGAGAGGTCCAGGTCGAGGTCGCGGGTCAGTTCGTGCAGGTGCCAGGCCGCGTCGGCCTTGGGCCGGAAGACGGTGTCGATCCGCTCGGGGGTGAGTGAACCGATCGTGCCGTCGTCCAGTACGCCTGCGGTGTGGATGACCGCCGACACCTGGTGCTCGGACAGCAGATCCCTCAGGGCCTCGCGGTCGGCCACGTCACAGGCTGCGAAGGTCACCTCGGCGCCCGACGCGACCAAGTCCTCGCGCAGAGCCTCGGCACCCTCGGCAGCAGCACCACGCCTGCTCACCAGGAGCAGGTTCCGCACGCCATGCTCAGTGACCAGGTGCCGGGCGACGAGACCGCCGAGCGTCCCCGTCGCGCCCGTGACGAGCACGGCACCGTCACCGAACTCGAAGCCCGGGGCGTCCGTGTCGAGCGTCCGGACCCTCGCCAGGCGGGGCGCGCGTATGCCACCGGACCGGACCGTCAACTGCGGCTCGCCCGTGGCCAGCGCGGACGGCAGGGCATCCACCGACGCCGTGTCCTCATCGAGGTCGACCAGCACGAACCGGTCGGGGTTCTCCGACTGGGCGGAACGCACCAGACCCCACACAGCCGCCTGCGCGACATTCGACACGGCGTCATCGACCGTGGCGGTGACCGCCCCCTTGGTGGCGATGACCAGGCGCGACGCCGCGAACCGCTCATCCGACAGCCAGGTCCGCACCGCGTTCAGCGCCCAGTGCGCCGCCTCGTGCGCGGCGGCGATCACGTCAGAGGCAGCAATCACCGGGCACGGCAGAACAACGTAGTCCGGCAGCTCCACCGAAGCCGCCAGCGCTTCCAGATCGGTCCACTGGACCGTGGGGGCATCGTCCCCGGCGACCAGGGCAACCGGCACCCAGTCGACGCCGAACAGCGCGTCGTCCCGACCCCCGTCGGCGAAGGCGAACTGCTCCGACGACACCGGGCGCAGCACCACTGAGTCCACGGTCGCGACCGGAGCGCCGGAAGCGTCTGCGACCGTGAGCGCCACTCCGTCCGTTCCCGCAGGTGCCAGGTGTACTCGCAGCGCCGTCGCGCCCGAGGCGTGCAGCCGCACACCTGACCACGAGAACGGCAGTCCCTCGGTGTCGCCATCCATGAGCCCGGTCGCGTGCAGCGCCGCATCGAGCAGCACCGGGTGCAGAGCGAATCCGTCCATGCGTACGCCGTCCGGCAGCGCGACCTCGGCGAACACCTCGTCGCCCTTGCGCCAGACCGACCGCAGCCCGCGGAACGCCGGGCCGTGACCGAAGTCCAGCTCCGCCAGACCGTCGTAGAACTCCTCCAGGCCGATGGCCTCCGCGGCCACGGGAGGCCACTCCACCAGCGAAGTCCCGCCAGAACGGCCGGCCTCGCTCAGCACACCGATGGCGTGCCGCCTCCATGCACGGCCGTCCTCGGTGTCATCCGTGCTGGAGTGGAAGGTCAGCTCGCGCCGCCCCGAATCGTCGGCCTCGCCGACCCATATCTGGACCCGTACCGAACCGTCCTCGGGCAGGACCAGCGGGGCCTCAAGCGTCAGCTCCTCGACCAGATCACATCCGACCTGGTCGCCCGCGCGCACCGCGAGCTCCACGAACGCGG
>NZ_JBFAHX010000103.1:0-2003 GCF_040654435.1 Streptomyces sp. NPDC050703
GGCCGCAACACCACCTGAGCCTCAAACAACTCCACCACCGAAACCCCATCCACAAACTCCCCACCACCACCAGCCCAATCCCCCAAAACCACCCCGCGCTCAACCTCACCAATAACCTCAACACTCCCGATCGCCGCACCCGGATCCGCCACCAGACCCGACAACAACCGCTCGAACCAACCCACCAACCGCTCAGCCGTCTCCGGGTCGAAGAGATCAGCAGCCACGATCAGTCGACCGACCAGGCCGGAGGGGGCGCCATCCGCGTCGAAGGCCTCAGTGACCACCACGTCCAGGTCGAACTTCGCAGTCGCCGTCCCGAGCCGGTCGCCCGGAACTCCAGCGGCCCGTACGCCAGGCAGGCTGACGGCCGCCTGCACGTTGTTCTGAAGCGTCAGCATCACCTGGAACAGTGGGTGCCGGGCGGCCGAGCGAGTCGGCGACAGCTCCTCCACCAGACGCTCGAACGGCACGTCCTGATGCGCGTAGGCCTGTAGCCCCGCCTCCCGCACGTGCTCAAGCACCTCGGCGAATGTGGGGTCACCGGAGAGGTCGGTGCGTATGACGAGGGTGTTCACGAAGAAGCCGACCAGGTCGTCCAGCGCCTCGTCCGTACGGCCGGCTATCGCCGAACCGATCGGGATGTCCTTGCCCGCGCCCACCCGCGACAGCGTCACCGCAAGCGCCGCCTGCAACACCATGAACACCGTCACACCATGCTCACGCGCCACCTCCCGCAACCGAACATGCACGTCAGCAGGCACATCCAGCCGCACCGCATGCCCCTCGTGCGAAGCCTCCACCGGACGCGTCCGGTCATACGGCAACGCCAGCTCCTCCGGCACCCCCGCCAGAGCCTCACGCCAGAAAGCCACTTGGCGGGAGAGCACGCTCTCCGGGTCGCCGTCGTCCCCCAGCACCTTCCGCTGCCACAAGGCGTAATCCGCGTACTGCACCGCCAACGGTTGCCACTCCGGCGCCCGTCCCTCACACCGCGCCACATACGCGGACGTCAGATCGCGCTCAAGCGGAGCGGACGACCAACCGTCACTGGCGATGTGATGCACCACCACTGCCAGCACATGCTCCTGCGGACCTGCGGAGAACAGGCGCGCCCGCAGCGGAATCTCGGAGCTCAGGTCGAAGGCGTGCTTCCCCGCATCCGCGACCGCACCAGCCAGTTCGCCGGCGTCGACCTCGGTGACGGGCAGCTCGAACCCGGTCTCCTCCACCGGAAGGATCCGCTGGTACGGCTCGCCGTCGGCCACCGCGAACACCGTCCGCAGCACCTCATGACGTTCCAGCACGTCCCGCAACGCGTCCTCGAGCGCATCCCGGTTCAGTTCGCCGGTGAGCCGAACTCCCATCGGGATGTTGTACGTCGCGTTCGGTCCCTCCAACTGCGTCAGGAACCACAGCCGGCGCTGAGCGGCCGACAACGGCACGCGTTCCGGGCGCACTTCGGCCACCAGCGCCGGGCGTGCCACGTCGGCCTGACCCAGCCGCGCCGCGAGGCCCGCGGGCGTCGGCACCTCGAACAGCGTCCGCAGCGCCATCTCCACACCGAGGACCGCACGCACACGGCTCACCAGACGCGTCGCCAGCAGCGAATGCCCACCCAGCGCGAAAAAGTCGTCATCGACCCCCACCTGGTCGAGGCCCAGGACCTGGGCGAACGCCTGGCACAGGATCTCCTCCTGCAAGGACGCCGGACCGCGGCCCGCACCGACCGTGTACTCCGGAGCCGGCAGCGCCTTGCGGTCCAGCTTCCCGTTCACCGTCAGCGGCAGCTCGGACACGACGACTACCGCTGAGGGCACCATGTACTCCGGCAGCCGCTCGGCTGCGAAGGGTCGAACCTCGCCGGCAAGATCCTCCGGAACGCCGTCTTGTCCGCGCGCCGGAACGACGTAGGCGACCAGGCGCTTGTCGTCGGGGGTGTCCTCGCGTACGACCACCGCCGCCTGTCCCACACCCGGATGCGCGGCCACGACCGCCTGGAC
>NZ_JBFAHX010000104.1:0-1969 GCF_040654435.1 Streptomyces sp. NPDC050703
CTCGTCACTCAAACGCGGGAATTCCTGGCAGCCCGGCTGCCGGAGTATCTGGTTCCCTCCGCGGTGGTGGTCCTGCCCGGGCTGCCGCTGACCGGCAACGGAAAGCTGGACCGCAAGGCGTTGCCCTCCCCCGAGTACGCGGCTACGACGGGTGACGCGAGCCGGGCTCCTGTGTCATTGCGGGAGGAGATCCTGTGCCAGGCCTTCGCGCAGGTCCTCGGCCTGCCCTCGGTCGGCGTGGAAGACGACTTCTTCGAGCTGGGCGGGCACTCCCTCCTTGCCACCCGTCTCGTGAGCCGGATGAGGACACTGCTCGGCGTGGAAGTGGGGATCCGCGAGCTTTTCGAGGCACCTACGGTGGCGGGCCTCGCCGCACGGCTCGCGGAAGCGGGGGAGGCGCGTGCGGCCTTGACACCGATGGCGCGCCCGGAGCGGGTGCCACTGTCGTTCGGGCAGCGACGGCTCTGGTTCATCGGCCAGTTGGAAGGCCCGAACCAGACCTACAACAGTCCGCTGGCGCTGCGGCTCACCGGACGCCTCGACCGGGCAGCGCTGGCCGCCGCGCTGCGTGACGTGAGGGTGCGCCACGAGTCGCTTCGTACGGTGTTCCGGGTGGTGGACGGCGAGCCGTACCAGCATGTCCTCTCCGTGGACGAGATCGAATGGGAACTCCCCGCCGACCGGATCACCTCCACCGAACTGCCTGACGCGCTCACTCGGATCTCCTCGTACGCTTTCGATCTCGAGGCCGAGGCTCCAGTGAAGGCGTGGCTGTTCGAAATCGGTCCCGAGGAGCACGTGCTCGCTCTCGTGGTGCACCACATCACCGGCGACGGATGGTCGGCCCGGCCCTTGGCGCGTGATTTGACGTCCGCGTATGCGGCACGGTGCGCGGGCGGGGCGCCGGAGTGGGCGCCGTTGCCGGTGCAGTACGCGGATTACGCCCTGTGGCAACGGGAGTTGCTGGGGTCCGAGGACGACGCGGCAAGCCTGCTGTCACGACAGGTCGCACATTGGCGGCAGGCGTTGGAGGGCTCACCCGAGGAGCTGGGTCTCCCGTTTGACCGGCCACGCCCGGTGGCTGCCTCGCATCAGGGGCATTCGGCCAGGTTCGAGATGCCCGCGGAGCTGCACACGCGGATGGTGGAGACCGCCCGCGCCGAGGGCGTGACGGTCTTCAT
Organism: Streptomyces sp. NPDC050703; assembly: GCF_040654435.1. Classification (NCBI taxonomy): domain Bacteria; kingdom Bacillati; phylum Actinomycetota; class Actinomycetes; order Kitasatosporales; family Streptomycetaceae; genus Streptomyces; species Streptomyces sp. NPDC050703. The sequence continues at coordinate 1,182 of NZ_JBFAHX010000104.1, forward strand.
GGTGCTGCAGGCGGCGCTGTCGGTGACGTTGTCGCGGCTCGGTGCGGGCACGGACATCCCGATCGGCACGGCGATAGCCGGTCGTACGGACGAGGCTCTCGACGATCTGGTCGGTTGCTTCGTCAACACGCTGGTCCTGCGTGCGGACCTCTCCGGCGATCCGACGTTCGCCGAGGTGCTTGAGCGGGTGCGGGAGACGGGGCTCCAGGCATTCGCGCATCAGGATGTGCCGTTCGAGCGGCTGGTGGAGGAGCTTGCCCCGGCACGGTCGCTGGCCCGGCACCCCCTTTTCCAGGTGGTCCTCACACTGCACAACACCGCGGAAGCGGTCTTGGAGTTGCCAGGACTCGAAGTCGAGCTGCTCTCGACCGCCCGCCCGGCGGCGAAGTTCGACCTGGACGTGATGGTCGGCGAGACGTACGACGCCGACGGCGTACCGATGGGGGTGCACGGTGCGGTGACGGTCGCGGCCGACCTCTTCGACGCCGAGACCGCGCGTGCGATCGCTGACCGCTGGGTCAGGGTTCTTGACGGGCTGCTGGCGGAGCCCGAGCTGCGGCTGAGCGCGGTGGAGATCCTCGACGAGACCGAGCGTCGGCGGGTGCTGTCGGAGTGGAATGACACGGGGGTGTCGGTCGGGGCGTCTTCGGTGTTGGGTTTGTTCGAGGAGCGGGTGGTGGTGTCGCCGGGTGTGGTGGCGGTGGTGCAGGACGGTGTGGGGGTTTCTTATGGGGAGTTGGAGGTGCGGGCGAATCGGTTGGCGCATTATCTGCGGGTGCAGGGGGTGG
>NZ_JBFAHX010000105.1:0-1911 GCF_040654435.1 Streptomyces sp. NPDC050703
CGCCAGGCCCTGGCGAGCGCGGGGCTGGCCCCGGCCGACGTGGACGCCATGGAGGCCCACGGCACGGGCACCACCCTCGGCGACCCCATCGAGGCCCAGGCGATCCTCGCCACCTACGGCCGGAACCGCCCCGCCGACCGGCCGCTGCTGCTCGGCTCGGTGAAGTCCAACATCGGTCACACCCAGGCCGCCGCCGGTGTCGCGGGCGTCATCAAGATGGTGATGGCGATGCGGCACGGCGTGCTGCCCAAGACGCTCCACGTCGACCAGCCGACCTCGCAGGTCGACTGGTCCACCGGTGAAGTCGAACTCCTCACCGAGCCCCGCGCCTGGCCGGACACCGACCGGCCGCGCCGGTTCGGTGTGTCGTCGTTCGGCTTCAGCGGCACGAACGCGCACACCATCATCGAGCAGGCCCCGACGGTCGAGGAGACCGCTCCCGCCGTCGACTCCCGTCCGGTCGGACAGGTGCCGTGGCTGCTCTCGGCCCGCAGCGCCGAGGCCCTGCGGGAACAGGCGGCACGGCTGCTCTCCGACGCGGTCGACCTGAACCCCGTGGACGTCGGCTACTCCCTCGCGACGACGCGGGCGTCGCTGGAACAGCGCGCGGTCGTCATCGCGGAGGACGCGGAGACCCGGCTGACCGCCCTCACCGCGCTCGCCGACGGCAGGCAGTCGGCGGGCGTGGTGACGGGCACCGTCGCAGGCGGACTGCTGGCCTTCCTGTTCTCGGGGCAGGGTTCGCAGCGGCTCGGCATGGGCCGCGAACTGGCCGAGCGGTACGAGGTGTTCGCGGAAGCCCTGAACGTCGTACTCGACGAGTTCGACCCGCGCGTACGTGAGGTGCTGTTCGGCGAGGACGCCGACGCGCTGAACGAGACCGGGGTGACGCAGCCGGCGCTGTTCGCCGTCGAGGTGGCGCTGTTCCGGCTCTTGGAGTCGTGGGGCGTCCGCCCCGACGTCCTTGCCGGTCATTCGATCGGCGAGGTTGCCGCCGCGCATGTGGCTGGCGTCTGGTCGCTGGCCGACGCCGTGAAGGTGGTGTCGGCGCGAGGCGCCCTGATGCAGGCGCTGCCGTCCGGTGGAGCCATGGTCGCGATCCAGGCGACCGAGGCCGAGATCCTGCCGGAGCTGACCGGCACCGTGGGCATCGCGGCGGTGAACGGCCCCACCTCGGTGGTCGTCTCCGGTGTCGCCGCCGATGTCGACGCGGTCGCGGAGAAGTGGCGCGAGGCGGGCCGCAAGGTGACCCGGATCCGCGTGAGCCACGCCTTCCACTCGCCGCTGATGGAGCCGATGCTCGACGACTTCCGGCAGGTACTGGAGGGTGTCTCCTACGAGGCGCCGTCGCTCCCGATCGTGTCGACGCTGACGGGCCGCCCGGCCACCGCTGATGAGCTGACATCGCCGGAGTACTGGGTGCGGCACGTGCGCGAGGCCGTGCGGTTCCACGACGCGGTCGTGGCGTTGCGTGAACAGGGTGCCGAGACGTTCGTCGAGGTCGGCCCTGGCGGCACGCTGTCGGCGCTGGGGCTGGGCTGTGCGCCCGACGCGGTGTTCCTGCCCGCGTTGCGTGCCGAGCGGCCCGAGGAGGCCGCGCTCGTGACGGCCGTGGCCGCCCTGCACACGCGGGGCGTGGCGGTCGACTGGGCCGCGTACTTCGCGGGCAGCGGCGCCCGGCGGGTGGACCTGCCCACCTACGCGTTCCAGCACGAGCGCTACTGGCTGGAGGCGGCGGCCGGCGAGCGCGCCGACAAGCTTTCGCCGACGGAGACACGCTTCTGGGAGGTCGTCGAGGACGGTGACCTCGCTGACGTCGCCCGTACGTTGGATGTGTCGTCGGACGCTCCGTTGAGTGAGGTGTTGCCGCGGTTGTCCGCGTGGCGCAAGGAGCAGCAGGGCCGTGCCACG
>NZ_JBFAHX010000106.1:0-1843 GCF_040654435.1 Streptomyces sp. NPDC050703
GGCCACCCACGCTCCTCCGTCAGCAGCTCCACCGCACCCGCCGACCAGTCCACATGCGGCGACGGCTCATCCGCATGCAGCGTGCGCGGCAGCACGCCGTGCCGCATCGCCATCACCATCTTGATCACACCCGCCACACCCGCGGCGGCCTGCGTGTGACCGATGTTCGACTTCACCGAACCAAGCAGCAACGGCCGGTCCGCCGGGCGATCCTGACCATAGGTCGCAAGAAGCGCCTGCGCCTCGATCGGGTCACCCAGCTTCGTGCCCGTACCGTGCGCCTCCACCGCGTCCACATCGGACGGCGTCAGGCCCGCACCGGCGAGTGCCTGGCGGATGACGCGCTGCTGCGAGGGGCCGTTGGGGGCCGTAAGGCCGTTGGAGGCGCCGTCCTGGTTGACCGCCGAGCCCCGTACGACCGCGAGCACCGGGTGGCCGTTGCGGCGGGCGTCCGACAGGCGCTCGACGAACAGCATGCCCACGCCCTCGCCCCAGCTGGTGCCGTCAGCACCGGCTCCGAAGGCCTTGCACCGGCCGTCCTGCGACAGTCCTCGCTGGCGGCTGAACTCGATGAACGCTCCCGGCGTGGACATCACCGCCACACCACCGGCCAGCGCCATCTCGCACTCGCCGGACCGCAGCGCCTGCACCGCGAGGTGCAGGGCGACGAGCGACGACGAGCACGCCGTGTCCACCGTCACCGCCGGGCCCTCGAAGCCGAACGTGTACGACAGGCGGCCCGAAGCCACGCTCGCCGCGTTGCCGGTCGCCACATAGCCGCCCACGTCCTCGCACGCGCCGCCGAGGACGAGGCTGTAGTCCTGGGCGTTGGAGCCGACGAACACGCCGACGCGCTCGCCGCGCAGCGACGCCGAGTCGACCCCGGCGCGTTCGAGGAGTTCCCAGGAGGTCTCAAGGAGCAGCCGCTGCTGGGGGTCCATCGCCAGCGCCTCGCGCGGCGAGATCCCGAAGAAGCCCGCGTCGAAGCCGCTGACGTCCGACATGAACGCGCCGGACCGCAGGTAGGTGGTTCCCACGGAGTCCGGGTCGGGGTCGTACAGCGCCTCGACGTCCCAGCCGCGGTCGGTCGGGAACTCCGTGACCGCGTCGCCGCCCGCCTTGAGGAAGTCCCACAGGTCCTCGGGGCTCGCCACACCGCCGGGGAACCTGCACGCCATCGACACGATCGCGATCGGCTCGTCCGTCACGCCCTGGAGAGCGGCCGGGGCCGCGGAGGTGGGCGCCGCGTCGGCGCCGCACAGTTCGGCGCGCAGGTAGGCGGCCAGGGCCGCGGCCGTCGGGTAGTCGAAGACGAGGGTCGCTGGCAGGGCGATGCCCGTGGCGTCGCGGAGCCTGGTGCGCAGTTCGACGGCCGTCAGGGAGTCGAAGCCCAGCTCCTTGAACGCGCGCGTCGCGGGGAAGGCGTCACCGGACACGTGGCCGAGCACGGCTGCGGCCTCGTAGCGGACGAGCTCGGTGAGGTGGCGCTCCTGTTCGGCCTCGTCCAGGCCGGCCAGGCGCCGCGCCAGCTCCGACGTGCCGCCGACCTGTTCCGCGGGATCGGCCTCGAACATCGCCCGCACGTCCGGGAGTTCGCCGAGGAGTGCGCTCGGGCGCTGCGCCATGAAGGTACCGGCGAACCGGGTCCAGTCGACGTCGGCGACGACGATGTTCCCGTCACCGCGCTCCAGAGCGGAGGCGAGAGCGGCGACCGCCACGTCCGGGGCCATCGTGCCGAGGCCCCAGCGGTGCAGCTGGGCGGCCTGCGCGTCGGTCGCGACCATGCCACCGCCGCCCCACGGCCCCCACGCGACGGCCGTCGCGGGCAGGCCCGCGGCCCGGC
>NZ_JBFAHX010000107.1:0-1691 GCF_040654435.1 Streptomyces sp. NPDC050703
GCGGCCTGCGCGTCGGTCGCGACCATGCCACCGCCGCCCCACGGCCCCCACGCGACGGCCGTCGCGGGCAGGCCCGCGGCCCGGCGGTGGTCGGCGAGACCGTCCAGGTAGGCGTTGGCAGCCGCGTACGCGCCCTGCCCGCTGCTGCCCCAGACACCGGAGATGGAGGAGAACAGGACGAACGCGTCCAGGGGTGTGCCGGTGAGCAGTTCGTGCAGGTTCCGCGCCCCGTCGGCCTTGGCCGTCAGTACGTCGGCGAACCCGGTGAGGTCGTCCGGGTCGAGGTCGGCGAGGGCGGCGGAGCGTTCGATGCCCGCGGCGTGGACGACCGCGGTGAGCGGGAACTCGGCGGGGACCGAGGCGAGTACGTCCGCCAGCGCGTTCCGGTCGGCCGCGTCACAGGCCGCGATCGTGACCCGGGCGCCGAGCGCGGTCAGTTCGGCGCACAGCTCGTCCGCGCCCTCTGCGGCAGGACCGCGCCTGCTGGTCAGGAGCAGGTGTGCGGCGCCCTGGCCGGCCAGCCACCGGGCGACGTGCGCGCCCAGGGCTCCGGTACCGCCGGTGACGAGGACCGTGCCACGCGGCGACCAGCCCGTGCCGGGCGCCTCGCCGGCCCCGCCCACCGGGGCGGGTGTCAGCCTGCGGCTCAGCACGTGGCCGCCGCGCAGCGCGATCTGGTCCTCGCCGCTGGCCCCGGCCGCCGCGAGCACGGAAGCCAGCAGGTCGCCGGTCCCCTCGTCCCACGTTTCCAGCAGGTCGCCGGTCTCCTCGTCCCGCGTTTCCGGCAGGTCGACGAGACCGCCCCAGCGGCCGGGCTGCTCCAGGGCGGCCACCCGGCCGAGACCCCACAGCATCGACTGCTCGAACCCGGTGACCGTGTCGTCGGTGCCGGTCGAGACCGCGCCCGACGTGAGGCACCACAGCGGCACGTCCACGTCGCCGAGCGCCCGCAGCAGACGGACGGTGGCGGCGACGCCCGCGGGCACGGTCGACTCACCGGCGTCGGCGAGCCCCAGCAGCGAGACCACGCCCGTCAAGCCCGACGGCTCCCCCAGCTCCCGTTCCCATCCACCGCCTTGCGGGTCCACGTGCAGGACACGCACGTCCGCGCCCTTGCGCGTGAGCGCGTCACCGACCCACTCGGCACGCTCCTCACCGGCCGCCGCGACGACCAGCCAAGCACCGTCCGACCGCCGGCTCTCCACGGCCACCCGACGCCAGTCGACGCGGTACCGCCAGCCGTCGGCCGTGGACCGGTCGCGCTGCTTCCTGCGCCACGCGGAGAGGCTGGGGAGCACGGCGCTCAGCGGGTCGTCGGACGACACGCCCAGCGTGCGGGCGAGATCCGCGATGTCGCCCTCCTCCACGACCTCCCAGAACCGTGCCTCCACCGGCGATACGTGCTCAGCACCGTGGGCGGCGTCCGGGGTGTCCAGCCAGAAGCGCTCCCGCTGGAAGGCGTACGTCGGCAGGTCCACGCGCCGAGCACCCCGACCGGCGAGGAACGCCTCCCAGTCGACGTCGACACCGCACACGTGCAGCCGGCCGACCGCCGTCGTGGCGGCCACCGCTTCGGGACGGTCGCCGCGCAGCGTTGGTACGAAGGTCGCTTCCGGCGCGGTCTCCTGCCCGAGCGCGGCCAGGGTGCCGCCGGGGCCGACCTCGACGAACGTGGTCACGCCCTCGTCCGT
>NZ_JBFAHX010000109.1:0-1502 GCF_040654435.1 Streptomyces sp. NPDC050703
ATCCAGGGCAGCAGCCCGCTGTTCACCTCACTGTTCAACTTCCGGCACAGCCAGCGGCCGGACGCGAGGCCCCGCACGGCCGAGGACACCGCCCCGCGGGGCATCCGCACGGTGTCCGTGCGCGAGGTGACGAACTACCCCGTGGCTGTGTCGGTGGACGACCTGGGCTCCCGGTTCGGGCTGAGTGTGGACGCGGTGGGGCCGGTGGACGGCGAGGCCGTGTGCCGACTGCTGCACACCTGCCTGGACAACCTCGTCGCCGCGCTGGAGAACGACCTGGGCGGTTCCCTGTCGGCGGTCGACATCCTCGACGAGACCGAACAGAACCGCATCCTCGACGACTGGAACGACACCACGACCGAGCTGCCCGAGCAGTCGGCACCTGAGATGTTCCAGGCTCAGGTGGCTCGCACTCCGGACGCCGTCGCGGTGACGTACGGCGAAGTCGAGCTGACGTACGCGGGCTTGGACGCTGAGGCGAATCGTCTCGCGCATTACCTGCGAGGTCTGGGTGTGGGCGCCGAGTCGGTGGTGGGGGTCTTCCTGCCGCGAGGCGTGGATCTGGTCGTCACGCTGCTGGCCGTGCTGAAGGCCGGCGCGGCGTATGTGCCACTGGATCCGCAGTACCCGTCGGATCGCCTTGAGTTCATGCTCGCCGACAGCGGTGCACGGGTGGTCGTCGGACGTGGCGACGCGGCAGGCGCACTGCCGGCGTCGACAGCGCACGTCGTGGACCTGGATGCCGCGCAGGTGGCGCGTGCGCTTGCGGAGGGTCCGACAACGACCCCCGAAGCCGCTCGCGAAGCCGGGCAACTGGCCTACGTCATCTATACGTCGGGCTCGACGGGGCGGCCCAAGGGAGTGGCCGTGTCGCACGGCGGCGTGGCGAGCCTTGTGGCGGCTCAGGCGGAGCGCTTCGCGGTGGAGTCCACCAGCCGGATGCTGCAGTTCGCGTCGGTGAGCTTCGACGCGGCGGTGTCGGAAGTCCTGGTGGCCCTGTCAACCGGCGCACGGCTGGTGCTGTCCGACGCGCAGGAGCTGCTGCCGGGCGCTGGACTGGCCGACGTCGTGGCGCGACACCAGGTGACCCATGTGACACTGCCGCCCGCGGTTCTCGCCGTGCTGGCGACGGAGGATCTGGCGTCCGTGTCGACGCTGGTGTCGGCGGGCGAGGCACTGAACACAGACCTGGTCGATCGCTGGGCGCGGGGCCGCCGGTTCATCAACGCCTACGGCCCCACGGAAACCACGGTGTGCGCCACGATGACGGCGCCGCTGGCACCTGGCGACGGCACCGGTATCGGTTCCCCGATCGTCAATACGCAGGTGTACGTCCTGGACGGCGAGTTGCGTCCGGTACCTGTGGGTGTAGCGGGTGAGCTGTACGTGGTGGGTTCGGGTCTGGCGCGTGGGTATGTGGGTCGGTCGGGGTTGACGGCGGAGCGGTTCGTGGCGTCTCCCTATGGTCCTTCGGGTGAGCGGATGTACCGGACCGGGGATGT
>NZ_JBFAHX010000110.1:0-1478 GCF_040654435.1 Streptomyces sp. NPDC050703
AGCCGGCGGGCGACGGCCTGGTGCCGTGGGTGCTCTCGGCACGCAGCGCCGAGGCGCTGCGCGAACAGGCGGCGCGCCTCAAGTCCTTCGCCGACGAGGCGCCTGACGTACCGGCGACGGCCGCGGGCCGCGCGCTGGTCTCCTCGCGGGCGGTCCATGAACACCGTGCGGTGGTGGTGGGCGCCGACCGTGCGGAGCTTCTCGCCGCGCTGGAGGCCGTGGCCGAGGGCCGCCCGGCCGGCAACGCGGTCACGGGCGTCGCCGAAGCCCCCGGCCGACTGGCCTTCCTGTTCTCGGGGCAGGGGTCTCAGCGGCTCGGCATGGGCCGCGAACTGGCGGACCGTTACGGGGTGTTCGCGGGCGCCCTGAACTCCGTATTGGACGAGTGTGATCCGCGGGTGCGTGAGGTGCTGTTCGGCGATGATGCTGATGCGCTGAACGAGACCGGGGTGACGCAGCCGGCGCTGTTCGCGGTGGAGGTGGCGCTGTTCCGGCTCCTTGAGTCGTGGGGCATCCGTCCCGACGTGCTTGCCGGTCACTCGATCGGCGAGCTGGCCGCCGCGCACGTGGCCGGCGTCTGGTCGCTGGCGGACGCCGTGAAGGTGGTGTCGGCGCGGGGTGCGCTGATGCAGGCGCTGCCCGCGGGCGGTGCGATGGTCGCGATCCAGGCGACCGAGGCGGAGGTCACGCCGGACCTGTCGGAGACGGTCGGCCTGGCCGCCGTCAACGGCCCCACCTCCGTCGTCGTCTCCGGTGTCACCGCCGATGTGGAGGCGGTCGCGGAGAAGTGGCGTGCGGCGGGCCGGAAGGTGTCGCGTCTGAAGGTCAGCCACGCCTTCCACTCGCCCCTGATGGAGCCGATGCTCGACGGTTTCCGCCGGGTGCTTGAGGGCGTGTCGTACGAGGCGCCCTCGCTGCCGATCGTGTCGACGCTGACCGGCACCCGGGCGAGCGCCGAGGAGTTGGCCTCGCCCGAGTACTGGGTGCGGCATGTGCGTGAGGCCGTGCGGTTCGCCGACGCCGTGGGCACACTTGTGGACGACGACGTGACCACGTTCGTGGAGGTCGGTCCGGGTGGCACCTTGTCCGCGCTGGGGCAGCTGTGCGCGCCGGACGCGGCCTTCGTGCCGGTGCTGCGCGGCGACCGCCCGGAGGCCATGGCGGCCACGACCGCCGCAGGGCACCTGCACGTGCGCGGCGTCCGGGTGGACTGGGAGGTCTTCTTCGCCGGCCACAGCACCCGGCACGTGGACCTGCCCACCTACGCGTTCCAGCATGAGCGGTACTGGCTGGACGCGCGCCCGGTGGACGTGGACGTCGAGCTGCTGTCACCGGTGGACGCGAGATTCTGGGGAGTCGTCGAGGACGGTGACATCACCGATCTCGCCCGTACGTTGGATGTGTCGTCGGACGCTCCGTTGAGTGAGGTGTTGCCGCGGTTGTCCGCGTGGCGCAAGGAGCAGCAGGGCCGTGCCACG
>NZ_JBFAHX010000111.1:0-1449 GCF_040654435.1 Streptomyces sp. NPDC050703
AGGCAAATCCGGATGACATGTGGGTGAGACCTGATGCCGAGCCGATTGTGGTGAAGTGGATGATCCTATGCTGTCGAGAAAAGCCTCTAGCGAGTTTCATGGCGGCCCGTACCCTAAACCGACTCAGGTGGTCAGGTAGAGAATACCGAGGCGTTCGGGTGAACTATGGTTAAGGAACTCGGCAAAATGCCCCCGTAACTTCGGGAGAAGGGGGGCCATCACTGGTGATCGGATTTACTCCGTGAGCTGGGGGTGGCCGCAGAGACCAGCGAGAAGCGACTGTTTACTAAAAACACAGGTCCGTGCGAAGCCGTAAGGCGATGTATACGGACTGACGCCTGCCCGGTGCTGGAACGTTAAGGGGACCGGTTAGTGCGCTTTCGGGCGTGCGAAGCTGAGAACTTAAGCGCCAGTAAACGGCGGTGGTAACTATAACCATCCTAAGGTAGCGAAATTCCTTGTCGGGTAAGTTCCGACCTGCACGAATGGCGTAACGACTTCTCGACTGTCTCAACCATAGGCCCGGTGAAATTGCACTACGAGTAAAGATGCTCGTTTCGCGCAGAAGGACGGAAAGACCCCGGGACCTTTACTACAGTTTGATATTGGTGTTCGGTTCGGCTTGTGTAGGATAGGTGGGAGACTGTGAAGCGGGCACGCCAGTGTTCGTGGAGTCGTCGTTGAAATACCACTCTGGTCGTGCTGGATGTCTAACCTCGGTCCGTGATCCGGATCAGGGACAGTGTCTGATGGGTAGTTTAACTGGGGCGGTTGCCTCCCAAAGAGTAACGGAGGCGCCCAAAGGTTCCCTCAGCCTGGTTGGTAATCAGGTGTTGAGTGTAAGTGCACAAGGGAGCTTGACTGTGAGACCGACGGGTCGAGCAGGGACGAAAGTCGGGACTAGTGATCCGGCGGTGGCTTGTGGAAGCGCCGTCGCTCAACGGATAAAAGGTACCCCGGGGATAACAGGCTGATCTTCCCCAAGAGTCCATATCGACGGGATGGTTTGGCACCTCGATGTCGGCTCGTCGCATCCTGGGGCTGGAGTCGGTCCCAAGGGTTGGGCTGTTCGCCCATTAAAGCGGTACGCGAGCTGGGTTTAGAACGTCGTGAGACAGTTCGGTCCCTATCCTCTGTGCGCGTAGGAATATTGAGAAGGGCTGTCCCTAGTACGAGAGGACCGGGACGGACGAACCTCTGGTGTGCCAGTTGTCCTGCCAAGGGCATGGCTGGTTGGCTACGTTCGGAAAGGATAACCGCTGAAAGCATCTAAGCGGGAAGCCTGCTTCGAGATGAGTATTCCCACCCCCTTTGAGGGGTTAAGGCTCCCAGTAGACGACTGGGTTGATAGGCCAGATCTGGAAGCCCGGTAACGGGTGGAGGTGACTGGTACTAATAGGCCGAGGGCTTGTCCTCAGTTGCTCGCGTCCACTGTGTTGGTTCTGAAAC
>NZ_JBFAHX010000112.1:0-1302 GCF_040654435.1 Streptomyces sp. NPDC050703
GCAGGCGCCGGTCGAGTACGTCTCGTGCCACCAGCCGCGCGGCAGCCGCAGGGCCGGGGGCCCTGCGGCCCTGGGGCCCTGGGGCCTCGACGGCGGGGTCCTGGCCGACATGGTCTTCGGACCGGCCTACCGCTTCCGCCGGCTGTGACGGAGCGAGGACCGCTCCTCCCCAGTGCGGCGCCCGGGGCGGCGCGACTCGTGTCGGCCCATGAGCCCGTGTCGCGCCTACCGGAACGGGCGCACTCGGACTCGTACCGCTGCCGGATACCGCCGGGGCCCTCGCAGGTCTAGCGTGGTGGGGGCAGCACGACGGCCGCATCGTGGCGGCCCCCCCTCACGGTCCCCGGCCCCCGGACGCGTCCTCGGCCCTCCACCCCCTCGGAGGTATACGCGTTACGGCATTCTCCCCGGCGACCGGCCTCGCCCTTCATCCGCCTTTCCGTACACACTCAGGCCCTGCCTGGCCAGGCCCGTGCGCCGACAACACGGGCCCGGCCCTCCGACCCTTCCGAGCTGTTGTCCCGGGGCTCACTCCCGCGCGCCCCGGCAACGGAAGGGTCACCGCGACGCCGCTGTGGAGGGGAGCCACGGCGGCGCCGCGGGGTGTCCGCGCACCGTCGCGGCCCGGGCTCCCCCCGCCCAGCGGCCGTCTCATCGCTCCGGCGGCCGGCCCACCCGGGCCGCGATGGTGCGCGCGCACGCCATGGACTCGGTGCGGGTGGTGTCGACCTCCAGGTCGTAGACCACGCCGTCGTGCACCAGTTCGGCCTGCGACGCCGCCATCCCTCTGGCCCGGTCGCCGCGCGCGACCTCGCGGCCCTCGGCGACGGCGCTGTCGCACCGCACGCCGACCCACAGCACCTCCACGCCGTCCAGCCGCTTCAGCCACCGCCGCTGCGACGCGGCTCCGCCGAGGAAGACGTCGTCGATGATGATCCTGGCGCCCGCGCGGGCCATGGCGACGATGCCCTCCGTCCATGCCTCCTCCAGCGTCCGGAAGTCCTCGCCGAGGGTCACCGCGCCGTCCGCCGCGACCTCGATGCCCTCCTGTGACGCCTGCATCCTCGCGGGCATCGACTCGACGAAGGAGTCGCAGCCGAACGCCAGCCACGGGTCGGGCAGCACGTCCTGCAGGCACCGTACGATGCCGGACTTCCCCGCGCTGGAGCCGCCGTTGAGAATGATCATCTGCGTCGCCATCCCCTCACCCTAGGTGTATTGATCACGAGCGTTGTTGACACGGGGGTCTTGATCAAAGGCGAAGACCTCCGGTGTGGTGGAGCTGTCTAGGACTGCACCACA
>NZ_JBFAHX010000113.1:0-1246 GCF_040654435.1 Streptomyces sp. NPDC050703
ATGAGGTGCTGCGGACGGTGTTCGCGGTGGCCGACGGCGAGCCGTACCAGCGGATCCTTCCGGTGGAGGAGACCGGTTTCGAGCTGCCCGTCACCGAGGTGAGTGCGGGCGAGGTCGAGGGTGTCGTGGCGGAGGCGGCGCGCTGTGCCTTCGATCTGAGCGTTGAGATTCCGTTGCGGGCGCGGCTGTTCGCTGTGGGTCCGGATGAGCATGTGCTGGTTCTCGTGGTGCATCACATCGCCGGTGACGGCTGGTCGATGGGCCCGCTGGGGCGGGATCTGACGGCTGCGTACGCGGCGCGATGCGAGGGCCGGGCGCCGGAGTGGGATGCGCTGCCGGTGCAGTACGCGGACTACGCCTTGTGGCAGCGCGAACTGCTGGGCGCGGAGGACGATCCGGGGAGTGTGCTGTCGCGGCAGGTGGGTTTCTGGCGTGAGGCTCTGGCGGGGGTGCCGGAGGAGCTGGCGTTGCCGTATGACCGGACGCGTCCGGTGGAGGCTTCGCACGAGGGGCATGCGGTGCGGCTGGATGTGCCTGCTGACGTGCATGTTCGGCTGCGGGAGGTGGCGCGTGAGCATGGTGTGACGGTGTTCATGGTGTTGCAGGCAGCCCTTGCGGTGACGCTGTCGCGGGTGGGCGCGGGCAAGGACATCCCGATCGGTTCGGCGATAGCCGGCCGTACGGACGAGGCGCTGGACGACCTGGTCGGCTTCTTCGTGAACACCCTCGTCATACGCACCGACCTCTCCGGTGACCCCACGTTCTCCGAAGTCCTGGAGCGGGTCCGAGAGGCGAACTTCGACGCGCTCGCGCATCAGGACGTGCCGTTCGAGCGTCTGGTGGAGGAGCTGTCGCCGACTCGCTCGGCCGCCCGGCATCCACTGTTCCAGGTGATGTTGACCCTGCAGAACAACGAACAGGCAGTCCTTGATCTGCCTGGCATGGAAGTCGAGGGAATCACCACCCAGCAGCTGACAGGTCCCCGGACCACGAAGTTCGACCTGGACGTGATGGCGACCGAACTCTTCGACGCGGATGGTGCCCCGTCCGGCCTGACCGGTCGCCTCATCGTGGCTGCCGATGTGTTTGAGGCGGGGTGGGCTGGGCGGTTCGCGGAGTGGTTGGGGCGGGTTGTGGGGGTGGTGGTGGGGGCTCCGGGTGTTCGGGTGGGTGCGGTGGATGTGTTGGGTGTGGGTGAGCGGTCGTTGGTGTTGGAGGGGTGGAACGACACGGGTGTGGGTGTGGT